>CANQSD010000243.1 GCA_947626385.1 uncultured Oscillospiraceae bacterium | reverse complement strand
TGATCAGCCTGTTATCCCCGGAGTACCTTTTATCCTTTGAGCGATGGCCCTTCCATACGGAACCACCGGATCACTATATCCTACTTTCGTACCTGCTCGACTTGTAGGTCTCACAGTCAAGCACCCTTATGCTATTGCACTCTACGCACGGTTACCAACCGTACTGAGGGTACCTTTGAAAGCCTCCGTTACTCTTTTGGAGGCGACCACCCCAGTCAAACTACCCACCAAACACTGTCCTCCCTATGGGAGTTAGATTCCAAATAAATAAAGGGTGGTATTTCAACAACGACTCCACAAATACTAGCGTACCTGCTTCGCAGTCTCCCACCTATCCTACACATTATTTATCCAAAAGCAATGTTAAGCTATAGTGAAGGTTCACGGGGTCTTTCCGTCCCGTTGCGGGTAAGCGGCATCTTCACCGCTACTACAATTTCACCGAGCTCGTGGCTGAGACAGTGCCCAGATCGTTACACCATTCGTGCAGGTCGGAACTTACCCGACAAGGAATTTCGCTACCTTAGGACCGTTATAGTTACGGCCGCCGTTTACTGGGGCTTCAATTCAATGCTTCTCCTTACGGATGACATCTCCTCTTAACCTTCCAGCACCGGGCAGGTGTCAGGCCTTATACTTCATCTTACGATTTTGCAAAGCCATGTGTTTTTGCTAAACAGTCGCCAGGGCCATTTCTCTGCGCCCTACTTGCGTAGGGGTCCTTTTTCCCAAAGTTACAGGACTAATTTGCCTAGTTCCTTAGCCACGGATCACTCGAGCACCTTAGGATTCTCTCCTCGACTACCTGTGTCGGTTTGCGGTACGGGTAACTAATATCTAAGTTTAGAACCTTTTCTTGGAAGTTTGATTACCTACACTATCCAATCAGCCGTAGCCTCTTGGTACTATCAGGTTCGACATTCTCGGCGGATTTACCTACCAAAAATATATCTACACCCTTTAACGTACTATTCCGTCAGTACGCGGTAGTGTCACTACTCCGTCAGTCCATCACAATATTAGTTAGTATCGGAATATTTACCGATTGTCCATCCACTTCCTCCTTTCGGATTCGCGTTAGGTCCCGACTAACCCTGATCCGATTATCGTTGATCAGGAAACCTTAGTCTTACGGTGTGCGGGTTTCTCACCCGCATTATCGTTACTTATGCCTACATTTGCTTTTCTATACACTCCAATATGGCTCACGCCTTTATCTTCTACGTAGTATAGAATGCTCCCCTACCGATCTATATTTCTATATATCCCATGGCTTCGGTAGTATGCTTATGCCCGTTTATTATCCATGCACGATCGCTCGACTAGTGAGCTGTTACGCACTCTTTAAATGAGTGGCTGCTTCCAAGCCAACATCCTAGCTGTCTCTGCAATCATACCGCGTTATTTCAACTTAGCATACATTCCGGGACCTTAGCCGATGGTCCGGGTTCTTTCCCTCTCGGCTATGGACTTAGCACCCATAGCCTTTCTCCAGGACTTAACTTTATAGCATTCGGAGTTTGTCAGGAATTGGTAGGCGGTGAAGCCCCCGCATCCTATCAGTATCTCTACCTCTATAAAGAAACATCCCAGGTAGCTCCTAAAAGCTTTTCGGGGAGTACGAGCTATCTCTCAGTTTGATTAGCCTTTCACCCCTACCCTCAAGTCATCCCAAGATTTTTCAACATCAACGGGTTCGGTCCTCCATTCTGTGTTACCAGAACTTCAACCTGCTCAAGGGTAGATCACAAAGTTTCGCGTCTACTCCCACTAACTAAACGCCCTATTCAGACTCGCTTTCGCTCCGGTTCCAATCCTTAAAATCTTAACCTTGCTAGTGAGAAGTAACTCGTAGGCTCATTATGCAAAAGGCACGCCGTCACGGATCAAGTCCGCTCCGACCGCTTGTAAGCGCACGGTTTCAGGTTCTATTTCACTCCGTTATTCACGGTTCTTTTCACCTTTCCTTCACAGTACTGGTTCACTATCGGTCTCTCAGTAGTATTTAGCCTTGGCAGATGGTGCTGCCAGATTCAAACAGGATTTCTCCGGTCCCGTCCTACTCAGGATACTGCTATGTAATAAACCATTTTATTATACGGGACTATCACCCCCTACGGTTAACCTTTCCAGGTTATTCTAATAATAGTTTATAGTCATTTGTCGCAGTCCTACAACCCCAAATATGCCGTAACATAATTGGTTTGGGCTCTTCCGCGTTCGCTCGCCACTACTTGCGGAATCATTATTATTTTCTACTCCTATGGGTACTTAGATGTTTCAGTTCCCCACGTTCGCCCCACAATTAAGTGGTAATACATCTTCAATGTACTGGGTTGCCCCATTCGGATATCTACGGATCAAATCGTATTTGCCAATCCCCGTAGCTTTTCGCAGCTTGTCACGTCCTTCATCGCCTCTGAGAGCCACAGGCATCCCCCGTACGCTCTAATTCTCTTTCTCTCGTTTTCTATTCTTGTATGTCCTTTATGTCAAAGATCTAT
>CANQSD010000242.1 GCA_947626385.1 uncultured Oscillospiraceae bacterium | reverse complement strand
GGCACTTGTGGCGGAGAGAGTGGGATTCGAACCCACGGGCGGTTGCCCGCCGACGGTTTTCAAGACCGCTCCGTTATGACCGCTTCGGTATCTCTCCAAACCGATTCCATGACAGTATACCACGGGCTTTTGCCTTTGTCAATCGAAACCTCACAAACATTTTTCGAAAATCCCTTTTTTCTCTGTCGGTTCTTCACTTGACTAACGCGTTGATATTTCGTATAATGGGTAAAATCACGGAATCGAGGCACAAGCATGGAAAATCCCGCACTTTTGGCCGCCGATACCCCCAAACGGCGGCTTTTGGCGCTCTATGAAAAACACGGCTACGCCCGCTACCGGGTGGGGCGGTTCGAGGAATACGACCTCTACGCCAAAAACCGCAGCTTCATCACCGGCAGCGCCATCCTCACCTTCACCGACACCGACGGGCGGCTCATGGCCTTAAAGCCGGACGTGACCCTCTCTGTCATCAAAAATACCCCGGTGAGCGAGAGTCTGAGGAAGCTCTACTACGCCGAGAGCGTCTTTCGCGCCCCGGACCCGGAGAGCGGCTTTGCCGAGATCCAGCAGGCGGGGCTTGAGTGCATCGGGCGGCTCGACGCGTACAGCGTGGCGGAGGTCGTCTCCCTGGCCGCCGAGAGTTTGGGGCTTTTGGCGGAGACGTACATTCTGGACGTGACGCATCTGGGGCTTTTGCGGGGATTTTTCGCGGACGAGGGCATCCCGGAGGCGCATTGGGACAAGCTCCTGACGCTGGCGGAGGCGAAGAACACCCACGAGGTCCGGGGGGACGCCTGGGGCCTTTCCGATACGTCCGCGGAGACCTTCCGGAGGCTGGTGCATCTGCGCGCGCCCCTGGCCGAGGGGGTACGGGAGCTGTCCGCCCTGCCCCTGGGACCCCGCGCCGCCGACGCCCTCTCCGAGCTTGCGAGTTTGGCGGTGGCGCTCAGGGAGGTACCGGGGATCTGGCTGGACCTCTCCCTGAAGGCGGACACGCGGTACTATAACGGCGTGGTCCTGCGGGGGTATCTCCCCGGCGTGCCCAGCGCGGTCCTCTCCGGCGGGCGGTACGACGGGCTGGTGCGCCGGCTCGGGCGGGACGCCGGGGCCATGGGGTTCGCGGTCTATCTGAATCTTCTGGAGCGGCTGACGCCGGGGCATCCGGGGCCGGACGCGGACGTACTCATTCTGGATGAGGGGGCGGACAGCGCCGCGCTCCTGCGGTATGTGCGGGAGCTCACGGCCTCCGGAGCGCGCGTCCGGGTGGACCGGGCGGTGCCGGAGGGGTTCCGGTATACGAAGCTCGTGCGCTTTCAAGGGGGTGAGGCCCGTGAGTGAGCTTTTGAACGTGGCCCTGCCCAAGGGGCGGCTGGGCGACAAGGTCTATGGCCTTTTTGAAAAGGCCGGCTACGGGTGCCCGGACGTGCTGGACCCGGGGCGGCGGCTGGTGTTCGAGTCCCCGGAACGGGGGGTGCGGTACTTCTTCGTCAAGCCCTCCGACGTGGCTATTTACGTGGAGCGCGGCGCGGCGGACGTAGGCGTGGCGGGGAAGGACATCCTGCTGGAGTACCGGCCCGACGTCTACGAGCTTCTGGACCTGGGCCTGGGCCGGTGCCGGATGTGCGTGTGCGGCCGGCCGGGTCATTCTGACAGCGGCGAGAGGTCCCTTCGGGTGGCCACCAAATTTACCCGCATCACCAGGGACTACTACGCCTCCCTGGGGCGGAGCGTGGACCTCATCCACTTAAACGGCTCCATCGAGCTTGCGCCCATCCTGGGGCTGTCCGACGTCATCGTGGACATCGTGGAGACGGGGGCGACCCTGCGGGAAAACGGGCTTGCGGTGCTCACGGAGATCCTGCCCATTTCCGCCCGCTTCATCGCCAACAAGCCGAGCTGCAAATTCAAATACGAGGCCGTGACGGCGCTGACCCGGCGGCTTTCCGACTGCATCGAGGAGAAGCTATGATCAAGCTTATGAAATTATCCGAGGTCCCGGAGGCGGAGATCTTCGCCCGCGCCCAGGAGAAGCTGGACGTGTCCGGGCCTGTGGCCGAGATCATCCAAAACGTGCGCGCCCGTGGCGACGCGGCCCTGCGGGAGTATTGCGAGCGCTTTGACGGCGGCGCGCCGGCGTCTTTGGAGGCGACGGCGGAGGAGCTGGACGGGGCCGTGGCCGGCCTGGACCCCGCGTTCATCGAGGTCATGCGGCGGGCGGAGGCCAACATCCGCGCCTTCCACGAAAAACAGCGGCGGGAGGGCTACACCCTCTCCCCCCGCCCCGGCGTGACGCTGGGCGAGCGCGTCCACCCCATCGAGAAGGTGGGGCTCTATGTCCCCGGCGGTACCGCGCCGCTGTTCTCCAGCGTCCTCATGAGCGCGGTGCCGGCCAAGATAGCCGGCTGTCGGGAGATCGTCATGACCACCCCCGCCCGGGGCGGCGTCGTGGCGCCGGAGATTTTGGCGGCGGCGCGGATCGCCGGGGTGGACCGGGTCTTCAAGCTGGGCGGCGC
>CANQSD010000241.1 GCA_947626385.1 uncultured Oscillospiraceae bacterium | reverse complement strand
TATGACGACGGCAATATCAAGGATTACCACCTCATCAAGTTCTCCCGCTCCAACCAGGGCACCTGCGTCAACCAGCGCCCCGCCGTGACGGTGGGCGAGCGCGTCAGGGCCAAGGACGTGCTGGCCGACGGCCCCGCCACCAAGGACGGCGAGCTGGCCCTGGGCAAGAACATCCTGGTCGGCTTCATGACCTGGGAGGGCTACAACTACGAGGACGCCATCCTCCTCAACGAGCGCCTTGCCATGGAGGACGTCTTCACCTCCATCCACATCGAGGAGCACGAGGTGGACGCCCGGGATACCAAGCTGGGCCCCGAGGAGATCACACGGGACATCCCCGGCGTGGGCGAGGATTCCCTCAAATATCTGGACGAGCGCGGCATCATCTGCATCGGCGCGGAGGTCCGTGCCGGCGATATCCTGGTGGGCAAGGTCACGCCCAAGGGCGAGACGGACCTCACCGCCGAGGAGCGTCTCCTGCGGGCCATCTTCGGCGAGAAGGCCCGGGAGGTCCGGGACACCTCCCTGAAGGTCCCCCACGGCGAGAGCGGTATCGTGGTAGACGTGAAGGTCTTCACCCGTGAGAACGGCGACGAGCTCAACCCCTCCGTCAATCAGGTGGTCCGTGTCTACATCGCCCAGAAGCGCAAGATCAGCGTGGGCGACAAGATGGCCGGCCGCCACGGCAACAAGGGCGTCGTCTCCCGCATCCTCCCCAAGGAGGATATGCCCTATATGCCCGACGGCACGCCGCTGGACATCGTCCTGAACCCCCTGGGCGTGCCCTCCCGTATGAACATCGGCCAGGTGCTGGAGGTCCACCTGGGCTACGCCGCCCAGGCCCTGGGCTGGAAGGTGGCCACCCCCATCTTCAACGGCGCCGACGAGCGCGAGATCCGCGACCTTCTGGGTCAGGCGGGCCTGCGCACCGACGGCAAGAGCGTCCTTTACGACGGACGCACCGGCGATCCCTTCGACAACCCGGTCACCGTGGGCTACGTCTACTTCCTCAAGCTCCACCACCTGGTGGACGACAAGATCCACGCCCGCTCCACCGGCCCCTACAGCCTGGTCACCCAGCAGCCTCTGGGCGGCAAGGCCCAGTTCGGCGGCCAGCGCTTCGGCGAGATGGAGGTCTGGGCCCTGGAGGCTTACGGCGCGGCCTACACCCTTCAGGAGATCCTCACCGTCAAATCCGACGACGTCACCGGGCGCGTGCGCACCTACGAGGCCATCGTCAAGGGCCACAACATCCCCCAGCCTGGCGTGCCCGAGTCCTTCAAGGTCCTCATCAAGGAGCTCCAGTCCCTGTGCCTGGACGTGAACGTCCTGGACGCCGACGGCAACCCCATCGAGCTCAAGGACGACGAGGAGGACGAATACGCCCACGGCTTCCGCGACGTGGAGAACGAGCGCTACACCTCCTCCGACGACGAGTTCGAGTCCGCGGGCTTCGGCATCGAGGACGTAGAGGATGCGGACGACGAGGATGACGACGACGATTTCGGGCTCCTGGGCGATTACGACGACGATGAGGACGAGCAGGACAGTTTTAACGAGGAGGATGACGAGATATGAGCTACGCCCCTTTTGATTCCATTCAAATCGGTATCGCGTCTCCCGAGAAGATCCGCGAGTGGTCCTACGGCGAGGTGAAAAAGCCGGAGACCATCAACTACCGCACCCTCAAGCCCGAGCGGGACGGCCTCTTCTGCGAGCGCATTTTCGGGCCCACCAAGGACTGGGAGTGCCACTGCGGCAAATATAAGAAGATTCGCTTCAAGGGGAAGATCTGCGACCGCTGCGGCGTGGAGGTCACCCGCGCCAAGGTCCGCCGGGAGCGCATGGGCCACATCGAGCTTGCCGCCCCGGTGAGCCACATCTGGTATTTCAAGGGCATTCCCTCCCGGATGGGCCTCATCCTGGACCTGACGCCCCGGATCCTCGAGCGCGTCCTTTACTTCGCGGCGTATATCGTCACCGACCCCGGCGACACGCCGCTCCAAAAGAACCAGCTCCTCACCGAGGCCGAGTACCGGGATATGCGGGAGAAGTACGAGAACGACTTCAAGGCCGGCATGGGCGCCGAGGCCATCAAGCAGCTTTTACAGGACATCGACTGCGCCGAGCTTTCCGCCCAGCTTCGCGAGGAGCTGAAGACCGCCGGCGGCCAGAAGAAGGCCAAGATCGTCAAGCGCCTGGAGGTCGTGGAGTCCTTCCTCAAGTCCGGCAACAAGCCGGAGTGGATGATCATCGACGCCCTGCCCGTGATCCCGCCGGACATCCGCCCCATGGTCCAGCTGGACGGCGGCCGGTTCGCCACCTCCGACCTCAACGACCTCTACCGCCGGGTCATCAACCGAAATAACCGCTTAAAGCGCCTCATTGAGCTGTCCGCCCCGGACATCATCGTCCGCAACGAAAAGCGGATGCTCCAGGAGGCCGTGGACGCCCTCATGGACAATGGCCGCCGGGGCCGCGCCGTCACCGGCGCCAACTCCCGGCCCCTCAAGTCCCTCTCCGATATGCTCAAGGGCAAGCAGGGCCG
>CANQSD010000240.1 GCA_947626385.1 uncultured Oscillospiraceae bacterium | reverse complement strand
TATTTTACGCCCAACCGCCGGACCCATCCGGCCTTCGCCGAGGCCCTGGAGAGGGCCCGCGGCGCGGGGGTGAGGGTACTGGCCTACGACTGCGCTGTGACGCCGGGGAGCATGACAATTGGGAAGCCGGTCCCTATCGTTATTTGATTGTCAATTTGTGCAAATCTACAATTTTTCTCAGGCGCTCGCGCCCATTTTCTTCCGAAAATCGACTTTTTTGTGCGGCAAACCCGGAAAAAACACGAAAAATCGTGAAAAATGGCGGGGCGATTGATGCCAAATCACAAAAACACAAGATGTATGTTTTTGCTCTTGACCGGAAACACAAGATGTGGTATATTTGATGGTACTTTCGCCCGAGGTGATACGAATGAAGATCATAAAGAGAAACGGCATGGAGATGGATTTCGACATCAAAAAGATCGAGAACGCCATCCGGAAGGCCAATATGTCCGTGGAGGAGCCCTCCCGGATGACAGCCCTGCAGATAAAGCGCATTTCCGAGTCCGTGGCCCTGGACTGTGAGAACATGGGCCGCAGTCCCTCCGTGGAGGAGATCCAGGACCTGGTGGAGAAGCAGATCATGGCCCACGGGGCCTTCGAGGTGGCCAAGAACTACATCACCTACCGCTACACCCGGTCCCTGGTGCGCCAGAGCAACACCACCGACGAGAAGATCCTCAGCCTCATCGAGTGCTGCAACGAGGAGGCCAAGCAGGAGAACTCCAACAAGAACCCGGTGGTCAACTCCACCCAGCGCGACTATATGGCCGGCGAGGTCAGCCGCGACCTCAGTGAGCGCATCCTCCTGCCCCGGGATATCGTGGAGGCCCACGAGGCCGGCATTATCCACTTCCACGACACCGACTACTACGCCCAGCATATGCACAACTGCGACCTTGTGAATCTGGAGGATATGCTCCAGAACGGCACGGTCATCACCGGGACCCTCATCGAGCGGCCCCACAGCTTCTCCACCGCCTGCAACATCGCCACGCAGATCATCGCCCAGGTGGCCTCCAACCAGTACGGCGGCCAGTCCATTTCTCTGACGCACCTGGCTCCCTTTGTGGACATCTCCCGGCAGAAGATCCGGAAGGTCGTGGAGCAGGAGCTGGAGACGCTGGGCGTCACCTCCACCGAGGAGAAGATCCAGGAGATCGTGGAGGGTCGTCTTCTGGAGGAGATCCGCCGGGGCGTCCAGACCATCCAGTATCAGGTGGTCACCCTCCTCACCACCAACGGGCAGGCGCCCTTCGTCACCGTCTTCATGTACCTGGGCGAGGCCAGGAACGAGCGGGAGCGGGAGGACCTGGCCCTCATCATCCGGGAGGTCCTGGAGCAGCGCTACGAGGGTACCAAGAACGAGGACGGCGTCTGGGTCACCCCCGCCTTCCCCAAGCTCATCTACGTGCTGGAGGAGGACAACATCACCGAGGGGTCCCGGTACTGGGAGCTGACCAAGCTGGCCGCCAAGTGCACCGCCCGGAGGATGGTCCCGGATTACATTTCCGAGAAGAAAATGAAGGAGCTCAAGGGCGACGTCTACACCTGCATGGGCTGCCGCTCCTTCCTCACCCCCGACCGGTTCACCGACGCGGGCGTCGGCAACATCGCCAAGGCCGGCAACTACGAGCCGGGCAAGCATAAGTATTACGGCCGCTTCAACCAGGGTGTGGTCACCATCAACCTCCCCGACGTGGCCCTCTCCTCCGGCGGCGATGTGGACAAGTTCTGGAAGATCTTCGAGGACCGCCTGGAGCTGTGCCACCGGGCCCTCCGGTGCCGGCACGACAGGCTCCTGGGCACCCCCTCCGACGTGGCTCCCATCCTCTGGCAGTACGGGGCGCTGGCGCGGCTCGACAAGGGCGAGCCCATCGACAAGCTCCTCTATAACGGCTACTCCACCATCTCTCTCGGCTACGCCGGGCTTTACGAGTGCGTCAAGTACATGACCGGCAAATCCCACACCGACCCGGAGGCCACGCCCTTCGCCCTTTCCATCATGCAGAAGATGAACGACAAGTGCAAGGAGTGGAAGACAGCGGAGAACATCGACTACTCCCTCTACGGCACGCCCCTGGAGTCCACCACCTACAAGTTCGCCAAGTGCCTCCAGAAGCGCTTCGGCGTCATCAAGGGCATCACCGACAAGGGCTACATCACCAACTCCTACCACGTCCACGTGACGGAGAACATCGACGCCTTCACCAAGCTCAAGTTCGAGGCCCAGTTCCAGCACCTCAGCCCCGGCGGCGCCATCAGCTACGTGGAGGTGCCGGATATGCAGAACAACCTGGAGGCCGTGCTGCAGGTGATGAAGTTCATCTACGACAACATCATCTACGCCGAGCTCAACACCAAGTCCGACTACTGCCAGGTCTGCGGCTGGGACGGCGAGATCCAGATCGCCGAGGAGGACGGGAAGCTCATCTGGCGGTGCCCCAAGTGCGGCAACACCGACCAGAACAAGATGAACGTCGCCCGCCGCACCTGCGGCTACATCGGCACCCAATTCTGGAACCAGGGCCGGACCCAGGAGATCCGGGACAGGGTATTGCATCTGTAAAAA
>CANQSD010000239.1 GCA_947626385.1 uncultured Oscillospiraceae bacterium | reverse complement strand
CCCCCGGTACGGTGTATCGGGGGCTTTGGCGTGGTGAAAAAATGGAAAATCTTACTAGGGCGATTGAAAAGGAAGAGTCCGTGCGGACGGTGCTGGGGGCGATTGACGCGGGGCGGTGTCCGGCGCTGTTGTCCGGGGCGGGGCAGCTGCCGCGGGCGCACGCGGCGGCGGCGGTGTATCTGGAGACGGGGCGGGCGCTGGTGTGCCTGTGCGCCGACGAGGGGGAGGCCGCGCGGATGGCGGAGGACCTTTTTGCCTTCACCGGCGTGGAACCGGCGCGGCTTTTCGGGCGGGACTTCGTCTTCTACAACGCCGAGGGCGTGTCCCGGGACGGGGAGCGGGCGCGGATCGCGGCGCTTTATAAGCTCCTCACTGAGGAGCGGCCCATCGTGGTGGCCACGCCGGAGGGGCTGATGACCCGGACCATGCCGCCGGAGACGCTGAGGGGCATGGCGGCGCGGCTCAAAACCGGCGAGAGCGCCGACCTCACGGAGCTCACGGGAAAGCTCATCCGCGCCGGGTTCGAGCGGACGGAGCAGGTGGAGGGCGCGGGGCAGTTCGCCCTGCGGGGCGGTATCCTGGACGTCTTCTCCCCCGCCGCCGATTACCCGGTGCGGTGCGAGTTCTGGGGCGACGAGGTGGACGGCATGGGGTACTTCGACGTCTCCTCCCAGCGGCGGGTGGAGAACGTGGAGACGTGCCTTATCCTCCCGGCGCGGGAGGCCGCCGTCACCGCCGCCGAGGGGGGGCCGGAGGGACTTTGCCGGCGGCTGGAGGACTACGCCAGGGCGCTGGGGCGCAAGCGGAGCATCAAGAAGGAGCTCATCGACGGCATTTTCGCGGACATCGAACGTGTCAAAGAGGGGCGGGGGCTTCCGGCGTCGGATAAGTACCTGGACCTCCTCTACGCCCCAGCCTCCGCCGTGGACTACCTGCCGCCCGACGCGGTGGTGGTGCTGTGCGAGCCCACGCGCCTGACGGAGCGGGCGAAAAACGTCACCCTCCAGCTGGCCCAGGACCTCACCGGGCTCAAGGAGGCCAACGTCATGGAGGGCGAGCCGGACAGGCTCATGGAGCCCTGGGAGTCCGCCGTGGAGCGGCTTGGGGACTTCCCGGTGCTGATGATGGCGTCCTTCACCGCCTCCCAGCTGCCCATGCGGCCCCGGACGCTGGCGACGCTCACCGCCAAACAGCTGCCCAGCTATGGCGGGAGCCTGGAGACGGCGGCCAGCGACATTGCCCACTACAAAAAGACCGGCAGCCGCGTGGTGGTGCTGGTCCGGGACCGGCGGCGGGCGGAAATATTAAAGGAATATTTGGAAAATAAAGGCATCTCCACGGCCTATGACTTCGACTTGGCGCGCCTGCCCGAGCCGGGGACGTGCGTGATTGCCGTGGGGACGCTGTCGGCGGGGCTGGAGTACCCCGGCATGAAGCTGGCGGTGATCACCGAGGGCCAGCTGACGCAGGGGCTTTTCCGGCGAAAGGCGCGGCGGAAGCTGCCCTCCAACCGGCAGAAGCTGGACAGCTTCACGGACCTGAGCGTCGGGGACCTGGTGGTCCACGAGGTCTACGGCATCGGGCGCTTTGCCGGGATGGTGAAGCGTGAGGTGGACGGGGCTCAGAAGGACTACGTGAAGATCGCCTACGCCGGCACCGACAGCCTCTACGTCCCCGCCACACAGCTGGACGCGGTGAGCAAGTATATCGGCGCGGGGGAGGACGCGCCGGTGAAGCTCTCCAGGCTGGGCGGCACGGACTGGGCCAAGGCCAAGACGAAGGCCAAGGCCGCCGTGAAGGACCTGGCGGACGGGCTTTTGAAGCTCCAGGCCGAGCGGCAGAAGGCCACGGGCCACGCCTTCGCCCCGGACACGCCCTGGCAGAGGGAATTTGAGGACAACTTCGAGTATCAGGAGACGGACGACCAGCTCCGGGCCATTCGGGAGATCAAGGCCGACATGGAAAACCCGGTGCCCATGGACCGGCTCCTCTGCGGGGACGTGGGCTACGGGAAGACGGAGGTGGCCCTGCGGGCGGTGATGAAGTGCGTCATGGACGGAAAGCAGGCGGCGATCTTAGTGCCCACCACGGTCCTGGCCCAACAGCACTACCAGACCGTGGCGCGTCGGTTCGACGGGTTCCCCGTGTCCGTGGAGGTGCTGAGCCGCTTCCGCACGCCGGCGCAGGTGAAAAAGGCCCTCCAGGGCATGGAGGACGGGACCGTGGACATCGTGATCGGCACCCACAAGCTGTTGCAGAAGGACGTGCGCTTCAAAAAGCTGGGGCTGTTGGTGGTGGACGAGGAGCAGCGCTTCGGCGTCCAGCACAAGGAGCGGCTCAAGGAGCTTTCACGTCAGGTGGACGTGCTGACGCTGTCCGCCACGCCCATCCCACGGACGCTGAACATGGCGCTGTCCGGCGTGCGGGACATGTCCACCATCGAGGAGCCGCCCTCCGACCGCCAGCCGGTGCAGACGTATGTGTTGGAGCACGACTGGGGGGTCCTCTGTGACGCCATGCGCCGGGAGCTCAGCCGGGGCGGGCAGGTCTACTACCTCCACAACCGGGTGGAGAACATCGAGCGCACGGCGCTGAA
>CANQSD010000238.1 GCA_947626385.1 uncultured Oscillospiraceae bacterium | reverse complement strand
TACCCCAGCCGCCAGCCGGTCATGGCGTATGCCTTGGAAAAGCCGTTGACCAGCATGGTCCGTTCCTTGAGCTCCGGGAGGTTGCAGGGCGAGACGTGCTTCTGCCCGTAGGTGAGCTCGGCGTAGATCTCATCGGAGAGAACCATGATGTCCGTGCCCTTCAAAACCTCCGCGATGGCCTCCAGATCCGCCCGCTCCAGAATGGCCCCGGTGGGGTTGTTGGGATACGGGAGGACCAGGAGCTTCGTCCTCGGCGTGATGACGGCGCGCAGCTCCTCGGCGGTGAGCTTGAATTCGTTCTCCGCCTTCGTCTCCACATACACCGGCACGCCGCAGGCCATGGTCACCAGCGGGCCGTAGCAGACGAAGCTGGGCACGGGGATGATGACCTCGTCCCCCGGGTCCACCAGGGACCGGATACACAGGTCGATGGCCTCCGACCCGCCCACGGTGATGAAAATGTCATCCGGCGAAAAGGTCAGCTCAAACCGGCGGGCCAGGTACTCCGACGCCGCCGCCCGCAGGCGCGAAAGGCCGGCGTTGGAGGTATATTTGGTGTGGCCCTGCTCCAGGGAATAAACACCCGCCTCCCGGATGTGCCAGGGCGTCACAAAGTCCGGCTCGCCGATACCCAGGGAGATGGCGTCCTTCATGGTGTCCAGAATGTCGAAAAACTTGCGGATGCCCGAGGGCTGGAGGGTCCGGACGTTCTTCGACAGGAGCTTTTCGTAGTCCATCATATAAACAGCGTCCGCTCCTCCTGCTCCGGCTCCACCAGGAACGCCCGGTGCTTATCCTTGTAGCGCTTCATGATGAAGTGCGTGGCGGTGCTGATGACGCCCTCGATGGGGGCCAGCTTTTCGGCGACAAAACGGCTGACCTCCCGGAGGGACTTGCCCGAGACGATCACGGAGAAGTCGAAGCTCCCGGACATGAGATAGAGGCTCTCCACCTCGTCGTATTGATAGATCCGCCTGGCGATGCGGTCGTAGCCGTCGTCCCGCTGGGGGGTGATCTTTACCTCGATAAAGGCGGTGACCGCCTCCTCGCTGGTGCGGTCCCAATCGACTAAGGTGGTGTAGCCGTTGATAATATGCTCGGCCTCGCACCGCTTCACCGTGTCCCGGACATACTGCTCGTCCTTGCCGGTCATGGCGGCGATCTGCGCCGGCGTATACCGGCTGTCCTCCTCCAGAAGCTTCAAAATCTCGTTCATGGGCATTTCCTCCATACGATCAAGCAATTGAGAGAAGTATATCACACTTCCGATGGTTTTTAAATAGGTTTCTTTATTTTTTTAGCGGACAAGACCCCGTTTACAAATGTTTTACCGATTCCCCTGTGGACTTTTGGCTCAAATGTGGTATAATTACCATGAGGTGATACCGTTTGAAAGCTCTTGACCGCGCCATTGCGCGCTTTTGCTACAAGCATCCTAAGTTCGGCATCAAGAATCTCATGCTCTACATCGTCTTCGGCACCGCGGCGGTGTACTTGCTGGGATTGATGGACCGGACGAACACGCTCATGTCCTTCCTGCTCTTTGACCCGCATCTCATCCTCCGGGGGCAGGTGTGGAGGCTGGTGACCTTCCTCTTCATTCCGGAGTCCGGCTCGGGGATGGGAGGCTTCGGGGACATCTTCCTCCTCATGATCTCCCTCTATTTTTACTACTTCATCGGCTCCACGCTGGAGCGCCAGTGGGGCACGGCCCGGTTCACCATTTACTACCTCTCCGGCGTTTTGCTGAACATCCTCTTTGGCTTTCTCGTCTATTACATCCCCGTCTGGGCGGGGTACGGGCCGGGGCCGGCCGGCCTGGACCCCATGTACCTGAACCTTTCCCTCTTCTTCGCCTTCGCCTCCATCTGGCCGGACTCCATGGTGCTGGTCTTCTTCATCATCCCGGTGAAGATGAAGTGGCTGGCCTGGCTGGACGCGGCGTTCTTCCTCGTCTCTATCCTGTTGAACATGCCGGTCTTCCCCCTGAACCTCCTGCCCGTCGTGGCGATCCTGAATTTCTTCCTCTTCTGCGGAGACAACCTCTTCTCCGGCCTGCGCCGGGGCCGGGGCTACTCCAAGCGCCGCGCGGAATTCCGCGCCAACATCCATCAGGTCCGGGATGAGGAAAAGCTCAAAAACTACCGCCACAAGTGCTCCGTCTGCGGCCGCACCGACGTGACAAACCCGGAGCTGGAGTTTCGCTACTGCTCCAAATGCGCCGGCTACCACTGCTTCTGCGAGGACCACATCAACAGCCACGTACATTTTACGGAGTGAAATGACCCCCGCCCTTCGGTCATGAAGGGCGGGGGTTTTATCCTATTTCGATACCGTTCTGTCGTCCAACCTTCGCTTCCCCCCTGCCCCCCTCCTACGAGGAGGGGGCTTAAAAGGTTGCGGCTTCGCCGCAGTTTTGATTTGCCCGCTGCGGCGACCCTTCCTGCGCTTTGCGCCACCTCCCCCGAGGGGGAGGCTGACGGGGGCTCGAATCCCCCCTACCCCCCCTTCCCGGAAAGGGGGGGCAAAAAGGTTTGCGGCTTCGCCGCAATCTCGATTTTATTGCGCCGAAGGCGCAATTAATTCAAATGCGCCGCTTGCG
>CANQSD010000237.1 GCA_947626385.1 uncultured Oscillospiraceae bacterium | reverse complement strand
AAAATCGCGCTTACGGCCGATCGATGGGCAGGCCCTCCGCCTCGCGCTCGCGGATGGCGTCCTTGCGGGAGATGTTCCAGCGACCCCGGTCGTCGATGCCCAGGAACTTCACCCAGGTCCAGTCGCCCACGTTGAGGACGTCCTCCACCTTCTCGGTGCGCTTGAACTCCAAGTCCTTGATGTGGCACATGGCGTCCTTGCCGGGAACAAGCTCCACGAAGGCGCCGATGGGGATAACGCGGACGCACTGGCCGAAGTAGAGCTTGCCCACCTCGGGGACGAAGCAGATGTCGTCGATGATCTTCTTGGCGGCGCGGCAGGCCTCGATATCCTGCTGGGAGATGAAGACGGAGCCGTCGTCGTCGATGTCGATCTTGCAGCCGGTGTCAGCGCAGATCTTCTGGATGACCTTGCCGCCGGAGCCGATGACCTCGCGGATCTTGTCGGGGTCGATGTGCATGGAGATCATCTTGGGCGCGGACTTGGCCAGCTCGTGGCGCGGCTCGCTGATCACGGGGAGCATGATCTCGTCCAGGATCTGGATGCGGGCCTCCCGGGTGATCTGGAAGGCGTTCTCGATGATGTCGTAGGTCAAACCGTCGTTCTTGAGGTCCATCTGGATGGCGGTGATGCCCTTCTTGGTGCCGGCGACCTTGAAGTCCATCTCGCCGTGGAAGTCCTCCACGCCCTGGATGTCGATGAAGGTCTTCCAGCTGCCGTCGTCATCGTGCATGAGGCCGCAGGAGATGCCGGCCACGGGGGCCTTGATGGGCACGCCGGCGTCCATGAGCGCCAAGGTGGAGCCGCAGATGGAGCCCTGGGAGGTGGAACCGTTGGAGGAAAGGACCTCGGATACCACGCGGATGGCGTAGGGGAACTCCTCCTCGGAGGGGATCACGGGCTCGAGAGCCTTCTCGGCGAGAGCGCCGTGGCCGATCTCACGCCGGGAGGTGGAGCGGCTGGGCCGCGCCTCGCCCACGGAGTAGTTGGGGAAGTTGTAGTGGTGGATATAGCGCTTTTCCTCTTCCTCCCAGATGGTGTCCAGCTTCTGGGCGGCGGAGAGGGTGGCCAGGGTGCAGACGGAGAGCACCTGGGTCTGGCCGCGGGTGAAGAGGCCGGAGCCGTGGACCCGGGGCAGGACGCCGACCTCGGCGGCCAGGGGCCTGATCTCGTTCATGGCGCGGCCGTCCACGCGTTTGCCCTGGAGAAGCCACTGCTTGACCACCTTCTTCTGGATCTTGTAGGTGATCTCCTCCAGCTGGGCGGTGATCTCGGGGTACTCCTCGCCGAACTCGGCGATCATCTTGTCGACGACGGCGTTGTAGCGCTCCTCGCGGACGTTCTTGTCGTCGGTGTCCATGGCGTAGCGCACGTCGTCCAGGTACTTGTCCACCAGCTTGTCGAAGAGCTCCTGGTTGAAGGAGGCGTGCTCGTACTCAAACTTGGGCTTGCCGATCTCGGCCACCATCTGGTTGATGAGGGCCACCACGGGCTTGATGGCCTCGTGGGCGGCGATGATACCCTTCAGCATCACGTCCTCGGGGATCTGGTCGCCGCCGGCCTCGATCATGACGATCTTGTCCATGGTAGCGGCAATGGTGCAGTACATCTCGGAGATCTTGCGCTCCTCGCTGGTGGGGTTGATGATATACTTCCCGTCGATGAGCCCCAGGCCCACGCCGGCGATGGGGCCGGCGAAGGGGATGTCGGAG
Organism: uncultured Oscillospiraceae bacterium; assembly: GCA_947626385.1. Classification (GTDB taxonomy): domain Bacteria; phylum Bacillota; class Clostridia; order Oscillospirales; family Oscillospiraceae; genus RUG626. The sequence goes on along the minus strand of CANQSD010000237.1, from coordinate 919 downwards.
ATGGAAACGGCGGCGGAAGCGCCGATCATGGCGGCGATCTCCGGGGCGCAGTCGTGGTCCGTGGACATGACCGTGCATGTCACCACCACGTCGTTGCGCAGGTCGGAGGGGAAGAGGGGCCGCATGGGCCGGTCGATCATGCGGGAGGAGAGGGTGCCGCGCTCGGAGGGCTTGCCCTCCCGGCGGGTGTAGCCGCCGGGGATGCGGCCCACGGAGTAAAGCTTCTCCTCAAACTCCACGGAGAGGGGGAAGTAGTCGATGCCCTCCTTGGGACGGGGGCTGGCGACGACGGTGCAGAGAACCGTCGTCTCGCCGTAGGTGACGAGGACGGCGGCGCTGGCAAGCTCGGCAAGCTTGCCGACCTCCAGCTTCAACGGCCGGCCGGCCAGGTCCATCTCGTACTTTTTGTAGTTGGGGAATTCTCTGTGCTTGATGATCATGTTGTGACTCCTTTTGTATTTTTTTCTGCGGAGCCGAGTTTTTTAGCACTTGAAGCCGTGTCCGGCGGGCCGGGCGCGCTTTCAAATACTAAAACAACGCGGCTCCTGGGTTGGTGGAAAAAGCAACAATGGGTATTATATGCGGTTTTGGGCCGCATATAATACCCGATCGTTTACTTGCGGATGCCGAGCTTGGCGATGATGGCGCGGTAACGCTCGATGTCCTTCTCCATGAGGTAGTCCAGAAGTCTGCGGCGGCGGCCGATCATCTTGTACATACCAAGACGGGAATGGGCGTCGTTCTTGTGGACCTTCAGGTGCTCCGTGAGCTGGTTGATGCGCTCCGTGAGGATGGCGATCTGGACCTCGGGGGAACCGGTGTCGTTCTCGCTGCGGCGGTTGGCGTCAATGACGGCGGTCTTCTGCTCTTTGGTGATCATGGCGGTTTTGCTCCTTTCTTTTCATAGTCCCCACTCCAC
>CANQSD010000236.1 GCA_947626385.1 uncultured Oscillospiraceae bacterium | reverse complement strand
CTCCAGTCTCCCAGCGGGACACGGCCTGGCGGGAGACATTCAACTCCTCGGCCACCTCAATCTGGGAGAGGCCCTTTTCTTTTCGAAGCGTCATCAGCTTATCCGAAAGCATGGCAATATCTATCTCCTTTCTCTCATTATAAAAAACCTCCCGGAAAACGCAACCGCACCGGCTTTACATCCTGTCAATTTGCGGTTGCGTCTCCGGGAAATGTTCGTTTACAGGTCCTCGTCCAATATCTCGCCCTGGGCGACGAGGGTGGTGGGGCCGGTGAGGGTCAGGTCGCGGGGGATGCCGTTCTCGACGGTGACGGTGACGTAGAGGGTTCCGCCCGGCATGGTGACGCGGGTGTTGACGCCGGGGACGAGGCCGCGGAGGGTGAGGGCGGTGACGGTGGAGCCGCAGCCGGTGCCGCAGGCCAGGGTGAAGTCCTCCACGCCGCGCTCGAAGGTGCGGGCGTCCACGCTGTTTTCCCCGTCCAGGCGGCAGAAGGTGACGTTTGCCCCCTTGGGGAAGCTCTCATGGAAGCGCAGGGCGCGGCAGATCTCCCGCAGCTTGGGCTCCGGGATGTCCCGCCAGTGGGGACACAGCACCACGCAGTGGGGGATGCCGGGGCTGCCCAGCTCCACGTAGGCGCAGTCGTAGGTCACGCCGTGGAGCTCGATGGGGCGGCGCAGGTCCACGGTGGTTGGGTCGTTGAGGCGGACGGTGACCATGCGCTCGGAGACGCGCCTGCCCGTGACGAGGCCGGCGGTCGTCTCGATGGCGACCTCCCCGCCGCGGCCGAAGCCGCGCTCGATGGCGTAGCGGCTGATGCACCGCGCGCCGTTGCCGCACATCTCCCCCACGGACCCGTCAGAGTTATAGAAGGCCATGCGGACGTCCCCGCCGGCGCGGGGCGGCTCTAAAACCATCAGCCCGTCCGCGCCAATGGACAGGCGGCGGGTACAAAGACGGGCCGCCAGGCGCGGATAGTTCGCCGGGTCGATGCTCCCGTCCAGGTTCTCGATGAGTATGAAGTCGTTCCCGGCTCCCTGCATTTTTGTGAAGCGCATATGAAACCTCCCATGATACGGCAAAAAAGTGCCGCCAAAGCGTCGACCTTGGCGGCTTTTGTGAATTATTTTGTGCCCTCGGGGTGGGTGTGGGCGCCCCGGAAGTCTCGGAAGTGGACACAGCCCACGGGGCAAACATCCTGACAGTGGCCGCAGTCGACGCACTTATCATAATCGATTTGTGAAAGATTGTCAACCACCGTAATGGCGCCCTGGGGGCATTCCCGCTCGCACTTTTTACAGCCGATACACCCCTTGGCGCAGGCCTTGCGGGTGTTGGCACCCTTTTCGTGGTTCCGACAGCCCACGATGACGCGCTCCACGTCGGGCATGAGGGTGATGACCTGGTTGGGGCAGGTCTTGACGCACATGCCGCAGCCGATGCAGGCCCGGTAATTGACGCGCGCTAAGCCGTCCACCACCCGGATGGCCCCCTCGGGGCAGACGTGCTCGCAGTCGCCGAGGCCGATGCACCCGTAGACGCACATGGAGGGGCCGCCGTAGAGGAGCTTGGCCGCCGCACAGGACGCGAGGCCCTGATACGCCTCTTTGTTCTTCACGGTATTGCAGTCGCCGGAGCACCGGACGATAGCCACCTGTTCCACCACGTCCTCAAACTCCGCGCCGGTGGCCGCGGCCAGGGCCTTGGCGACGGCGTCGCCGCCGGCCACGCACTTGTTGATCTTCTCCTCCTCCCCGGAGGCCAGGGCGGAGGCGTAGCCGTCGCACCCGGCGTAGCCGCAGGCGCCGCAGTTGGCGCCGGGGAGGCACTCCCGGATCTTAGGGAATTTCTCGTCCACGGGGACGTGCATGAACTTGGCCGCCAGCACCAGAAGCACGGAGCACACCGCGCCGATGCCGGCCAGGACCAGGACAGCGTACAAAATTTCCATCTCGCCCCTCCTTAACCGAACATATTCTCGGCCATGCCGGTGAAGCCCATGAAGGTCATGCTGGTGAAGGCCGCGGCGACGAGGCTGATGGGCAGACCCTCAAAGCACTTGGGGGGATGGGCCCGCTCCAGGCTCTTGCGCACGCCGCAAAAGAGGATGAGCGCCAGGGAGAAGCCGAGGCCCGCGGAGAAGCCGGACATGCAGGACTCCAGGAAGCCGTAGCTGTTGTCGATGTTGAGGATCGTCACCGCCAGCACCGCGCAGTTGGTGGTGATCAGCGGCAGATAGACGCCCAGGGCCTTATAAAGCGGCGGCATATACTTCTTGAGGACGATCTCCACCAGCTGCACCAGGGCGGCTATCACCAGGATGAAGATGATGGTCCGCATGAACTCCAGGTGAAGCGGGATCATCAGCGCCTGGAAGATGCCCCAGGTGACGGCGGAGGCCAGAGTCATAACGAAGATGACCGCGCCGGACATACCGATGCAGGAGCTGAACTTCTGGCTGACGCCGAGAAACGGGCAGATGCCGAGAAACTGGACCAGGACGTAGTTTTCGGTGAACACCAGGGTGAAGAGTATGAGCATGTATTTCATTTCGCTTCAGCCTCCTTCCGGTCGTCGCAAGCGCTGTGGCAGGCGGCGCAGTTGCCGTCGCACCCCATCTTCGGCTCAAATTTCTTGCCGCGTTT
>CANQSD010000235.1 GCA_947626385.1 uncultured Oscillospiraceae bacterium | reverse complement strand
CTGGTCTACAAGGTCCCCGGCGGGATGCTCTCCAACATGATCGCCAACCTCAAGGACATGAACGCCATGGACAAGTTCGACGAGGCGCTGGTCGAGATCCCCAATGTGCGAAAGGACCTGGGCTATCCCCCGCTGGTGACGCCCCTTTCCCAGATGGTGGGCAACCAGGCGGTGGTCAACGTCCTCATGGGCGAGCGGTATAAGCAGATCTCCAACGAGATCAAAAACTACTTCAAGGGCGAGTACGGCATCGCCCCCGCGCCTGTGAGCCAAGAGCTCCAGGATAAGATCATCGGCGCTGGCAATGAGCCCGCCGACTGCCGGGTGGAGGACTCCAAGCGCACGGGGAAGGAGTTCGCCGACGCCAGGGCCGCCCTGGGGGACCTGGCCCGGACCGAGGAGGACCTGATGAGCTGGATCTGCTACCCCGACCAGACGGTGAAGTTCCTGCAAAGCCGCCGGGAGGAAGAGGAGCACCACGTGAAGTACACCATCGTGGAGGAGTGAGCGCCATGAAAATGAAGCTGTCCGAGGCGCTCATCGACGCCGTCATGGGCTACGCCATCGTCTTTCTGGGCATCGCCCTCCTGGTGCTGGTGGTGGTGCTGGTGGGCAAGGTCATGAGCCTCAAGAAGGCCGCCCACCCGCTGCCCATTCCGGAGACGAAGGCCCCCGCCGCTCCCGCGCCCAAGCCCGAGGGACCCAAGGCCCCCGGCTCGGCGGGCGAGCTGAAGCTCTACGACACGCCCGACCGGGACGCGGCCATGATCATGGCCATCGTGGCCGACGAGCTTAAAATCCCCATCAACGAATTGCGCTTCATCTCGATCAGGGAGGTCAGTAAGAAATGAAATATCTGGTAACTTTGAACGGAAAGACCTATGAGGTCGAGGTGGAGCACGGCGAAGCCATGCTCCTTTCCGAGTACGACGCGGCGGCTCCCGCCCCCGCGGCCCCTGCCGCCTCCGCGCCGGCCTCCGCGCCGGCCTCCGCGCCGGCCTCCGCCCCCGCTCCGGCTCCCGCCGCGGCTCCCGCGCCCGCGCCTGCCGTGGCCGGGGGAGAGCCCGTCAACGCCCCCATGCCCGGGACCATCGTGAAGGTCAACGTGGCGGCGGGCCAGGCGGTGAAGTCCGGCGACGTGCTGGTGGTCTTAGAGGCCATGAAGATGGAAAACGAGATCATGGCGCCCCGCGACGGCACCGTGTCCCAGGTGGTCATCCAGAAGGGCGCCAAGGTGGAGACCGGTTCGCCCCTGGTGGTCCTGGCATAAGGGGGCGCGGACCATGGGAAAGATCCTGGAGACCCTGAAGGGTCTTTGGATGGACTCCGGCTTCAACGCCTTTTTCCTCACCGGCGGCTGGAAGTCCCTCCTCATGATCGCGGTGGCCCTGGTGCTCCTGTACCTGGGCATCAAGAAAAAATTTGAGCCCCTTTTGCTGGTGGGCATCGCCTTCGGAACGCTCCTCACCAACCTCCCCGGCGCGGGGCTCTACCACATGGGTATGTGGGACGCCTACGTCCATGAGTGCCCCTACGACGTGGTCAACGACTACGCCCTCTACAACAACACCGCCGAGCGCATCTACACCCAGGACGAGTACGTCTATTACGTCTACGCCCGGGCCTGCGGCAAGACCGACAGCGAGATCGAGGCATACCTTGCCGGCGGCGCCAGCACCGGCGACGCCCTCAATGCCGACATCCAGGCCATGATCGACACCTCGGAGTTTGACGAGACCGTGATCCTGGACATCGACGGGAAGCTGGACGCGGAGCTGAGCTTCACCGACATCGCCCACTACGGCGGGCTTCTGGACATCCTCTATATCGGCGTGAAGGCCGGCATCTACCCCTGCCTCATCTTCATCGGCGTGGGGGCCATGACGGACTTCGGGCCCCTCATCGCCAACCCCAAGAGCTTCTTCCTGGGCGCGGCGGCGCAGTTCGGCGTGTTCTTCGCCTTCTTCGGGGCCATCCTGCTGGGCTTCTCCGGCAACCAGGCCGCCTCCATCGGCATCATCGGCGGCGCAGACGGGCCCACGGCCATTTTGACGTGTATGCTCCTGGCTCCGGCGCTTCTTGGCCCCATCGCCATCGCCGCCTACTCCTACATGGCCCTCATTCCCATGATCCAGCCGCCCATCATGCGGGCGCTGACCACGGAGAAGGAGCGGTCCGTCAAGATGGAGCAGCTTCGTGAGGTCAGCAAGACCGAGAAGATCGTCTTCCCCATCGTGGTGGCCGGCTTCGTCATCCTGCTCCTGCCCTCCACCGCGCCCCTCATCGGATGCCTCATGTTCGGCAACCTCCTGCGGGAGACCGGCGTCACCGAGCGTCTTTCCGACGTGGCGCAGAATGCCCTTATGAACATCGTGACGCTCTTCCTCGGCATCAGCGTGGGCGCCACCACCGTGGCCGCCCGGTTCCTGACGCTGAACACGCTGAAGATCGTGGTCCTGGGCCTCGTCGCCTTCTGCTTCTCCACCATTGGCGGACTTCTCGTGGGCAAGCTCATGTATAAGCTCTCCGGCGGGAAGATCAACCCCCTCATCGGCGCGGCCGGCGTCTCCGCCGTCCCCATGGCCGCCCGCGTGGCCCAGGTGGAGGGCCAGAAGGCCAACCCCTCCAACTTCCTCCTGATGCACGCCATGGGCCCCAACGT
>CANQSD010000234.1 GCA_947626385.1 uncultured Oscillospiraceae bacterium | reverse complement strand
GTGCCCCGTCGCGCCGGCGGTCAGGGACATGGACAGGAGCAGCGTCAGGGCCAAAATGATCGCAAAAATCCGTTTTTTCATACCGTTTCCTCCTCATTTTGTTTGCTGTAATGGCGGCACAGGTCCGCCAGGACGCATTTTTCGCACTGGGGGCGGCGGGCGACGCAGACGGCCCTGCCGTGGAGGACCATCCGGTGGCAGAAGTCGCTGGATTTCTCCGGGGGGAGGATGGCCCGCAGGATAGGCTCGATCTTGGCCGGGTCTTTGGTGTCCACGTAGCCCAGGAGGTTCGTTATCCGGATGCAGTGGGTGTCCACCACCACGGCGCCGGGGGCGTTGTAGACGTCGCCCAGGATGAGGTTGGCGCTCTTGCGGCCCACGCCGGGGAGCTTGAGGAGGTCGTCCATGTTGTCCGGGACGCGGCCGGAAAATTGCGTCTCGATCATGATGGCGGCGTTCACGATGTCCCTGGCCTTGCCGTGGTAAAAGCCGCAGGAGCGGATGTAGCTTTCCACCTCCGCCACGTCGGCCTGGGCCATATCCTTCACCGTGGGAAAGCGCGCAAAGAGCGCCGGGGTGACCTCGTTGACACGGGCGTCGGTACACTGGGCGGCCAGACGCACGCTCACCAGCAGGTGGTAGGCGTCGTCGTAGTCCAGGGTACACGATGCCAGGGGGTATTCCTTTTCCAACCGCGCGACGATCTCGTCCGATGTGGCTCTGTCCATGGGTTCACGACCTTTTTCGATTTGTTTTTCCTATTATAACACCTCTCCGGGAGACTTGCAACCGCGGGAAGATAATGATATAATGCGGAAAAAAGAAGTAGAAAGGGGTGAGGGCATGGAGCGGTTTGTCGTCTTCGACGTGGAGACACCCAATTTCCGCAACGACCGGATGAGCGCCATTGGCGTCTCGGTGGTGGAGGCAGGCCAAATCGTCTGGGAGTACGACACCCTCGTAAACCCGGAGACGTTCTTCAGCTCCTTTAACGTGCGCCTCACCGGCATCACCCCGGAGGCCGCCGCGGAGGCCCCCGCCTTCCCGGAGGTGTGGCGGGCGCTCCGGCCCGTCTTTGACACTGGGACCCTGGCCGCCCACAACGCGCCCTTCGACATGGGGGTGCTGAGTAAATGCCTGGGGCATTACGGCATCTTCTGGAAGCCCGAGGCCCCTTACGTGTGCACCTGCCAGCTGGCGCGGCGGTGCTATCCCTTTTTGCCGGACAAGAAGCTGAACACGCTTTGTACATACCTGGACATCGCCCTGGACCACCACCGGGCGGGGAGCGACGCCCACGCGGCGGCGCTTCTGCTGGCAGACGAGCTCACGCGGGTGGATATCGAGGAATTTCGGCGGCGCTGGTATCTGCCGCCGGCGGGAGAGGAGCTGTGACCATGTATAGGCCCCTGGCGGACGAGATACGGCCCCGGACTCTGGACGAGGTCTACGGGCAAAAGCACATTCTGGGGGAAAACGGCCTTCTCCGGCGCATCATCGCCTCCGGACAGATCCCCAACATGATCTTCTACGGCCCTTCCGGCTCCGGGAAGACCACGGTAGCCAACATCATCGCGAAGGAGACGAAGCGGGAGCTTCGCCGCCTCAACGCCACCACCGCGTCCTTACAGGACATCAAGGACATCATCGCTGAGCTCGACACGTTTTTGGTGCCCAACGGCGTGCTTCTCTACCTCGACGAGATCCAGTATTTCAACAAAAAACAGCAGCAGAGCCTTCTGGAGTTCATCGAGAACGGGAAGATCACCCTCATTGCCTCCACCACGGAGAACCCGTATTTTTACGTGTACAACGCGGTTCTCAGCCGCTCCACCGTCTTTGAGTTCAAGGAGCTCACCGCCGAGGACGTGCTGTGCGCCGTGAAGCGCGCTGCGCTCCTCGCCGCCGAGCGCTTCGGGCAGGCCGACATCGGGGAGGGCGTGTTGGAGCACATCGCCGCCTCCTCCGGCGGGGACGTGCGCAAGAGCGTCAACGCCGTGGAGCTTCTTTTCACCGCCGCCGCCAGGGGCGAGGACGGGAGGCTCCAAATCACCCTGGAGGACGCCAAGATCGTGGCCCAGAAGAACGCCATGCGCTACGACCGGGACGGGGACCAGCACTTCGACTCCGTCTCCGCCCTCATGAAGTCCCTGCGGGGCTCGGACACGGACGCGGCGCTCCACTATCTGGCCCGGGCGCTGAGCGCCGGGGACCTGGCGGGGGCCTGCCGGCGGATCCTGTGCTCCGCCAGCGAGGACATCGGCATGGCCTACCCCCAGGCGGCGGCCATCGTCAAGGCGTGCGTGGACTCGGCCCTCCAGCTGGGGATGCCGGAGGCCCGGCTGCCCCTGGCCCAGGCCGTCATCCTCCTGGCCACCGCGCCCAAATCCAACTCCGTGGTGGAGGCCATTGACCGCGCCTTCGCCGACGTAAACGCCGGGAAGGCCGGACCCATTCCCCGTGAGCTCCAGAACGTCCACGCCGACGGCACGGGCTTTGAGCGGGAGCAGGGGTATCTCTACCCCCACAATTTCCCCAACCACTGGGTAAAGCAGCAGTACCTGCCCGACGGGATACGGGACGCCAAATACTATGAGTACGGCGACAACAAGGTGGAGCAGCAGGCCAAAAAATACTGGGACGCCATAAAGGGGGAGAACGATGGACGTGA
>CANQSD010000233.1 GCA_947626385.1 uncultured Oscillospiraceae bacterium | reverse complement strand
AAAAATTCCGGGACGGCGGCGGGTTTTCAGCACAGCTTCGCGCCGGCGGGGATACCGTCGTCCAGGATCAGGAGATGGAGGTTTTCCTGGCCGTTCTCCTCCTTCACGGCGGAGAGGAGCATCCCGTTGGACTCCAGGCCCATCATCTTGCGGGGCGGGAGGTTCAAAATGGCCGCCACGGTCTTGCCCACCAGCTCCTCCGGCTTATAGAATTTGGCGATCCCGGAGAGGATCTGCCGGGGGCTTCCGGAGCCGTCGTCCAGGGTGAAGCGCAGGAGCTTGTCGCTCTTTTTCACGTTCTCGCAGGCAAGGACCTTGCACACCCGCATATCGCACCTGGCGAAGTCGTCGATGGTCACGTCCGGGAGCACCGGGTCTGAGGCCGGGGCGGGGTTCTTGGCGGCATAGAAAGCCTCGATCTCCTGGGCCTTCTTCGCCGGGTCGATGCGGGCGAAGAGGATCTCCGCCGCGCCCAGCTTGTGGCCCTCCCTGATGGCGCCGAAGGTCCCCAGGCTCTCCCAGTCGGAGACGGGGAGGTTCAGCTGCCTGAAGATCTTCTCGGCGGTGTCCGGGAGGAAGGGGCGCAGGAGCGTGGCGCCGAAGCGCACCGTCTCCAGAAGGTTATAGAGCACGGTGGCCAGCCGCGGCTTCGTCTCCTCGGACCGGCCCAGAACCCAGGGCTGCGTCTCGTCCACGTACTTGTTGGCGCGCCTGAGAAGGGTGAAGATCTCGTCGATGGCGTCCGCCACGTGGAGGGAGTCCATCTTCTCCCGGCATTTTTCCGGGGTGGCCAGCGCCAGCTCGATGAGCTCGGCGTCCACGGGCTCTAAGTGGTTGTTGGCGCCCACGATGCCGTCAAAATACTTATTCTGCATGGACACCGTGCGGTTGACCAGATTGCCCAGGATGTTGGCAAGGTCTGAGTTGATCCGCTCGATGAGGAGCTCGTGGGTCATGGTGCCGTCGGAGGCGAAGGGCATCTCGTGGAGGACGTAGTAACGCACGGCGTCCACGCCGTAGAGGTCCACCAAATCGTCGGCATAGAGGACGTTGCCCTTGGATTTCGACATCTTCCCGTCGCTCATGAGAAGCCACGGGTGGCCGAAGACCTGCTTGGGCAGCGGCTCGCCGATGGACATGAGAAACGCCGGCCAGTAGAGGGTGTGGAAGCGGAGGATGTCCTTGCCGATGAGGTGGACGTCCGCCGGCCAGAATTTTTTGTACCGCTCGCCGTTCTCGCCGTTCGGCTCGTAGCCGGGGAAGGTGGCGTAGTTGAAGAGGGCGTCCAGCCAGACGTAGACCACGTGGCGCGGGTCGGACTTCACCGGGATGCCCCAGGTGAAGCTGGTGCGGGAGATGCACAGGTCCTGGAGGCCGGGCTTTAAGAAATTGTTGATCATCTCGTTTTTCCGGGCCTCGGGCTGGATGAAGTCTGGGTGCTCCTCGATATACTTTCTCAAAGGCTCGGTGTACTTGGAAAGGCGGAAGAAGTACGCCTCCTCCTCGGCCCACTTCACCTCCCGGCCGCAGTCGGGGCACTTGTGGTCCACAAGCTGGCTCTCAGTCCAGAAGGACTCGCAGGGGGTGCAGTACCAGCCCTCATACTTGGACTTGTAGATGTCCCCGGAGGCCAGCATCTTCTCAAAAATCTCCTGGATCTTCCGCTCGTGCTCGGGGTCCGTGGTGCGCACGAACCGGTCGTAGCTGGTGTTCATCAGGTCCCAGATGCGCTTGATCTCCCCGGCGGTGCCGTCCACGAACACCTGAGGCGTGACCCCGGCGGCCTCGGCCTTCTCCTGGATCTTCTGCCCGTGCTCGTCGGTGCCGGTCTGGAAGTACACGTCGTACCCCTCCATTCGCTTGAAGCGGCAAATGGCGTCGGCCAGCACGATCTCATAGGTGTTCCCGATGTGCGGCTTCCCCGACGCGTAGGCAATGGCGGTGGAAAGGTAGAATTTTCCTTTACTCATAGTGTACCTCCTGAAATGGTTAAGGTTTTATGATTGTAACAGCTTTGACAGGGAAATTGCAATCGCTTTGAAGTTTAAAGCCTCAGGATCATCTTATACTCGTTGAGCAACGTCCCGTCCGCCAGCCGGACGGCGTCGGGGAGCACGGCGCAGACGCGAAAGCCCATCTTCTCATAGAGCGCCCTGGCTCGCGCGTTGCCCTCGATAAACTCCAGCTCAAGCTGCGTGACGCCCTCGCGGGACCTGGCCACCTCTATCATGGCGCGGAACATGGCCGTGCCGATGCCAAGTCCCCAAAACCGGCGCTGGATGGCGATGCCGACGCCGCCCCGGTGGCGGGCCTTCAGGTTTGTCTGAAAAACAATATCGCACGTTCCGGCAAGCACCCCGTCCACAAAGCAGCTGAGCAGAAGCTTGTCGGGGGACGAGCCGAACCCCTCGATAAACCGGCGCTCCTCCTCAAGGGGGAAGCGGTTGGCCTCCTCCGGGGTCAGGTTGAGATAGGGCGTCTCGGCCACGCAGACGCGGTAATTCTCCAAAAACGCCTCGACATCCCCGGACGCGGGACAGCGCAAAACCGCCTCCCGTCCGTCCGTCAGGCGGATGGGAATGGGGTCGATGACCATCGGTCAGCCCATCCTCTCGCCCAGCTTCGCGCCGCCCAGGATGTGGAAGTGCAGATGGGGGACGGACTGGCAGGCGTCGGGGCCGCAGTTGGAGATGAC
>CANQSD010000232.1 GCA_947626385.1 uncultured Oscillospiraceae bacterium | reverse complement strand
TTAGAACCCGCCCCTACAGTTTTTGGAATTCATTTCAATTCACGCCGTACGGGCCGCTGCCCACAGCGGCCCTTTTTATTTCGGATTACCTCGATGAACGCGTAGGGGTCGCCGTCATCTCCGGCCTAAGAGCATGGGCCGCCGTGGGCGGCGGCCCGTACGGCGGTGTTCGGGGGGGCGGGCAATCCGGGAGGACGGTTAATTGGAGATAGTCTCATTCTATACCACCAACCCCCCTGCCCGTTACCGGGCAGGGGGGTTCTTTTCGATCCGTTTTCAAATCTTCGAATACCCGAACGTATTCACCACCGCGTCGATGGGCTCGCCGTGCTTGCACATGGGGCACTCGGAGGGGGCGTAGGAGGCGTAGTCGGGGATGGTGTTGGTGTCGAAGAGGGACAGCACCGGCATCCCGTCAAGGTCGTGGGTAGCGGCGTAGACGGCGGCGGCGCCCACCACGCGCCCGCCGTAATACTCCACGCTCTCCCGCCCCAGAAGCGCCGTCTTGCCGGTGGTGAGGGAGCAGGCCAAAATCAGCACGTGCTTCCCCTCCAGCATGAACCGGGCGTTGTCCCGGAAGATGAGCTTGCCGGAGCTGTTGAGCTCGCCCTTGACCACATAGATGTTGCTTCCCTCGCTCAAGGACCGCCCGCCGTGCTTGGCAAGCTCCCTGGCAAGGCAGGTGCCGATGACGCTGGTGCCGTCCATGCAGAGGATGGAGTCCACCATGAACCGGCCCTTGATCTTCTCCGCCAGCCTGTGCGCCACGGCGTCCGCGCCGTTGAGGCTGTACTTCTGGGCGGTCACGTCGATGAAGTAGTTGATGTGGCTGTTCGACGTGGCAAAGTGCCCCTTCGCCGCTAAAAGCTGCGTCCCGCCGATCTGCACAAGAGGAAAAAATTTAGGTTCCATATCCAAAAAGCCTCCCGCTAAAAAAATGTCCTGTCAAATCCCGTGGTTCGTCCCGGAAGTCTCACTCCCCCGGCCCCGGTGCGATGACCTTGCGCATATTCCAATTGTCCGCGGCCCGCTGGGCGGCGCCGTGCTTGTCCCCATCGTCCTCAAAGCCGATGGCGGAGGTGTGCGCGCCGCAGTCCAGGCACTGGACATACACGCACCAGCCCCCCTCCTCCTCGATGAGCCCCGCCCCGCCGCAGCAGGGGCAGTCCTCCAGAAAAATATCCTCAAACAGGTCCATTTGGCCGCCTCCCGGTTCCTTTTCCCTCTATTTTACACGTTTGCTTCGAAAAAGTCGAGAGAGATTTGTGTGAATTTTCACCAAAACGCCAAAATTTTTCGAAATTTTTCTGTTCTTTTTGACAAATCCGCGAAAATGTGCTATTTTATTCCTAGTCATTATAATAACTCATGGAGGTGTGACCATGATCAAGGAATACAAGCGCAAGGAAGACAAGCTGGACAAATCCGCCCGGAAGGCGGAGATCAAGCGGCTCCGGGACCTTCTGGTGAACGAGCCCCAGAAGATCCAAGCCGCGAAGCTCCCGGTGGTGGTGCTGGTGGAGGGCTGGGACTGCGCCGGGAAGGGCAACCTCATCCGCTCCCTCATCTGCGAGCTGGACCCACGGTTTTACTCGGTGAAGAGCTTCGAGCGCACGCCGGAGAGCGCCGAGCGCTACCCCTTCCTCAAGAAATTCTTCGACGTCCTCCCGGAGAACGGCAAGTTCCTCTTTATGGACACCGGCTGGATGGAGGACGTGGTGGGCAAGCACCTGCGCCGGGAGATCACCGCCCAGGAGTATAAACGCCGGGTGGAGTCCTGCAACACCTTCGAGCGCCAGCTGCGGGACAACGGCTATGTGGTGGTGAAGCTCTTCCTCCACATCTCACGGGACGAGCAGCTCAGGCGTATCACCGCGCTCCACGAGGACCGGGACACCCAGTGGCGCGTCTCCGGCGACGACCTCTGGCAGCAGCAGGAGTACGACAAGTTCCTCTCCACCTACGACGACTTCATGGAGGCCACGGACGACGCCGCCCCCTGGCACGTCCTGGACGGCGAGGGCCGCAGCCGCGCCCTCTATGACGCCCTGAAGGCCATCACCGACACGGTGGAGGCCGCCGTGGAGGCCGGCCGCTATGAGGGCCAGCCCACCGGCAAAAAGTTCCCGCTCCTGGGCGGCCCCTCCCAGAAGGACGCGGACCTCTCCGCCGCCATCAGCGAGGAGGACTACAAGGCGGAGCTCAAGCGCCTCCAGAAGAAGCTGGGCAAGCTCCACAACCAGATCTACCGCAAGCGCATTCCCGTGGTCATCTGCTACGAGGGCTGGGACGCCGCCGGCAAGGGCGGCAACATCCGCCGCCTCACCTACCCCCTGGACCCCCGCGGCTTTGACGTCATCCCCATCGCCAGCCCCACGCCCGGGGAGAAAAACCGCCATTTCCTCTGGCGTTTCTGGACGAAGCTCCCCCGCAGCGGCCACATCGCCATCTTCGACCGCACCTGGTACGGCCGTGTCATGGTGGAGCGCATCGAGGGCTTCTGCTCGGAGAACGACTGGAAGCGCGCCTACGGCGAGATCAACGAGTTCGAGCGCGAGCTCACCGACTGGGGCACCGTGGTCCTGAAGTTCTGGATCCACATCGACCCGGACACCCAGCTGGAGCGCTTCACCGCCCGCCAGAACACCCCGGAGAAGCAGTGGAAGATCACCGACGAGGACTGGCGCAACCGGGA
>CANQSD010000231.1 GCA_947626385.1 uncultured Oscillospiraceae bacterium | reverse complement strand
GCTCCGGCCCATCTTATTCGGGAAGGGAACCATCATTTTACGGGCATGTCTGTGCTGTCGGGGATATATTCGGCAATCTCGTAAAGCGAGCAGTTCATGATCTGACAAATCTTGTTTAATGTGTGGGTGGATACAGGCATGTCGGTTTGCAGGCGTTGGACCGTGGCGTGGCTCATGCCGTATTTGAAGCGGAGCGTGTATGTGGTGATGCCCTTTTGGGCCGCGGTCTTCCACAACGGCGCGAATGTGATCATGATCTCAGCCTCCCTTATCTCTTGACAAGGTCCATTATGGCTGATATAATGGCCACATAATATGGCTATTATTTAGCCATATAAAACTAAAGGAGGAGAAGCAATGAAACGAATGACAGCGATCCTGCTGGCCCTTTTGATGAGCTTTTCGGTGGCCGCGTGCGCCAATGAAGAGGCAGACACCTCGTCACCCGCCACGGAAAAGGAGGGGGTGTCCCAGAACGCGGGCGCTTCTGCCGGATCGGGCGAAGAGGATAAGGATAAGGGCAAGGACAAAGAGGACGCTCCCGCGAAAGGCTATGATCTGGCGGAGCTTGAACGCATGGTCAATCGGGGCGGGTATCAGTTGACCGAGGGACAGGATGAGAATTGGGCATATGCCGTCTATTATTACACCAACGACCCCAAGAAAAGCTATGTCTCGATACAAAACTATATCGGTTCGTCCTCTGATGTGGTCATACCGGAGACGATAGAGGGGTATCCCGTGACGCAGATCTCCGCGTTAACATCTTCTAATTACACAAGCGAGACGGATATTGTGACCATCTCGTTTCCGGATACGCTGTACTTTATCGCCTCCGGGGTGTTTGACGAGTCCACCTGGTATAAGAACCAACCCGACGGCGTCGTTTACGCGGGGAACGTGGTATACAAGTACAAGGGCGACATGCCCGACGGGACCGAGCTCGAGCTGCCGGACGGTGTGACGGGCATAGCCGGACACGCCTTTGAGGAATGCGATGGCCTTACGAAGATCACCCTGCCGGACTCCCAGATCGTCATAGCCAACTCCGCTTTTGAATACTGCACATCCCTGTCCGAGGTGCGGATGTCGGAGAATATCATGCGCATCACGGCGCGCGCGTTCGCGAACTGCAAGTCGCTCAAAGCGGTCTATCTCCCCAAGTCCATCCGTTCGGTGGACGGAGCCTTCAACAAGTCCGGCGCCGCAGTGTACTATGAGGGCAGTCCGGAGGAATGGAAGCAGGTAAAATGCTTAGGTGACGTAAGTGTGATTTTCAACACAGACTTCCCCTATTGAGAAACCCCGCAAAGCCAATGGGCCGCCCTCCCCGGCGGCCCGTGTTTTTTTGCCATGAATGCCTCCAACGGACGCTGAAGGGGCCGGCCTGGGCGGCGGCCCACCGCGCTATTCCCCATTTTTGCGGGAATCCCCCGCAAAAGGGCTTGCGATTTGGCGATTCTCACAGTTGAAAAGGGAAAGCTTTGGTGGTATTATAAACTGGGTTGGGATTGGAGAATCCCGGGTTGATACTAATATCCATTTAAAAGAAGACACCGAGCGGCGAGGATTTATCGTGTCAGGCAAGGAAGCCGCCGCAGGGAATACCCTTTGGTATTTCCAAGGCGGCTGACGAAGCATGACGCAATATAGACCGCCGCGAATGGCTTATTTTAATTGGATATTAGTATCACTGAACCATTTTATCCCTGACGGAGGTAAAACTTTCATGAAAAGGGTCCAGTTTACTGAAACGGTGCTGCGGGACGCCAACCAGTCGCTGATGGCGACGCGCCTGCCTTACGCCGACTATGAGAAGATCCTGTCCACCATGGACAAGGCCGGGTACTACTCCGTGGAGTGCTGGGGCGGCGCGACCTTTGACTCGTGCCTGCGCTACCTCAACGAGGATCCCTGGGAGCGGCTGCGGAAGATCCGGGAGCGGATGCCCAATACCCGGCTCCAGATGCTCCTCCGGGGCCAGAACCTTCTGGGCTACAAGCACTACCACGACGACGTGGTGGAGAAGTTCGTGGAGCTCTCCATCAAGAACGGCATCGACGTCATCCGCATCTTCGACGCCCTCAACGATTTCCGCAACATCAAGACCGCCCTGGAGGCGACGAAGAAGTACGCCACCGCCCGGACCGTGGCGTCCGGGTGCATCAGCTACACCCAAAGCCCCGTCCACACCGTCCAGAAGTACGTGGAGATGTGCAAGGAGCTCAAGCACATGGGCTTTGACACCATCTGCCTCAAGGACATGGCCGGCACCATGTCCCCCGCCGAGGCCGAGGGGCTCATCAAGGGCATCAAGGACGAGGTGGGCGACATTCCCCTCATCCTCCACACCCATTGCACCACCGGCATGGCGTACATGACGCTCCTGAAGGCTGTGGAATCCGGCGTGGACGTCATCGACACCGCCACCTCCTGCTTCTCAAACGGCACCAGCCAGGCCGCCACGGAGACGCTTTACTACGCCTTGACCCAGATGGGGTACGAGACGGGCCTTGACGAGGCCGTGCTCAACAAGGTCAACGATTTCTTCAAGCCCGTGAAGCAGAAGTACATCGACTCCGGGCTCATCAGTCCCAAGTCCATGGGCACCGACTCCCAGGCACTGGTCTACAAGGTCCCCGGCGGGATGCTCTCCAACATGATCGCCAACCTCAAGGACATGAACGCCATGGACAAGTT
>CANQSD010000230.1 GCA_947626385.1 uncultured Oscillospiraceae bacterium | reverse complement strand
GCGACCGAGAAGGGGCTCGAACCCTCGACCTCCGGCGTGACAGGCCGGCGCTCTAACCAGCTGAGCTACTCGGCCGTATCCGGTCTTCCTTAACGGCGCTCGATTATTTTATAATAACTGTGGCCGCTTGTCAAGTGGTATTTTCAAAAAATTTGTCCAACTCCCGCATATCCCGCCTTTTGACGGGGGCGGTGAGGGTGAGCGGCCTGTCGGTGAGGGGGTCTCGAAAGCTCAGACGCACGGCGTGGAGGAGGTGGGCGGTGAGGCCCAGGGCGGCGCTGAGGGCGCGGGACTCCGCCGAGCCGTAGAGCTCGTCGCCCAGGAGGGGACAGCCCAGATGGGCGCAGTGGACGCGGATCTGGTGGGTGCGGCCGGTTATCAGGGAAAAGCGCGCGCGGCTCACCCGCTGTCCGCCGATCGCCGCCGTGCCCAGCGCCTCAAAGGCCGTGACGGCCCGCTTGCCGTCGGGGCGGACGACGCGCTTTTGAAAGCCCGCGCGCTCCCGGGCGATGGGCAGGTCGATGACGCCGCGGCCTTCGGGCAGCTCGCCCCACAGGACCGCCAGATACTCCTTCTCCGCCCCCGGTGCGTGGAGGGCGTCCGTGGCCAGCGCCTTGGCGTGGGCGTCCTTCGCCAAAAGGATGACGCCGGAGGTGTCCCGGTCCAGCCGGTTCACGGCGTGGACCGCCCCGGTCCCCGCGGTGTCCGCCAGATACCCGGCGGCGAGGTTGAGGAGCGTCCCGGTATACCGCCCTCTGGACGGGTGGGTCAGCATCCCGGCGGGCTTGTTGACGGCCAGGTACGCCTCATTTTCAAAGATCACATCCAGATCCCCCCGCTCCGGGGGAATGTCCGGGGCCGCCTCGGCAAGGCCCAGATCCGCCTCCACCGTCTCCCCGGCCCGAAGCCGCCGGTCCATCCAAACCGCCTCCCCGTCCACGGTGACGGCACCCGCGGCCTTCAGCCGCTTGATGCCCCCGGCGGAGACGTGAAGCTCGTTTTTCAGCACATGGTAGACCTTCCGCCCTTCATCCCGCTCCGAGGCGGTGTAGCGAAGCCTCATCGGAGGGCCTTCAGGGCCTCGACGATGCGCTCAAAGCCCATGGAATGGCTGGCCTTCACCAGCACCACGTCTCCCAGGTCCACCGTCTCGGCGATATCCTCCAGGAAATCGTCCCGCCGCAGATAATACCTGGCCTTGCCGCCCCCGGCGGCCAGGAAGCCGTCGTATATGGCCTTGGCCTCCTCGCCGCAGCAGACCAGCGAGTCGATGCCGCACCGGGCCGCCAGCTCCCCCATGGCCCGGTGAAGCTGGGCGGAGTCGACCCCCAGCTCCTTCATGTCTCCCAAAACAGCCACCCGCTTATTCTGCGGGGCGCTGAGCGAGCGGATGGTCCCCAGGGACCGGATCGCGGCGGCCATGGAGTTGGGGTTTGCGTTGTAGCAGTCATCGATGAGGGTGATGTATCCCGTGTCGGTGACGTTGGCCCGCCCGCCCACCGGGCGGTAGTCGGCGATGCCCCGCAAAATCTGCTCCCCGCTGTCGCCCAGGATGCGCCCCACCGCCGCAGCGGCCAGCGCCCCGTAGACGATGTGGCTTCCGAAGGCGGGGATGAGGGTGAAGACCCGCTCGTTATCAAAGACGATGTCGCAGCTGACGCCGTCAAAGCCCAGATTTTCCACGTTCTCCGCCCGCACGTCGCAATCCCCGCCGGTGCCGTAGAGCACCCGCCGGGTGCCGGTGTCCAAATCGCGCAAAAGCTCGTCGTCGCCGTTGAGGACAGCAATGGCGTCGGCGTCCATGAACTCAAAGACCTCCGATTTGGCCCGCAGAACGCCCTGGAGGTCCCCCAGCTTCTCTAGATGGCAGTACCCCACCGAGGTGAAAACCACGATGTCCGGCCGCACCATCCGGGCGAGAGTCCGCATCTCGCCGAAATCTGAGATGCCCATCTCGATGACCGCCGCCTCGTGCTCCTCCCGCAGCTGCAAAAGCGTCAGGGGGACGCCCAGCTCGTTATTGAGGTTGGCGGGGGTCTTCAGCGTCAGATACCGCCGGGACAGCACCCGGGCGGTGAGCTCCTTGGCCGTGGTCTTGCCCACGCTGCCGATGATGCCCACCACGGGGATGTGGAAAAGCTTGCGGTAATACTCCGCCAGGTCCCGGAGGGCCTTTTTCGTATCCTCCACCACCACGCAGGGCAGGTCCGGCAGCGCCCGTTCGGCAAGGCAGGCCAAAGCGCCGCTTTTCTCCACCGCGTCCCGGGCAAAGCTGTGCCCGTCCACCCGCTGGCCCTTGACGCACACAAAAAGCCCGCCCTCGTCGATCTCCCGGCTGTCCATGGAGACGCAGCTGATCCGGTCGTTCCGATACCGCATGGGCCCCACATACTTCCCCCCGGTGACCTCCGCGATCTTCTCAAGGGTGAGAGACTTCATCTTCATGGCTAAGACCTCCGTATGGTAAATGGAATAAAACAAGGCAGGTGATTTCCGGGACGGCTCAAAGCCCTCCGCCTTCGCTGCCCCCTGCCCCCCCTCCTACGAGGAGGGGGCGAAAAAGGTTGCGGCTTTGCCGCAGATTAGATTTGCCCGCGCGGCGGGGACGGGGGACGAAGGACGGGGGCTCGAATCCCCCCTACCCCCCTTTCCCGGAAAGGGGGTCCTAAAAGGTTTGCGCCTTTGGCGCAAGCTCGATTTTAAGCGCCGCAAAGCGGCGCGTTGAATATAAACGCGGCGAAGC
>CANQSD010000229.1 GCA_947626385.1 uncultured Oscillospiraceae bacterium | reverse complement strand
AGGGCAAGCGCCTGGGCTACACCGACGCGGCCCTCCGGGCCATCTCCGGCCAGAAGGAGATCCCGCATATAGACCCCGTCTACAAGATGGTGGACACCTGCGCCGCCGAGTTCGAGGCCGAGACGCCCTACTACTACTCTGCCTACAACGACAAGTGCGACTCCCGGCCCATGCCCCGCCGGCGCATGAGCGTCATCGTCATCGGCTCCGGCCCCATCCGGATAGGCCAGGGCATCGAATTCGATTACAGCTCCGTCCACTGCGCCGTGACCCTCAAGAAGCTGGGCTACGACGTGGTGATCATCAACAACAACCCGGAGACCGTCTCCACCGACTACGACACCGCCGACAGGCTCTACTTTGAGCCCCTGACCCCCGAGGACGTGATGGGCGTCATCGCGGTGGAGAAGCCCATCGGCGTGGTGGTGGCCTTCGGCGGCCAGACGGCCATCAAGCTCACGGAGTACCTGGACAAAGCCGGCATCCGCATCCTGGGCACCAGCGCCGAGGGCATCGACTTGGCCGAGGACCGGGAGCGGTTCGACGCGCTTTTGGAGTCCCTCGGCATCAAGCGGCCCCGCGGCTTCGGCACCCACACGCTGGAGGAGGCCCTGTCCGCCGCCGAGACGCTGGGCTACCCGGTGCTCCTGCGGCCGAGCTACGTCATCGGCGGCCAGAACATGGTCATCGCCCACGACGAGCAGGATGTGCGCAGCTACATGGCCCTCATCTTTGCCAGCACCGAACGGGAGGACAATTCGGTCCTGGTGGACAAGTATATGCCGGGGACCGAGCTGGAGGTGGACGTCATCTCCGACGGCACGGACGTGCTGATGCCCGGCATCATGGAGCACATCGAGCGGGCCGGCGTCCACTCCGGCGACTCCATCGCCGTCTATCCCCCCTACAACCTGACGGACAAGATGATGGCCCGGGTGGTGGAGTGCTCCACCCGTCTGGCACTGGAGCTGGGCACGCGGGGGCTTGTGAACATCCAGTACCTCATCTACAAAAAGGAGCTCTACGTCATCGAGGTCAACCCCCGCGCCTCCCGGACGGTGCCGTACCTCAGCAAGGTCACCGGCATCCCCATGGTGGACGTGGCCTCCAGAGTCATGATGGGCGCGACCTTAAAGGGACTGGGCTACGAGAAGGTCCTGTGTGACACGCCGCCCTATTACGCCGTGAAGGTCCCCGTCTTCTCCTTTGAGAAGATCACCGACGCCAACTCCATGCTGGGCCCGGAGATGAAGTCCACCGGCGAGGTCCTCGGCCTCGGCCGGACGTTCACGGAGGCGCTTTTCAAGGGCCTGCGGGCCGCGGGCTACAATCTGGCCGGCGCGTTCACGCCGGGGAAGAACGGCGTCCTCCTGTCCATCGAAAACCACGACCTGCCCGATGTGGTGAAGCTGGCCAAGAAGGTCAGCGACCTCCACATGGCGCTTTACGCCACCCCGGACACCGCCAGCGTCATCCGCAGCCTGGGTCTCCGGGTGACGGAGGTCCGCCACGTCCATGACGCCTACTCCCTCATGGACGAGGGGGCCATCAGCTTCATCGTCTACACCGGCGCTCTCTATGACGACACCATGGGCGACTTCATCGACCTGCACGCCCGCGCGGTGCGTCTGCGCATCCCCTGCATCACCAGCCTCGACACCGCCGACGCGGTGACGGACACCCTCATGAGCCGCTTCACCAACGAGAACACGGAGCTTGTGGACCTCAACGATATGCGCAAGAGCCGGGAGCTGGTAAGCTTCGCCAAGATGCACACCTGCGGCAGCGACTATATCTTCTTCGATAACCGGGACGGGCGCATCACGAGCCCGGAGTCCTTGAGCGTCACCCTCTGCGACCGGGTCACCGGCATCGGCGGCGGGGCGCTGGTGCTGATCGAGAACTCCGCCGGCGCGGACGCCAAGATGCGCATCTTCAACCAGGACGGCACGGAGGGCCGCATGGCCGCCAACTCCATCCGGTGCGTGGGCAAGTACCTCTACGACAAGGGCATCGTCAGAAGCGAGCACATGACCATCCAGACGGACACCGGCATCCGCTCTTTGCAGCTCTACACCCGCAACGGGCGGGTGAGCACCGTGAGCGTCCACATGGGCACGGCGTTCCTGGACGCCCGGCGGATGCAGGTCAACCTCATCGGCAAGTCCCGTGTGGTGGACGAGCCCGTTACCGTGGACGGGAAGGAGTACCGCATCACCCTCTCAAGCCTCGGCGTGCCCCACTGCACCGTCTTTACCGAGGACCTGGGGAACGTGGACGTGGTGGGCGTGGGCCGCGCCCTCACCGGCTCCGGACTGCTCCCCGAAGGGGCCTTCGTGGAGTTTGTGAAGGTAGTCAACGACGACACCCTGCGCATCCGCGTCTACGCCCCGGATGAGGGCGAGACACGGGCCAACGGCACCGCCGCCTGCGCCGCCGTCATCGCCGCCACCGAGCGCGGCGACCTCAAAAAAGCCCGCGACACCACCGTCAAGCTCCCCGGCGGCGACGTCACCGTCAACTACTCCGACGAGTTCGTCACCCTCACCGGCGACGCCGTCATGGTGTTCGAGGGGGTATACGAATACTGATCCGTCGATCAAACAGACGAAAAAAAGAGCGTCACCAGGACGCTCTTTTTTTGTTTCCCCGGCAGGGATAAAGGGCTTGCGGACCATAAAAAATAGGACCAGATTGTTTAAAGAAGGAAGCGATGAACGATGGACAAGAGGACGATCACTGCGGAACGTCTGGCC
>CANQSD010000228.1 GCA_947626385.1 uncultured Oscillospiraceae bacterium | reverse complement strand
TGGTGACGGGCCCGGTCGATACGGACGCCATGGAGCTTTTCAAACGCCTCGGCGGCGAGGAACCCGGCGTTGTGCCGGGTCATCGCGTATTTCTGGCCGGGATTGCCCAAAAAGGCGACGATCCAGTCCAGATTCGGCTTGTCCTTGGAAAACAGCATCTTATTTGTAGAGGGTGGACATGGAGACCTCCTCATACACCCGGTCGATGGCCTCGGCAAACATGGGGGCGATGGAGAGGAACTTGATCTTGTCGGACTTCTTGGATTCGATCTCGGGGATGGAATCGAGAAGCACCAGCTCGTGGATGTAGCTGTCGTTGATGCGCTCGATGGCGGGGCCGGAGAGGACGGCGTGGGAGGCGCAGGCGTATACGTTCTTCGCCCCGCCGATCTCCACCAGGGCCTTGGCCGCGCCGCAAAGGCTGCCGGCGGTGTCCACCATGTCGTCAAAGAGGATAACGTCCATGTCCCGGACAGAGCCTATGATGTTCATGACCTCGGACTGGTTGGCCCGCTCCCGGCGCTTGTCCACGATGGCGAGGCTCAACCCCAGCCGGTGGGCGAAATTGCGGGCCCGCGCCACGGAGCCCACGTCGGGGGAAACGACCATGACTCCGGGGTTTTGCTCCCCGAACTTGTGGGAGTAGTATTCGGCGAAGATGGGCGCACCGGCCAGGTTGTCCACGGGGATGTCGAAGAATCCCTGGATCTGGGGGGCGTGGAGGTCCATGGTCAGGACCCGGTCCGCGCCGGCGGAGGTGATGAGGTTGGCGACCAGCTTGGCGGAGATGGGGTCGTGGCTCTTGGCCTTGCGGTCCTGGCGGGCGTAGCCGAAGTAGGGCATCACGGCGGTGATGCGCCCCGCGCTGGCGCGGCGGCAGGCATCGATCATGACCAGGAGCTCCATCAGGTTGTCGTTGACCGGGGCGCAGGTGGATTGCACGAGAAAAACGTCGGAGCCGCGGACCGTCTCATAAAGAGACAAGGACACCTCGCCGTCGGAGAAGTGCGAGACGCTCATGTCCCCCAGGCGCGTGCCCATGTTGCGGCAGATGGCCTCTGCCAGAGTCCTGTTGGAATTGCCGGAGAAAATCTTGATATCCTTGCCGTGTGAGATCATCGGTTTTCCCTCCATATTTTTCGGTAATTTCATTATACCAGACGGGCGGCTGAAAGTGGTGACAAAAAAACGGGGAACGGGGGAATTTTTTCGGTCATTTTGCGATTTGGGGTTCTATCACGTCAAAGACATGGGCCGTCCCGTCCGAGACGGTGAAGCGCACGTCCAGGCCGCCGAAGGAGAGGCCGTAGCGCCGGTCCGGGTCGGACTGGTAGCTGGGCCGGGGGTCGTGGGACAGGACCTCCAGAAGGCCGGGGAGCTTTTCCGCCGGGACCCTGCCCTGAAGCTCCGGAGGGAAGTCCACCGTCAGGAGCCTGTCCGGCAGGCCGTCGGTGTACCCGCCGCGGGCGTCCGGGCGGGCGTCGGCGTAAGGGAGGTAAGGCTTGATGTCGAAGATGGGCGTGCGGTCCACCATGTCCGCCCCGGCCACCAGAAGGACCGGCCCCTCGGAGGTGTCCGTCTCGATGCCCCGCAGCTCCACGCAGGAGAGCCCCACTGGGTTTGGCCGGAAGGGCGAGCGTGTGGCGAAGACGCCCACGCGGGCGTTGCCACCCAGCCGCGGCGGCCGCACCGTGGGGGACCAGCCCTTGCGCTCCGCCCGGTCGAAGCCCCAGATGAGCCACAGGTGGGAAAAACCCTCCAGCCCCCGCAGCGCGTCGGCATTGCGGTACTCCGGCTCGAAAACCACCCGCGACATCACCTGAGACGCCAGCCCGCTCTGCCGCGGCACGCCGAATTTCGTGTCAAAGTCGCTGCGGATCCTGGCAACGACCTTCATCTCCACACTCTCCCCCATCACACCGCCCCCTTCTCCCCTCATTATACCCCGCCGCCCCGCCCTTGTCCACGGGTTCGGGAAAATAAATCGAGCGGAGGAAGGCGGGACGTTTTATCGAGGCCGCTCAAAAGCCCCCCGCCTTCGCTTGCCCCTGCCCCGCTCCTACGAGGAGGGGGCGAAAAAGGTTGCGGCTTGCGCCGCAATTTTGGATTTCCCGCTGCGGCGGGGACGGGCGGGTTTAGAACCCGCCCCTACCAAAAAGGTTTGCGCCGCGTTGCGGCGCAATTTTTTATAAACGCGGCGCAAAGCGCCGCAACCTTGTTCCCCTCGACCCCTTTTTCGGAAAAACTACGCCCGCAGGCGTGTTTCGGAGGCCAACCGCATAGGGTCCCCACGCGATTGAAAATCGCGTGGGAAAGGAGGAGCCAAGCCAGCGCCTGAAAGCGACCGAAGGGAGCTTGAAGCAAAGCGGCTTGAGCGACGACGTGGTGGCTCTTAGGCCGGAGATGGGGTGCCGCCGCGGCGGCGGGGTATTCGAGCCCGTTGCCCGTCGCTGGGGCTTTCAATAATCGGATTGCAGCACCACCCCGGCGCTTCGCGCCACCCCGACCTAGGAGGGGCTAGAGATGGTGCGTTATCGGAATGGTTCCGAAAAATCGCGCCCGCCCCCGTCTCGGAGCCCCCTCCTCGTAGGAGGGGGGCAGGGGGGAAGCGAGCGTTGAGAGATTGAGCGGTTCCGACAAAACGCACCAGCCCCCGACTACGTTGCCCCTCCCTTGGGGAGGGGGCAGGGGGTGGGTCCGAGTTTTTGAACGGTCCGATAGTCGTCCCCACCCTGGCCGTCGCTTCGCTCGGCCACC
>CANQSD010000227.1 GCA_947626385.1 uncultured Oscillospiraceae bacterium | reverse complement strand
CGCGCAGCGGCGGCTCTTAGGCCGGAGATGGGGTGCCGCCGCGGCGGCGGGGTATTCGAGCCCGTTGAGCGTCGCTGGGGCTTCCGATAATCGGATTGCGGCACCACCCCGGCCTCGCTTCGCTCGGCCACCCCGACCTAGGAGGGGCAAGATTACCTGCGCGCTTCCTTTTGCCCCTCCAACGGAGGGGACAGCCGCGAAGCGGCAGGGGTGGTGCCGTGGCGGGCAGGTTGGAAATAAAAAAAGCGCCGCCAGGCGCAATCCTTTCCCCCCTTGGGGCGGGTCAGGGGTTGACTGTGACGACGCAGATGTTATATGGCAGGGTCTGGCAGGTCCAGGAGGCGTGGGGGTAGGCGGCGGAGACGAGGGGGGTGAGGGCGGACGGGAGGGCCCTGGCGGATTCGGGGGTGGAGAACTGGAGGGTGAAGGTGCCGCCGGAGGTCGGGAGAGCGAAGAGCTCACGGGACGCGATCGCGTCGCGCCGGGCGTCGTTCTCGATATAGAGGCCGTGGAGGGCGTAGTAGCTGCGGTCCATGCGCTCGCACTCCGGCAAAGGCCGGACGGAGGCGAAGGCGTCCAGGACCTCGTAAGGCTCGGTGACAAAGTCGTCGGAGATGTTGAAGGCGAAGTAGATGACGTCGGTGAGGCCGGCGTTCTCAAATTCGTCGATCCTGGTGCTCTGCGTCAGATCCACCCGGTACCAGTCGCCGTCCAGCTCCACCGCGTTCCAGGCGTGCCCCACCACGCCGCCCACCACGTCGGCGGTGAGGGTGACACAGGGGATGTCCAGCGCCTCCATGGCCCACTTGAAGGCGGCGCTGACGCCGTCGCACTTGGCGCGGTGGTCCACAAGGGCGCCCCAGGCGGTGCCGGCGTTGGCGCTGGAGAGGTCATAGCGGCAGGAGGCGGCCACGGCGTCGAAGACGAAGCGCTCCCGCCCCTCGGCGTCGAGGCCCGCCGTGTCCCGCACAAAGCCGGCCAGGACCTCCTCGCAATCCCGGCGGCGTTCTCTATACTTGTCCTCGTCCATGAGGTACACAAGGTCCAGGGAGACAAACCGGCCGGACCGGTCGGTGAGGCCGGTGAAGGAGCCGGTGTAGTCCAGCTGGAAAAGCTCCGGGCACTCGGCGGCCATGAGGGTCAGGACCTCCGAAAGCTCCTCCGAGCTCAGGCGCTCCAGGGTGCAGGACTTTTCAAAGGCCATGGCGGCCTCGTAGATGTCGCAGACGGCGGCGAGGCGCTTATCGTCCAGGGCACTGAGGAAATACCGGTCCTCAAAGTGCTCCATGAGGGACGCCGCCCGGTCGCGGGGGTCCTCCCGCTCCTCAAAAAGGCCGGAGAGGACGCCGCAGGAGGAGAGAGCGAGAGCCAGCGCCAGCATAAGGGCACACACGCGTCCCGTTACGATCCTAGCTGTCCGTCTCTCCCTCATCTCACGCCGCCTCCTCCGAATTCCATCTCAGTGTAAACCCGGCGGAGGAAAAAGTCAACGGAAAATGGAAAAAGCTTTCAGTTTTCCGGCCATTCAAAAAGTCAACGCTTATTACTGCCTATCCAATAGCATCCCGCGCCGATCACGGCCGCCAGGAACTCGATGCCCTTTAGAACCAGGTCATATTGTGTCCAGCCGATGATCGGGCCGGATAAGTAGTAGATCCCGATGAACAGCGCAAGAGAAATGATCACTCTTATGACGGTTTCATTATGGATCGTATCCTTCATTCTCTGTACCTCCGTATAACTTCAGTTTTCGAAGCTCACCCTCATGGGATGGGCCTTGTAGCGGTCCGGGTAGGCGTCGCCGTGGAAGGCCAGGGGGTGGCGGGCATTCCAGATGGGGCTGTAGTCCAGGAAGGCGTGGTAGAGAAGGCCGGTGGCGTCGTAAACCGCGACCTCCTGGTAGTTGCCGTGGGCGATGGCAAGGCGCGTGCCGTCCCAAGCAAGGTCGGTCATGTCTTCGCTAATGAGGACCAGCATGGTGTGGGTATAGCCGCAGACGGCGTACTCATGTTCCGCGTCCAGCCGTCCCGTGAGGACCACGCCCCGGCGGGCCTGGGTGAGGGCGAAGCGGCCGTCCCCGAGGACGTAGAGGCGCAGGTCGTCCTGCTCCACCACATCGAGCCACATCCCCGTCGGGACGTTCTCAAAGAGCGTCACGCGGGAGAGGACCTCCTTGGACTCTTCGTCCACGGCGGTGAGGGCGTAGTCCTCCCCCGCCCTGGTCACCAGCTCCACCACGCCGCCGTCCAGGGTGACGCGGACGGGCTCCTCGTCGGTGGGGTAGACTACCCGGACGTTTTTCATGTCGATGTTGTCATTTTCGCTTTGAAAGGGGATAAAGGTGAGGCCGGGGCCCAGGGCGTAGTCGATGCGCTCCCGGCCCTCGCTGTCCCGCACGGAGGGATAGGCCCACACGCCGCCGTTCCCCCGGGCGGTGAGGGCCTTGCCTTCCACGGAAAGGCCCTCCGCGGTGGAGATGAGGGACTGCTTCTCCGACCCAAAGGGCTCCACCATCGTCTCCTCCCGGTCAAAGACAATGCCCGTCTGGATGTTCACCACGGCCCCCCGGGCGGTCTTGGCGATACGCACCTGGAGACAGCAGTTCTCAGGCACCTCCAGATAGAAGAGGCTGGAGAGCTTGGCGTCGTTGGCCAGGATGTTCTTCGTGACACCCAAGCGGCCGGCGAACGTCCAGATGAAGGCGTCCATGTAGCCCCGCAGAGGCACCCACTCGGTGCGGACGGTGCCGGGATCGGTGCGGGCGGCCACGTCC
>CANQSD010000226.1 GCA_947626385.1 uncultured Oscillospiraceae bacterium | reverse complement strand
CCCGCCCCTTTACCCGGTCCTCCGCACCAGGCGGTCGATGGCGGCGGTGAGGCGGGGGACGCGCAGGAGCTTGAAAAGCCGGATACGAACAAGCTCCAGCGCCGTGCTGGCGAGATACACCCCCAGGGCGGTGAGGAGCACCAGCGTCACACACAGTACGCCGCCGTAAGCCGGGAAGGTCAGGGTGAGCCGGCTTGTGACGGCCCGGTAGAGCCAGGGACTGATGTGGATGAGATACACCCCCAAAGCCGCCGGGGCCATAACCTCCACCGCGCGGCGAAGCGGCCTTGCTCGCAGCTCCAGCTTAGAGAAGAGGAGCACCAGTGCCGCGCCCTCCAGCAAGACGGTGGGCGACGTGTAGCTCAGCCACCGCCGGTCGTCCCGCAGGACGCCGGTCCAGGTGACGGCCAGACAGAGAAAATACACGAGGGCTGCCCAGCGCTTTTTCAGCTTCCTCAAAAGCTCCGACCGGCGCAGATACCCCCCGACGACGTACAGCAGCGCCAGCCAGATCACGCTGTACCCGCCGCCCAGGGCGAAGATCCGGTTGAGGCTCATGGAGGCCGTCTGCGGCGTAAAAAAGGTGCCGGTGACGCTGAGCGCCAGGACCCCCAGTGCCGTGAGCCGCTGGACCCGGAGGGGCAGGACCAGGACGCCGGCCTCCAAAAGGGGCATCAGGAGCATCACGCCGAAGTAGGCGGTCATATACCAGTACTGCCCGGAGATCAGGGGAAAGGCCGCCCACAACAGCGGGTCCCCGGCCACGTCGGACCGAATGGCCAGGCCCAAAAGGGTGAAGCCCAGGGAGTAGAAGGCCGTCTGGAGCCACAGCCCCGCCGCCTTCCCCACGCTGACGCTCCTCCCCGCGCCCACATAGCCGCTGATCAACCCGAAGCAGTTCACCGCGCAGTAGGCGGCGCACTCGGCAAGCCACGAAAGCTCATAGGTCCCGGTCCCCCGCTCCATCTGTCCTAGGATAGGCAGGAGCATATGCAGGACCACCACCATGTACATGGCGACGATCCGAAAAAGCTCGATCCCCATGTTCCGCTCCGTTTGTGTGTAAGGCGCGTGGACAGCCCTCTGGTCACGCGCCCGGTAAAGCCCCACGATCTCGGTGTCCTCCATGCGCCTCACCTCCTCACCCCTAAACTTGCGGAAAAGAAGGAAAGGTTACGTTTTTTCATCATATCACAAGCTCTTTTCTTCTGCCGCTCCCCTTTCGGGGAGATTTGTTCATTACCGGCGTGGGTTTTGCCGCGACATTGGAGATGACCGGCGTTGCGCTTTCCGTGAATTTCTTCCTCTTGCCGTTTTAGTGATTTTTTCGCTAAATAAAGTGTAGCGGATTATTCGCTAGAAGTCAATAGCGAATTCTCCACTATTTTATAATTCCCGTGGAGGTGGTGCGTATGTACCAGAGGATCCGGGAGCTGCGGGAAAACGCTGAGAAAACGCAGGTGGAGATGAGCCGGGTGCTGTTTTGCAGTCAGAGAGTCTACAGCAACTATGAGCGGGGCGATATTGACATCCCTACGGCCGTTTTGATCAAGCTTGCGGATTTCTACGACGTGTCGGTAGACTATATTCTCGGCCGGACGGACAATCCGAAGAGATTGAAATAGGGCGGCCCCTGCGGCGTACCAGGTGCGGGCGCGGGTTATCGGACCCGTTCCGATAACCCGCGCCCACTCTTGCCCCTCCCAAGCCGGGGTAGTGCTGCGAGTCGTTTACCGGAAGCACCAGTTACGCTCCACGGGCTCGAATACCCCGCCGCTGCGGCGGCACCCCTTTTTCCAAAAAAAGGTCAGGGGAATAAGGTTGCGGCGTTTTGCGCCGCCTTTATAAAAAATTGCGCCGCTTTGCGGCGCAAACCTTTTTGGTAGGGGCGGGTTCCAAACCCGCCCGTTAACCTCCCCCCTGGGGGAGGTGCCGAGCGAAGCGAGGCGGAAGGGTCGTCCCCGCCGCAGCGGGCAAATCCAAATCTGCGGCGAAGCCGCAACCTTTTTCGCCCCCTCCTCGTAGGAGGGGGGCAGGGGGGTAGCGAAGGTCGGAAGACTGGGCGGTATCGATACCTTCGATCCCTCAGTCTCGCTTCGCTCGACAGCTCCCCTTACGAGGGGGAGCCTTTTTCCCGCCGCCCCCGTTCACACACCGAAAAACTCCATGAGCGCCCAGGCGTCCTTGACGATGTAGGTCGCGCCGGCCTGGCGCAGCTCCTCCTCGGTGCCGTAGCCGTGGAGGACGCCGACGGTGGCGAGGCCGAAGGGGCGGGCGCCCTCGACGTCGTACTTGCGGTCGCCCACCAGAATGGCGGTGCTGAGGTCAGCGATGGGGAGGGTGTCGATGATGTGGCGGAGGACGTCCGCCTTCTCCACGCGCCCCACGGCGGCGTCCGAGCCGCCCAGGAAGTCGAAGTATCGGGCAAGGCCGAAGTGGGCCATGACCGTCTCCACGCCGTCCTGGCGCTTGGAGGAGGCGATGACAAGGCGTTTGCCGGCGGCGCGGAGCTTTTGGAAAAGCTCCTCCATGCCGGGGTAGACGCTGTTTTCGTAGATGCCCTTGGGGAGATAGTAACTCAGATAGTACTCCATGATTTCCGGGACCTGGTCCTCCGGGACGCCGTAAAAGTTATGAAAAGACCAGCTTAAAGGCGGTCCCACCACCTTTTTGAGCTCGGAATGTGTCTCCGGCTCGATGCCGAAGCGTGAAAGGGCGTAGTGGAAGGAGTTCATGACGCCGGGGGCGGAGTCGGTGACGGTGCCGTCCAGGTCAAAGAGGATGGTTT
>CANQSD010000225.1 GCA_947626385.1 uncultured Oscillospiraceae bacterium | reverse complement strand
GGCAGGAAGATTTTGCGTGAATTCCGCAGAATTCACGCGGAATCTTCCGCACGTTCCCCTTTGTCGGAAAAGGCCAACGGCCTTTTTCGACAGGCTGAGCCGTCTGCCACAAGCAGACGGCTCATTGTGTAGTATGGGGCCCCGGTCCTCTTTTGGGTTGAAATGGAGGGCGGGGTGTGGTAGAATAGGGCAAACGACGTGAAAAGAGGTGCCGCTTATGACCGCCGTTGTGACCGACGTACACTACCGCATGGCCCTGGCGGTCATTCGGGACCTGGGGGAACGGGGCGTGCGCGTGGTCTGCTGTGAGCGGGCAGGGCAGGGCGCGGCGGTGGGCTTCGCCTCCCGGTACTGCGCCGAGGCCTGCACCCTCCCGGCGGAGGGGTACGCCAACGCGCTCTACGCCCTGTGCCGGGAGCTCTATGAGGCCGAGGGGGAAAAGCCCGCCCTCCTGCCGGTGGGCGCGGGCACGCTGGCCGCGCTGACCGAACCCGAAAACACCCAACGGTTCGAAAATGTGGCGGGGACGCTGCTGCCGGACAGGGCGGCCCTGGATACCCTCAACGACAAGGAGGCTGTGGCGCGGCTGGCGGGCGAGCTCCACATCCCCGTGCCGGAGGCGTACACGCCGGAGACGGCAGAGTTTCCCTGCGCGGTGAAGCCCCGGTGCGGGGAGAAATTCGGCATCACGGCCTCGGAGCGCTACCGCATCTGCCACGACCCGGTGGAGCTGGCGGCGGCGCGGGAGCGGTTTATGGCGCTCACCGGCGAGGAGCCCCTCTGCCAGCAAGTCCTCCCCGGCGACGGGCTGGGGTGCTCGGTCCTCGCCGAGAACGGCCGCGTCCGGCGGAGCATCTGCCACCGGCGCGTCCGGGAGTACCCCGTCACCGGCGGGCCCTCCAGCTGCTGTGAGGCCGTGGAGGACGAGGCTTTGACCGCCTACGCCGCTGCCCTGGCGGCGCGGACCGGGTTTTCCGGGCTTTTTATGGCGGAATTCAAGCGGGACAGCGAGGGGAAGCCCCGGCTTTTGGAGGTCAACCCCCGTGTCTGGGGCACGTACCCCCTGACGCGGGCGGCGAAGGCCGGGTTCAGCTGGGAGTGGTTCCGCCTTGCCTGGAACCGTGGCAATCCGGACAAGCCCCTCCCGGAGGACGCCGCCGGAGCCAAAACCGGCAAGCGCATGGCCTTCGCGGCCTCGGACCTCCTGGCGGCGGCGGGCTACTGGAAGGCCGGACAGAAAAAACGCGCCCTGGGCGCTGTGGGGACCTTCTTCGACCCCCGGACAGCCGACGGCGTGTGGGAGTGGCGGGATATGAAGCCCGCCCTGCGGTATTATGGGTCGCTTTTGAAGAGGGGAGGGCGTTAGATGGAGCTGAAGGTCGATCTCCACGTCCACTCGGACGCCTCCCCGGATGGGCGCTCGTCGCTGGACGCCCTGGCCCGGGCCGCGAAAAAGCGGGGGCTGGACGCCATAGCCATTTGCGACCACAACGCATTCACCCTCGCCGCCCCTGAGGAGCGGGCGGGCGTCCTCCTGCTGCCGGGGTGCGAGGTATCCACCGCGGCGGGGCACGTGCTGGCCCTTTTCTGCCGGGAGCCCTTCCCGCGCCCCAAGGCCCTGCCCACGCTGGAGGAGGCCGCCCGGACCATCCGGGAGCACGGGGGATTGGCGGTGGTTGCCCACCCCTTCGCCAGGGCGGACCGGGACCTGGAGGCGGCGGCGGAGGCCCTGGACGGGGCCGAGTGCGCCAACGCCAGGGCGTATTTCCACAACGAAAACGCCAACGCCATGGCGGAGGACTTCGCCCGCCGCCACGGGCTTTTCATGACCGGCGGCAGCGACGCCCACGAGGCCGGCGAGGTGGGGAACTGCTACACGGTCCTGGAGTGCTCCGCGCCCACGCCGGAGGCGCTGGAGGAGGCCCTGCGGGCCGGCCGGTGCCGGCCGGTGTTCGTCAAAAACACCTCCCGTACCCGCAAGGGGCTTTCCCAATTTATCCTCCGGCGGCGGCTGGGCGGGGTCAAAAATCTCTGCGTCGGCGCGGCCTACGTGGCCTACTGCGCCGGCAGGGATATACTGCATATGTAAGGAGAGAACGCCATGTCTATTGTCACGAAGGGCATCGGGCTTGCCAAGAAGGTGAAGCACCGGTTCGACGCCCAGATCAAGGCCCGGACGCCGGTGTACGTCTCGCCGGTGCGGCGCGTCGAGCGGGTGAAGACGGATCGGCGCGTGGTGGCCATGACCTTTGACGACGGCCCCAGCCGGATGCCGCCCAACCCCGGCGGGAAGCACCAGAAGGGCCTCACCATGACCCTGGCGGACACGCTGGAGAGCTTCGGCGCCAAGGGGACCTTCGACGTGGTGGGCTCCACCGCCGGCAATTACCCCGACGAGGCCGGAGCCGAGGGCTCGGCGGCCTGGGGCGGGAAGAAATTCGACCACTACCCGGACTTCGGTCACGACGGCGAGGGCGGCGCCCAGGTTTGCCAGGAAGAGATCGACCGCCTCATCGCCGGCGGCCACGAGATCACCAGCCACACCTACGCCCACGTGCTCTACGGGCCCAAGAACGTGGTC
This sequence comes from uncultured Oscillospiraceae bacterium, assembly GCA_947626385.1. GTDB lineage: Bacteria > Bacillota > Clostridia > Oscillospirales > Oscillospiraceae > RUG626. The sequence continues at coordinate 227 of CANQSD010000225.1, read as the reverse complement.
TACGGCAGCCGCACGTACCTGGGGGACATCGACAAGGCCGTGGCGGACCTCCAAAAGCTCCACGACCTTTTGAAGGAGCGGCACGGCTATACCATACGCCTCTCCCGCCCGCCCCACTACGTGGACAAGATCTCCCCCGGCCTTACGAGCTACGACGCCCTAGCCCTCATGGGCTACCAGTACATGGCCGCCAGCTTCGACGGCGCGGGCTGGCTGCCCCTTCCCAG
>CANQSD010000224.1 GCA_947626385.1 uncultured Oscillospiraceae bacterium | reverse complement strand
CCTCGCAGCGAAAGCCCTTCCCGTTCTTGGTGCTTTCTCGCTTACACTGTTTAATTCGCAAGGTGCATCCCCGTCAAACCCCGTGGGCTCAGCGGACTTTTAGAATAACACATCTTCAAACCCTTGTCAAGACTTTTTTCAATCTTTTTTCCGAGGATTTTTTGCCATGTCATCCGCTGTTTTTCAACAGCTTGCTTACTATACACCATGGGTGGGGAAAATGTCAACACTTTTTTTGAGATTTTTCAAAAAAATTCGCGGGGGGCGCCCCGACCCCGCGAAAGTTGCCGGCGGAAACCACTACATCTTGTGGTTTTCCCGCGCGGCAAGCACAGGCTGGAGCTGCCGCCCCTCCATGGCCGCCTCCACCGTGGCCTCGATCTGGTCGAGGTCGGCGGCCAGGGAGCAGGGCTTGCCCTCCGGGTCGTCCTGGTAAAAGGGCACAAAATAGATATTTTTCCGGGCCAGGAGCTTCCCGATGTTCTCCGCGTTGGCCCCCAGGGCGTCGTTGGTGGAGACGGCGATGACCACGGGCCGGCCGTTCCTCAGGTGGGCCTTGGCGGCCATGGTGACGGCGGAGTCCGTGACGCCGTTGGCCATTTTCGCGATGGTGTTCCCTGTGCAGGGGACAATGATCAGGACGTCCAGGAGCTTTTTGGGGCCGATGGGCTCCGCCTTGACGATGGAGTCCACGATTTCCTTCCCCGAGGCGGCCTCCAGCCGCGCCCGGAAATCCTCCGCCATGCCGAAGCGCGTGTCCGTCACGGCGCTGCTCTCTGACATGATGGGCGTCACGTCGTATTCGCCGCAAAGCCGCTCAAAGGCGGCCACGGCCTTTTTAAATGTACAGTAGGAGCCGCACAGGGCGACGCCCGCTCTCAACCTTTCCATTGGCTGCACTCCAATTCCTTCCACATATGATAGATCGTGTCCCGGATGGCCGCCCCGGCGGTCTCCGGCGCGGCCTTGCCCGGAAGCCCCAGGGCCCACTGGGCTCGCAGTCCCAGCTCCTCCGCCGCCGCAAGGTCCACCCCGCCGGGCCTGGAGGCCAGGTCCAGCACGAAGCAGCTTTTGTCCAGCTCCCTGAGGATCTCCCGGTCCAGCACCGGCGCCGGGACGGTGTTCACCACGGCGTCAAAGCCCCGGACCGCCCCGGCAAGGCATCCGGTGTCCGCCGGCTCCAGCCCCAGGCTCTGGATCCAGGCCCAGTCCTCCGGCTTTCGGGCGGAGACGGTGACGCGCGCGCCCAGAAGATGCAGGCGCAGGGCCAGGAACTTGCCGATGCGGCCGAAGCCCACCACGAGGACCTTCGCCCCCAACAGCGTCACCGGAAGCTCCCGCATCAAAATCTCCAGCGCCCCCTCGGCGGTGACGGCGGCGTTTTTGACCGTCAGCTCCTCCCGGGCGAAATAGTCCGCCACGCGAAGGCCCCGGGCCTCAGCGGCCTTCGCGAAAACGCCCTCCGGCTTTCCCGCCAGCACCAGCGCGTCCGGCGAAATGGCCTCCGCCAGTGCCCGCGCCGGGATGGGCGAGGCCGCCAGCGGCGCGTTCAGCTCCTCCCCGCCGCCCATGGGCAGCGGCAGAATCACCGCCCGCGCCCCCTCCAGTGCCTCCCCCAGGCTCCCGGCACGAGGCAGCGCCAGGTCCCCGCGCTCCAGGCCATAGCACCGGACATCATGCCCGTCCCGGTCCAACAGCCTTGCCAGCGCCTCGATCCTCCCGTCCCCGCCAATCACCGCAACTTCCATTCCCAAAGCCTCCCCTTTCAGCGTTCCCTACATTCTATTCCGGAGGGGGAAGGATGACACAGGGGGCGCGTGCGGGCCGCCAGGAGTGGCGGCCCCTACGGCGTGAACGGGGTGGGTGCGATTTGTCGAAACCGCTCTATCAACCAACGCTCGCTTCCCCCCTGCCCCCCTCCTACGAGGAGGGGGCACTGAGACGGAGGTAGGTGCGTTTTTTGAACCGTTCCGTTATCGCAACCTCTTTTGCCCCTCCTAGGTCGGGGTGGTGCGAAGCGCCGGGGTGGTGCTGCAATCCGATTATCGAAAGCATCAGTTACGACCAACGGGCTCGAATACCCCGCCGCTGCGGCGGCACCCCATCTCCGGCCTAAGAGCCGCCACGTCGTCGCTCAAGCCGCTTTGCTTCAAGCTCCCTTCGGTCGCTTTCAGGCGCTGGCTTGGCTCCTCCTTTCCCACGCGATTTTCAATCGCGTGGGGACCCTATGCGGTTGGCCTCCGAAACACGCCTGCGGGCGTAGTTTTTCCGAAAAAGGGGTCAAGGGGAATAAGGTTGCGGCTTCGCCGCGCTTGAATTAATTGCGCCTCCGGCGCAAAAAAATCGAGATCGCGGCGAAGCCGCTCCTTTTTTACCCCCTTTGGGGCAAAGGGGGTAAGGGGGATTCGAGCCCCCCGTCCCCGCCGCAGCGGATAATCAAATCTGCGGCGAAGCCGCAACCTTTTTAAGCCCCCTCCTCGTAGGAGGGGGGCAAGGGGGAAGCGAGCGTTGGTTGACAGGGCGGTTCCGATAAATCGCACCCACCCTACACAAAAATGCGCCTCCCCACACCGGCGTGACCCGGTGTGGGGAGGCGCTCTTACCTTTTTAAATCAGAACTTGTAGGTGCCCGCGTTGATGACTACGGTATCCGGGTCGTCGGGCTGGGCGAGGGAAAGGACGCCGGAGCGGATCAGGTCCACCTCCTCGCTGACGGCGCGGACGGCGTCCTCCTGCTCCGGGGCGCAGTCCACCACGCTGCAGTCCCGGATGACAAGGCCCCTTTCGATCTCCTCCGGCGTCAGGCTCTCCTCCAGGG
>CANQSD010000223.1 GCA_947626385.1 uncultured Oscillospiraceae bacterium | reverse complement strand
CGGTTTACTTGACGCCGCTGTTTTTTGCCCCGCTTCTGACCCCCAATGGGAGTTGGAGCGGCGAGGAGCTTGTGTGTGAGGGCGGGGTCAGCGTGTGGTGGAGGCGCGCAGGAGGGGGGTGGTGTTGACGTAGGTGGCGCGGTAGGGGCGGTCGGGGTTTTCGATGCGGTCCAGGAGGATATCCGCCGCCAGCTTGCCGATCTCGGCGCCGGGGATCTGGGCGGTGGTGAGGGCCGGCTCCACCACGGCGGACTGGGGGGTGCCGTCGAAGCCGGAGACCATGACGCCGCCGGGGATGGACACGCCCATCTGCTTCAGGGCCGTCATGACGTGCAGGGCGATGTAGTCGTTGGCGCAGACCAGGCCGTCGGGCAGGACGGGCATTTTTTTGAGGTTGGCGATATACCACTCCGGGTCGCTGTACTGCCGGCCGTCCCGGTCCAGGATGCACAGGCTCCTGTCCAGCGGGATGCCGGAGCGCTGGAGGGCGATGGAGAAGCCGACCCACCGTTCGTGGAAGCTGTTGCAGTGGTCCGGGTCGCCCACGAAGCCCAGCCTCCGGCCGCCGGAACGGAGGATGTCATTGGTGAGGGCGATGGTGCTGGCCACGTTCTCCATGGAGATGAGGTCATACGGGAGGGTGGAGGTGTTCGCCCCGGCCCAGGCGTCCACGAAAATGGCCGGCAGGCCGAGAGAGCAGATCATCTCGATATAGGGGCGGCTGAAAAGCTCGATGCCCAAGATCCCCGCCGTCTGGTCCAGAGTCGCGTGGGCCGGGAGGCGGTTGGACATGAACTCCTCCTCCGTCAGCTCATACATCATCAGGGTATACCCCGCGCGGCTGAGCGCGCCGGCGAAGGCCGGGACGAACAGCGTGCCGAAGTGGTAGTCCGAGGGCATATTGCTGGTAAAAAGGGCGACGTTCTGACTGCGCGGCTCGGCCTTGGGCTGTTCGCTGTCGGGCATCTGGCGGTAGCCCAGCTCCTGGGCCTTTTCCAGCACCATCTTGCGGGTGGTTTCGGGGACGGCGCCCCTGCCGTTGAAGATTTTTGAGACCGTGTTCCGGGAAAGGCCGCAGGAATCGGCGATATCCTGCATGGTGACCCGTCTGAGCGCCATAACTCGTCCTCCTGTCCGTAACATTTCGACTTTACTATAGCATAGGTGTCAGGAAAAATCAAGATGTGCATTTTGTAAACTTTAAAAAAGTCTGTTGTTACAATTGCACAAAAAATTTACAATATTTTTGGCTAAGTTTACATTTTTGATATTTTCGTAAAACTCTCGTTGACATTTCGTAAATCTTGGATTACAATAAACGCAGAAAATGTAACAATAATGTAAACCATTGGTTACATGACCCGCATCCAGCGCGCCGCAATAATTTTCCAAACGGGAGGTAAAACGCCATGGCAAGCTTGACCCTGAAAGACATCAAGAAGGTATACCCCAACACCGAGAGCGGCCCCAAGAAGAAGAAAAAGAAGAAGGTAGACGAGCCCGAGAAGGAGAAGGCGAATCTCCAGATCACCGACGAGGGCGTGGTAGCCGTCCAGCAGTTCTCTCTGGACATCGCCGACCGCGAGTTCATCGTCCTGGTAGGCCCCTCCGGGTGCGGCAAGTCCACGACCCTCCGGATGATCGCCGGCCTCGAGGAGATCAGCTCCGGCGAGCTCTACATAGGCGACCGGCTCGTCAACGAGGTGGCCCCCAAGGACCGGGACATCGCCATGGTCTTCCAGTCCTACGCCCTCTATCCCCACATGACCGTCTACGACAACATGGCCTTCTCCCTGAAGCTCAAGAAGATGCCCAAGGACGAGATCGACCAGAAGGTCCGGGAGGCGGCGGAGATCCTGGACATCACCCAGTACCTGGACCGCAAGCCCAAGGCCCTCTCCGGCGGCCAGCGCCAGCGCGTGGCTATCGGCCGCGCCATCGTGAGGAGCCCCCAGGTGCTTTTGATGGATGAGCCCCTCTCCAACCTGGACGCGAAGCTCCGCAATCAGATGCGCGCCGAGATCATCAAGCTGCGCCAGAAGATCAACACCACCTTTATCTACGTCACCCACGACCAGACCGAGGCCATGACCCTGGGCGACCGGATCGTCATCATGAAGGACGGCTTCATCCAGCAGATCGGCACGCCCCAGGAGGTCTTCAACCACCCGGTGAACCTGTTCGTGGCCGGCTTCATCGGTACGCCGCAGATGAACTTCTTTGAGGGCAGCAGGCTCGTGGAGGAGAACGGCCAGTACGCCGTGGAGGTCATGGACAAGAAGGTCGCCCTCTCCGAGGGCCAGCAGAAGGCCCTGAAGGCCAGGGGCCAGAAGTCCTGCCCCGTGGTGGTGGGCGTCCGTCCGGTCCATATGACCCTGGACGAGGGCGGCTTCACCGGCAAGATCGAGGTCTCCGAGATGATGGGCTCCGAGCTTCACCTGCACATGGATGTCCAGGGCGCGGACGTGGTGGCCATCATCCCCACCGTGGGCATCGACCTGGAGGCCCACTCCATCGGCAAGACCGTCCGCTTCTCCTTCAAGCCCGAGCTTATGCACATCTTCGACGTGAACACCGGCAAGAACCTTCTTTGACCGGCGCGCGACAATAAGCTGAAAGGAGAATAAGATATGCGAAAAGTAAAAGACGGCCCCACCGGCGAGTCGCTGGCGCTGGACCCCACAAGCCGCAAGGCGAAGACCCGCCGGATGTGGAGACGGCTCCGGGACAACCACCCCTTCCTTGTCATGATCCTCCCCGCCGTGCTGGTGGTCTTCCTCTTTAACTACCTGCCCATCTACGGCGTGCTCATCGCCTTCCAGGA
>CANQSD010000222.1 GCA_947626385.1 uncultured Oscillospiraceae bacterium | reverse complement strand
GTTGAGAAGCTGATAGCGGAGGGCGCGGATACCTTTTATCTGGGCGGATACGGGGACTTCGACCGCATAGCGGCCTCGGTGGTGTGGAGGCTGAAGCAGAAGCACCCGCAAATCGAATCCGTCCTCGTCCTGGCCTACCTCGGGCGGGAGGTCAGCGCGGAGCAGTACGACAGGACGATGTACCCGGAGATAGAGGGCGGGCCCATGCGCTTTGCCATTAGCAAGCGGAACAGGTGGATGGTGGACCACAGCGACGCGCTGGTCGCGTATGTCATCCTCGACGGCGGCGCGGCGGATACGCGGCGATACGCCATGAGAAAGAATAAGCGCGTCATAAATTATAAGGAGGAACCAAATGGGGACAGGGTATGAGGAGCTCCGCGAGGAATTAAAGGGATGGGATATCGAGGAGCTGAGGTTTGGATTTCAGTGGGAGCTCAGCGCGATGACAGAGGAAAGCTTCGACGAAGAGATTCTCTCGGCGTACCTTGACGCGATCAAGGAGAAGCTTCCTCCCGCGCCTCATGTCGACAAATATGAGTCCTACGAGAGGTTCAGAAGGAAGATGCTTGAAAAATACGGCACGCAGCTCCCGCCGGCGGAAAAAGGCCCGGACAAATGACCCGCCGGCTTCCGGTTTGACTAATAAATTGACTAATAAATTTCTAAAAAGGCCAAAATAAGCCTTGCAATTTGAAAAACGCTTTGATATAATATCCTAGCCTCTTAAATGGGGTATTACGCACACGGAGGGACCGGACGTCTGTGCCAACGGTTGGCGTTCGGGAGGATAGCCGTGGAGGTAAGAACTAAATTGAAAAGGAGAACAAACAAATGGCAGTCGTATCAATGAAACAGCTTCTGGAGGCCGGCGTGCATTTCGGCCACCAGACCCGCAGGTGGAACCCCAAGATGGCCCCCTACATCTACATGGAGCGCAACGGCATCTACATCATCGACCTTGCGAAGACCGTGAAGAAGCTGGAGGAGGCTTACAACTTCGTGCGCGAGCTTTCCGAGAACGGCGGCACCCTTCTCTTCGTGGGCACCAAGAAGCAGGCCCAGGACGCCATGAAGGAAGAGGCCGAGCGCGTGGGTATGTACTACGTCAACGCCCGGTGGCTGGGCGGTATGCTCACCAACTTCAAGACCATGCGCACCCGCGTGGACCGTCTGGCGCAGCTCAAGAAGATGCAGGAGGACGGCACCTTCGATATGCTCCCCAAGAAGGAGGTCATGAAGCACCTGGGCGAGATGGCCAAGCTTGAGAAGTACCTCGGCGGCGTCAAGGAGATGAGCAAGCTCCCCTCCGCCCTCTTCATCGTCGACCCCCGCAAGGAGCGCAACGCCATCGCCGAGGCCCGGAAGCTGGGCATCCCCATCGTCGCCATCGTGGACACCAACTGCGACCCCGACGAGGTGGACTACGTGATCCCCGGCAACGACGACGCCATCCGCGCCATTCGCCTCATCGCCTCCACCATGGCCAACGCCGTCCAGGAGGGCCGTCAGGGCGAGGACGCCGAGGCCGCCAAGGCCGAGGCTGAGGCCGAGACCGAGAGCGCCGCTGAGTGACCGGATCGAACCGTAAGAATATAGAGGAGGAACTGAATATGGCAATCACTGCCGCTGATGTAAAGAATCTTCGCGAGATGACCGGCGTCGGCATGATGGACTGCAAGAAGGCCCTGGCCGCCACCGACGGCGATATCGACAAGGCCGTGGAATGGCTGCGTGAGAAGGGCCTCGCCGCCGCCCAGAAGAAGGCCGGCCGCATCGCCGCCGAGGGCGTGGCCTACGCCACCGTGGTGGACGGCGTGGGCGTGTGCGTGGAGGTCAACGCCGAGTCCGACTTCGTGGCCAAGAACGACGTTTTTGTGGACTATGTCCGCCAGATCGCCGCCGTGGTCGCCAAGGACGGCCCCGCCGATCTGGACGCCCTCATGGCCTGCAAATACCCCGGCTCCGACCTCACCGTCAAGGAGGCCCAGAACGAGAAGGTCCTGGTCATCGGCGAGAACATCAACGTCCGCCGCTTTGCCCGCTTCGCTGCCGGCGTCTCCGTCCCCTACGTCCACATGGGCGGCAAGATCGGCGTGCTCGTCAATCTGGACACCGACCTGCCCGCTGAGAAGGTGGAGACCGTGGGCAAGGACGCCGCCATGCAGATCGCGGCCCTCAACCCCCGCTTCTGGGATAAGTCCCAGGTCACCCAGGACGTGCTGGACGAGGAGAAGAAGATCATGATGGCCCAGATGGCCAACGACCCCTCCATGGCGAACAAGCCCGAGCAGGTCCGCGAGCGCATCGTCATGGGCAAGCTCAATAAATTCTACGCCGAGAACTGCCTTCTCCAGCAGGAGTTCGTCAAGGACAACTCCGTCACCGTGGAGAAGTATATCGAGGCTTCCGCCAAGGCCCTGGGCGGCTCCATCAAATTCGTGGACGCCGTCCGCTTCGAGAAGGGCGAGGGCATCGAAAAGCGCCAGGACGACTTGGCCGCCGAAGTGGCGAAATTAGTAAAGTAACTGGCGAACTGTTTTTCACCAAACCGAAGACCGGGAAAGGCCCAAAACCTTCCCCGGTCTTTTTGTGTCCCCCGCCGCGGCGAATCATAAAAAATGCGGCGCAAGCCGCAAACCTTTTAAAAGCCCCCTCCTCGTAGGAGGGGGGCAGGGGGGTAGCGAAGGTGGGATGACAGAGCGGTTACGAAAAAACGCACAAGCCAAAGCCCCTCCCTCCGGGAGGGGTGCCCGAGCGAAGCGATGGGCAGGGTGGGGACGTCTATCATACCGCTCAAAAACTCGCACCCATCCCCTGCCCCCTCCCAAAGGGAGGGGCAATCGCGTCGGGGGCGGGT
>CANQSD010000221.1 GCA_947626385.1 uncultured Oscillospiraceae bacterium | reverse complement strand
CGCTCGCAGAGGATGACCTTCTGGTTGCCGCCGGCCATGATGTACTCAGCGGACATCAAAAGCTCCTCGTAGGTGTTGGCAAGGCCGCGCTTTAAGAGGATGGGCTTGTCGATGTGGCCTAAGAGCTTCAAAAGCTCGAAATTCTGCATATTCCGGGCGCCCACCTGAATAATGTCCACGTCCTCGAAAAGAGGCAGGTGGGAAGCGTCCATGAGCTCGGTGACGATGGGAAGGCCGGTGACCTCCCGGGCCAGCTTCAAAAGCCGGATGCCCTCGCCGTGGAGGCCCTGGAAGGAGTAGGGGGAGGTGCGGGGCTTGAAGGCGCCGCCCCGGAGGATCTGGGCGCCGCTGGCCTTCACGGCCTGGGCCACGGCGATGATCTGCTCCTCGTTCTCCACGGAACAGGGCCCGGCGATGAGGGTCAGGCTCCCGCCGCCGATCTTCACGCCGCCCACGTCGATGACGGTGTCGTCCGGGTGGAATTTGCGGTTGGCGTTCTTATAGGGCTCCTGGATGCGCTTGACGTCCTCCACGATGTCCAGCGCCAGGAGGAGGTCCATGTCCAGCTTGGAGGTGTCGCCCACCAGGCCCAGCACCGTCTGGTGCTCGCCCACGGAGGTGTGGATCTCGATGCCCTTGCTCTCCAGCCAGGCCATTAGGGAGTCCACCTGGGTCTTGTTGGGGTTTTCTTTTAAAATAACGATCATACTTGCCGCTCCTTTTTTGCCGTAAAAAGCCCCCGCAGTCGGTCTGACTGCGAGGGTCCAAGGCGATTTTTCTTTTGCCCGTCAACCGTTTCAGCCAAACCGTTTTAAGCCTTACCAAAAAAGTAGGTAAAGCGGAAGGTAAAGCCAAAATAGCTGTTTTCAAGGCGGATGCTTTTCATACAAAACCTCGCGGGCGATTTGTTAAGGAGATAATAGCACTTTATCATCCAAAAGACAAGATGGCAACTTGCACAAAAAGCCGCAAAATCAACGAAATCCGCCCGATTGACAAGACCGGACAAAAGGAGTATGATACTCTCAGCCCCACTTGGGGGAGGCTGTGTCAGGGGCAGTGCGCTTCTGGCGGTGAACCCATTTCCCGGAACATTGCGTGAAGGGAGGTGGTATCGGCGTGAGGAAAACTTGGGTAAGGTTACTTATCACGATCATTCTGGTGATACTTTTCTTCGTATTCCAGAATGTGCTTTTCCCCATATACGCCAGTTGACCGCCTGGACGCAACCCAGACGGTCAACTGATTTCAAATTAGATTGACTCAATTGGGTTCCCGTCACAAGACGTCACCCTTTACAGTCTCAGTATACCCCCTCCCGACGCCTTTGTCAAGAGGGGGTATACTCATTTTTCGCGCGCATCAGAGCGGTTGACAGATTCCGACAAAAGGAGTATGATAGTCCCAGCCCCATTTGGGGGAGGCTGTGCAGAGGTCAAGCACTTCTGGCGGTGGACCCACCTTTTTTCCGGAGAGTCTCGGGAAGGGAGGTGGTATGGCGTGTGGAAAACATGGAAAAAGATACTTATCTTACTCCTTCTCGTTGTGTTGCTGTTTTTGGCATCGAACGTTCTGTTTCCCATATACGCCAGTTGACCGCCTGGAAGCCACCCAAGCGGTCAACTGATAGAAACTATTAAGTGACTGCGGGTCCCCGTCATGTGACGAACCCTTTTACAGTCTCAGTATACCCCCTCGTGACGCCTTTGTCAAGAGGGGGTATACTCTTTTTTCGCGCGCATCAGAGCGGTTGACAGATTCCGACAAAAGGAGTATGATACTCTCAGCCCCATTTGGGGGAGGCTGTGCAGAGGTCAAGCACTTCTGGCGGTGGACCCGCTTCCCGGAGCGTTGAGCGAGGGGAGGTGGTAATGGCGTGAGGAAAAGACTGTTGAAGGTACTTATCACCTTGCTGTTGATTATGGCTTTTGCCGTGATCTATGCGGTGTTTTTCCCCATATACGCCAGTTGACCGCCTGGAACTGCACCCAGCGGTCAACTGACATAATAAATTAGTCAAATCGCGGGTCCCCGTCATGTGACGAGCCCCTTTACAGTCTCAGTATACCCCCTCCCGACACCTTTGTCAAGAGGGGGTATGCTCATTTTCCCATCTTCGTATTCCAGGATGTGTTTTCCCCATATACGCCAGTTGACCGCTTGGTGTGCGCCCAAGCGGTCAACTGATTCAAAAAATTAGCTGACAATTGGGTCCCCGTCATGTGACGAGCCCCTTTACAGTCTCAGTATACCCCCTCGCGACGCCTTTGTCAAGAGGGGGTATACTCATTTTGTCGCGTCATTTTACGCCAGGATCACGAGGGCCAGGAGAAGCTCATAGACCACCACGGCGGTGTAGGCCGCCGCCACGCACAGGATGCCAAGGCGCGCGGAGCGGTACGCGCGCATCCGGTAAAGGAGCCACAAGAAGCCCCCCACGCCCACAAGCTTGAACGCGGCCGCCAGCGCCGGCGTCCGGAGCAGCGCCGCAAAGACGGGATTCTCCTCCCGAAGCCCTGTCCAGTGCCGCAGGCCGTAGAGGGTGTAGGCATAGTCAAAGAGGTTGCATAGATACGTGAACACGCAAAGGGCCGCCGGCGGCAGAGCTCGGACGCGGGGGAGGGCGTTTTTGTTTTCCATGGTGTGCCTCCTGCATTCATGTCATAGACCCATTCTGCCCATCTGTGCAGCGCCTTACACGTCCGTCACAGGGAATAAAAGCAAAAGGCCGCCAAAAAGGCGGCCTTGATTTTTTGGGGCAGGGGAGGGGTCAGAGGACATGACGCCAGTAGGTCAGGACTATGGTGAGAGCGAAGGCGTCGAAGACGAGATACGCGAGAAAGCACAGCCACAGGCCGAAGCGGGCCAGAGGCCGGCG
>CANQSD010000220.1 GCA_947626385.1 uncultured Oscillospiraceae bacterium | reverse complement strand
ATTCGAGCCCGTTGAGCGTCGCTGGGGCTTAAGGGAGGCGGTAGGGGCGGGTTCCAAACCCGCCCGTACCACGTTGCGTGACAGAACGGTTCCGATAACACACACCCGCCCCCGTCTCGGAGCCCCCTCCTCGTAGGAGGGGGGCAGGGGGGAAGCGAGCGTTGGATGACAGAGCGGTTCCGATAAAACGTACCACCCCCAGTTACCTTGTAGGGGCCCTTTTCAACGCCCCCGTCCCCCATTTCCCACCTTTACATTTCCCCGCCCCCGGTGTATACTGTCAGGGAACCTTTCAGAAACGGAACGCAACGATATGGAGAGAAACGAATTTGAACGGCGCTTTGCCCTGGCGCGCGGGCGGGTCATCGAGCGGGACTTTGCCCACCTCAACGATATGCAGAAAAAATCGGTCCTGGCCACGGAGGGGCCGCTGCTGCTGCTGGCCGGGGCGGGGAGCGGGAAGACCACGGTGCTCATCGACCGCATCGCCAACCTCATCCGCTACGGCCGGGGCTCGGACAGCCCCGAGGTGCCGGAGGGGATGGGGGAGGCGGAGCTTGCCCTTTTGGAGGCGGAGGCCGGACGCACGGGCCCTGTGCCCGAGAATATCCGGGAGCTTTGCGCGCTGGACCCGGTGGAGCCCTGGCGGGTCATCGCCATCACCTTCACCAACAAGGCCGCCGACGAGCTCAAGGCGCGGCTGGAGCGCAAGCTTGGCCCCGGCGCCCAGGACGTCTGGGCCATGACCTTCCACTCGGCCTGCGTGCGCATTCTCCGCCGGAGCGTGGAGGTCCTGGGCATCTCCTCCAACTTCACCATCTACGACGCCAGCGACAGCGTGGCGGTGATGAAGCGGGTCCTCCGGGAGCTCAATCTGGACGAGAAGCAGTTCCCGCCCAAGTCCGTCCTCGCCGCCATCAGCCGCGCCAAGGACAAGCTCCAGTCCCCGGCGGACTTCGCCGCGGTGGCGGAGAAGGGCTGGGACCCCCGGCAGAAGTACATAGCCCGGGCCTACACCGAGTACGCCCGCCGGCTTTTGGCGGCGGACGCGCTGGACTTTGACGACCTCATTTACTACACCGTCCTCCTTTTGCGCGACTACCCCGAGGAGCGGGCCTATTGGCAGCGACGCTTCCGCTACGTGCTGGTGGACGAGTACCAGGACACCAGCCACGCCCAGTACCTGCTGGCGGCCATGCTGGCGGGGGAGCGGGAGAACATCTGCGTGGTGGGCGACGACGACCAGTCCATCTACCGCTTCCGAGGGGCCACCATCGAGAACATCCTGAGCTTTGAAAACCGCTTCAAAAACGCCCGTGTCATCAAGCTGGAGCAAAACTACCGCTCCACCGGCCACATCCTCAGCGCCGCCAACGCTGTCATCCGCCATAACGCCGAGCGCCGGGGGAAGAACCTGTGGACCTCCGCCGGGGACGGGGAGAAGCTGAAGCTCGTGGTCAGCGACGGCGACGACGCCGAGGCGGAATTCGTGGCCGACACCATCGTCAACGCCGTGGCCGGCGGGATGCGCTGGAGCGACTTTGCCGTCCTCTACCGGATGAACGTCCAGTCCAACCGCCTGGAGTACGCCTTCAAGCGGCTGGCCATCCCCTACAAGGTGGTGGGCGGCACCCGGTTCTTCGACCGGGCCGAGATCAAGGACATGACCAGCTACCTGGCCGTCGTCAACAACCCCGCCGACGACCTGCGGCTTTTGCGGATCATCAACACCCCCGCCCGTGGCATCGGCGACACCACCGTGGAGCGCCTGCGCTCTTTCGCCGCCGCCCAGCGCCGGCCCATCCTGGACATCGCCGCCGACGCCGGGAGCTTCCCGGAGCTCAAGAACGCCGCCGGGAAGCTTGCGAAGTTTTTAGAGCTCATCATGGAGCTGCGGACCCTCTCCGAGACCATGCCGCTGGAGGACTTCTACGACGCGCTCCTGGAGAAGACGGGGTACCTGGAGGCCCTGGGCGACTCCGACGAGGCATTGGCGCGGCGGGACAACATCATGGAGCTTAAATCCAACATCGTCTCCTACGCCGCCTCCGCCGAGACGCCGTCCCTTGCCGGGTTCCTGGACGAGATCGCCCTTTACTCGGACCTTGACAGCGTGGACACCCAGGGCGAGAGCGTTATCCTGATGACCATCCACGCGGCCAAGGGCCTGGAGTTCCCCTGGGTGTTCCTGGTGGGGATGGAGGAGAACGTCTTCCCCTCCTCCCGGAGCACCGACAGCGAGGAGGACCTGGAGGAGGAGCGCCGCCTTTGCTACGTGGCCCTGACGAGGGCCAAGCGCCGCCTCACCCTCACCGCCGCCCGCCGCCGCCTTCTCTTCGGTCACACCACCGCCAACGCCGTCTCCCGCTTCGTGGAGGAGATCCCCGACGGGGACATCGACAAGCCCGCCGACCTCCGGACAGGGCCCGAGGACTTCACCAGGGAGCCGGACCCGGAGTGGCTGGAGTACCGCTGGCGGGAAAAAAGCCCCTTCCCGCAGGCCCCTCGGAGGGGGTTTGGAGGGGGCTCGGAGACCCCTCGGAGGGGGTTCGGAGGGGTGTCCCAGGGGGTCCGGAGACCCCCCGCCGAGGGTCCGAAAACGGCCTCTCAGCCCGCCAAGGCCCTTCCCGCACTCTCCGCCGGGGACGTCATCCGCCACAAGGCCTTCGGCGAGGGCACCGTCGTCGCCGTCACCTCCATGCCGGGGGACGCCCTCCTCACCGTGGACTTCAACGGTACCCAAAAACGCCTGATGCTCAAGGCCGCGGCCCCTTTTATCACGAAAAAATGAGGTTTTTCACCTATGCCGGACTATAAAACCATCCTCTTTGACCTGGACGGCACCGTCACCGACTCCGCCCCCGGCGTCATGAACTCCTTCCACTACGCCCTT
>CANQSD010000219.1 GCA_947626385.1 uncultured Oscillospiraceae bacterium | reverse complement strand
CTTCGCTTCCCCCCTGCCCCCCTCCTACGAGGAGGGGGCTTAAAAAGGTTTGCGCCGCTTTGCGGCGCAATTTTTTATAAACGCGGCGCATAGCGCCGCAACCTTATTCCCCCGACCCCTTTTTCGGAAAAAGGGGTGCCGCCGCAGCGGCGGGGTATTCGAGCCCGTGGAGCGTAACTGGGGGCTTCCGATAATCGGATTGCAGCACCACCCCGGCGCTTCGCGCCACCCCTCCGTAGGAGGGGCAAAAGAGGTTGCGATAACGGAACAGTTCCGATAAAACGCACCCGCTCCCGTCTCAGGGCCCCCTCCTCGTAGGAGGGGGGCAGGGGGGAAGCGAGCGTTGGATGACAGACCGGTTCCGTCAAAACGCACCAGCCCCCGATACGTTAGCCCCTCCTACGGAGGGGACAGCCGCGCAAGCGGCAGGGGTGGTTCGTGCGGCGGCGGGGGCGGGTGGGCGGGAATAAAAAAATGCGGCGCAAGCCGCAAACCTTTCCCCGCCGCCGCAATACCCCACAAAAAACCGCCGGGACGGTATCCGTCCCGGCGTTGGCTTTTTCAGTTGGCGGCTTCCTCGTAGACGGAGACCTGCTTGCGCTCACGGTTGATGTGCTCGAAGCGGACCTTGCCGGAGACCTTGGCGTAGAGGGTGTTGTCGGACCCCATGCCCACGTTGTTGCCGGCGTGGATCCTGGTGCCGCGCTGGCGGACGAGGATGTTGCCCGCGAGGACGTACTGCCCGTCGGCGCGCTTGACGCCCAGGCGCTTGGACTCGGAATCGCGGCCGTTCTTGGTGGAGCCCATTCCTTTTTTATGTGCCATGTGTGTTACACCTCCGATTTAGTGGGTTGAGTACGGATCACTTACGCGTTGATGGCGTCGACGGTGATCTTGGTGTAGGGCTGACGGTGGCCCTGCTTACGGCGATAGTTCTTCTTGGGGCGCATCTTGTAGACGATGATCTTCCGGGCTTTGCCGGTCTTCACCGCGGTGGCGGTGACGGTGGCGCCCTCGACCACGGGCGTGCCGATGGTGGCGGTGCCGTCGTCGTTGAAGATGGCGAGGACCTTGTCGAAGGTGACGGTCTGGCCGTCCTCCACGCCCAGTTTCTCCACGAAGAGGGTGTCGCCGGGGTTCACGCGGTACTGCCTGCCGCAGGCTTCAATGATGGCTGTCATATGGTTTCACCTCTTAAATAATAGAGACTCGCTCTCGCAGGCGTATCCCGAGATACTTTTCTGGCTCAGCTCAAAGCGGCTTATTAATTATAATCTCATTTTTTGCGTAAGTCAACACTTTTTTCATGGGAAACCGGGAAAAATAACGGCAAAACGGGCGCTGGCTTTGGGCGGGGTGACAAATTCGTGAAAAAAATGTGAATTGCCAAATCCTCACTTGACAGACCGGCCCAATGGTGGTAAAGTAGCGTTGGCACTCGGGAACGGAGAGTGCTAAAAGAAGGTGAGGATATGGAGCTTTCCCAGCGGCAAAAGAAGATCCTGCGGGCGGTGGTGGAGGAGTACATCGATTCCGCCGAGCCTGTGGGCAGCCGGACGGTCCAGCAGCGAGCCGCCCTCACCTGTTCCCCCGCCACTATCCGCAACGAGCTTGCGGAGCTGACGCGCGAGGGGTATCTGGACCAGCCCCACACCTCCGCCGGGCGCGTGCCCACCGCCAAGGGATACCGGCTCTACGTCAACGAGCTCATGCGGGAGCGGGAGCTGACGGACGACGAGACGGAAACCATCAACCGGAAGCTCCGGGACCGCGTGGCCCAGCTTGACAAGCTCATCGAGAACGTGGGCCACATGGCCACGGAGCTCACCAGTTACCCGGCCCTCACCATCTCCGCCGCCGCGGCGGTGACGGTGAAGCGCTTCGACCTCATCTATCTTGACCAGAATTCCTTCATCATCGTGCTCCTCCTCACCGGGGACACGGTGAAGAACAAGCTGGTGCATCTGCCCTTCTCCTTCTCCCAGAACACCCTCCAGCGCCTGTCGGCGGTGTTCAACGCCTCTTTCACCGGCATCGGTGAGGAGGCCATTACGGCGGAGCTCATTGATTCTACGGAGCGCGCCGCCGGGGACACCATGGGCCTGACAAGCGTCATCGCCAGCTTCGTCATCGAGACGCTGGCCACCGCCGGCGGCGGGGCCAACGTGTCCGGGGAGGCCAACCTTCTAAAGCTCCCGGAGTTCAAGGACCCCGACAAGGCCCACCGGCTCATCAACTATCTCTCCGACGCGGCGAACCTGGCGAGCCTTCCGGGGGGCACGGATTTCGGGGACGTGAAGGTGCTCATCGGGCCGGAGAACGCGGCGTTGGAGCTGAAGGATTCCAGCGTGGTGCTGGCAAGCTACAACGCCGGGGACAATATGCGGGGCATCATCGGCGTGGTGGGCCCCACCAGAATGGACTATTCCGCCGTAGCGGCGAAGCTCAGCTACATCGCCGGGGGGCTCTCCAAGCTCCTGGCCGGCGGGGCGCCGCCCAGCGGCTACGGAAAGCTGATGATCAAAGGAGATGACAAGTGATGGACGAAAAGAAAAAGGACGAAAAGGAAAAAGAGACGAAGGCCCCCGAGACGCCCGAGGCGGAAAAAGAGGAACCGGCCGAGGAACCCAAGGCCGAGGAGAAGCAGGAGCCCACCCCGGAGGAGCTTCTGGCGGCGGAGAAGGACAAGTACCTGCGGCTCTACGCCGAGTATGACAACTACCGCAAGCGCAGCCAGAAGGAGCGGGAGGCTCTTTACGCCCAGGTGAAGGCCGACGCCGTGACGCCCTTTTTGCCGGTGTACGACAATCTGGAGCGGGCGCTGAAGCTCGGCTGCGCCGACGAGGCCTTTTTGAAGGGCATCCGGATGACCATGACACAGCTGGAGGGCGTCCTTGAAAAGCTGGGCGTCAAGCCCATCGACGCCGTGGGCAA
>CANQSD010000218.1 GCA_947626385.1 uncultured Oscillospiraceae bacterium | reverse complement strand
TTATACCGCATTTTCATCACCTAGTTTATTTTACCACTGTTATATATAACTGTCTACTTTTTATTAGAGAGTAGTATAAAACGGGCGGGTTTGGAACCCGCCCCTACATTTTCCAGATTGCCTTCCATCAACGCCGTAGGGGCCGCCACTCCTGGCGGCCCGTGTTGCGATGATTTCCGATGTCGGTTGAATGGGATACCCTTCCCCACCCTCTGTAGGGGCGGACCCATGTGTCCGCCCGTGCCACGTGGAGCGTCCGGGTTCATTCTCCCTCGAACATATCCCTTTTCGTCTCCTCCGGGATGCGGGTTTTGTAGTCGCCGGTGAAGCAGGCGGTGCAGTAGGTGTGGCCCTGGATGCCGGGAAGCTCGTTTAGGTGCCGGATATCCAGGTAGCCTAAGCTGTCCGCGCCGATGAGCTTGCAGATCTCCGGGACGGTATACTTGCAGGCGATGAGGTTTTCCCTCGAGTCGATGTCCACGCCGTAATAGCAGGGGTTGAGGAACGGGGGCGCGGTGATGCGGACGTGGACCTGGGTGGCGCCGGCCTCCCGGAGGATGGCGACGGTGCGGGCAATGGTGGTGCTCCGGACGATGGAGTCATCCACTAAAACCACGCGCTTGCCCTCCACCGTCTCCCGGACGGCGTTTAATTTGATGCGGACCCCCGTCTCCCGGGACTTCTGGCCGGGGCTGATGAACGTGCGGCCGATGTACTTATTCTTGATGAGCCCGATGTCGTAGGGGATGCCGCTCTCCTTGGCGTAGCCGATGGCCCCGTCGGTGCCGGAGTCGGGCACGCCGATGACGATGTCCGCCTCCACCGGGTAGTCCTGAGCCAGGAATTTCCCGGCGCGCAATCTTGCGTGGTGGATGGACGCGCCGTCGATGCGGGAGTCCGGGCGGGCGAAGTAGATATACTCGAAGATGCACATGGCCTCCGGGGCCTTATCGCAGTTGTCCGTGAGGCTGCGCACGCCGGACTTGTCGAAGACCACCACCTCGCCGGGGCGGATGTCCCGGATGTACTCGGCGGAAACGGAGCTGAGGGCGCAGGTCTCCGAGGCGATGATGTAGTCCCCGTGCCGGTTGCGCCCGTAGCAGAGGGGCCGGAAGCCGTTTTTGTCCCGGACGGCGATGAGCTTGTCCTCCAGCATCAAAATAAGGGAGTAGGCGCCCTTGAGGCGGTTCATGGCCCGCAGGACCGCGTCCTCGGGGGTGTACGTCTCCAGCCGCTCCTGGGTGAGGACGTAGGAGATGATCTCCGTGTCCGAGGTGGTGTGGAAGATGGCCCCGCGGCTTTCCAGCTCATGCCGGAGCTCGCCGGCGTTGGTGAGGTTGCCGTTGTGGACGGTGGCCAGGTTCCCGGTGAAGTGGCTCACCACGATGGGCTGGGCGTTCTCGCGCCCGGAGTTGCCGGTGGTGCCGTAGCGCACGTGCCCCACGGCCATGGTCCCCTCCCCCAGCTTCTCCAGCTCCTCGGGGGTGAACACGTCGCTCACCAGACCCAGGTCCTTATGGGTGGTGAAGCGGCCGTTATGGGAGACGGTGATGCCGCAGCTCTCCTGCCCCCGGTGCTGGAGGGCGTAGAGGCCGTAGTAGACCGTGTCCCCCACATGAAAAGGATTTGCGGCGTATATTCCGAATACGCCGCACTCCTCATGGATATGTGTCTCGCAACTATCCATAAAAACCTCTCTTTTACTCGGCCAGCCCGAGCCTTTTCATCATTTCGTGGTACGCGTCCTCCACGTTGCCCAGATCCCGGCGGAAGCGGTCCTTGTCCAGCTTCTCATTGGTGTTCACGTCCCAGAACCGGCAGGTGTCGGGGCTTATTTCGTCGGCCAGGACGATTTGGCCCTCGGCGGTCTTGCCGAACTCCAGCTTGAAGTCCACAAGGCGCACGCCGCAGGCGAGCATCTCGGCCTTCAAAAAGTCGTTGACGGCAAAGGCGTACTTCTTAATAAGCTCGATCTCCTCCCAGGTCGCGAGCTTCAAAGCCACGGCGTGGTAGGCGTTGAGCAGGGGGTCGTGGAGGTCGTCGTTTTTATAGGAAAACTCGATGGTGGGCTCGTCGAAGACGATGCCCTCGGGCACGCCGTACTTCTTGGAGAAGGACCCGGCGGAGACGTTGCGGATGATGACCTCCAGGGGGACGATGCTGACCTTGCGGACCAAGGTGTCCCTGTCGGAAAGCTCCTCCACCAGGTGGGTGGGCACGCCGGCGGCCTCTAATTTTTTCATGAGGAAGTTGCTCATGCGGTTGTTGACCACGCCCTTGCCCACGATGGTGCCCTTCTTGAGCCCGTCAAAGGCGGTGGCGTCGTCCTTGTAGCTGACGATCACAAGGTTCGGGTCGTCGGTGGCGAAGACCTTCTTGGCCTTGCCCTCATAGAGCTGTTCGCGCTTTTCCATATTTTATAAAACCTCCTGGGTTTTTATTTCTTTTTTCAGGGGATGGGTCACATCTCAAAATACTCGTCCCGGCCCGCGCCGACGGAGACGTACTTGATGTGGGTGCCCGTGGCCTCGGCAATGAAGCTGACGTAATCCTGGGCCTCTTTGGGGAGATCGTCGAAGGAGCGGCAGGCGGAAATGTCGCGGTGCCAGCCGGGAAGGTACTCCACCACGGGCTTGGCACACTCCAGCTCGTCGCCGGTGGGGAAATGGTCCGTGAGCTTGCCGTTCACGTCGTAGTGGGTGACCACGGGGATCTTATCGAGGTAGCTGAGCACGTCCAGCTTGGTCAAAGCGATCTCCGTCGCGCCCTGGACGAGGCACCCGTAGCGGGAGGCCACCACGTCGAAACCGCCGACCCTTCTGGGACGCCCTGTGGCCGCGCCGTACTCGCCGCCGGCCTCCCGAAGGGCCTCGGCCTCCGCGCCGAACATCTCACAGGTGAAGGGGCCCGCGCCCACGCAGCTGGAGTAGGCCTTCATGATGCCCACCAC
>CANQSD010000217.1 GCA_947626385.1 uncultured Oscillospiraceae bacterium | reverse complement strand
TTATGATCAGATATTAGTATCACATTTTCCCTCTCCCGCGCATAGACTGGAGCGGAAGGTTCTTTCAACGGGAGGCGATGGTATGCGGCGGCATTCGAAGACGATCGGGCGCATTTTGGCCTGCGCCGGGGTGATGGTGATCTTGTCGCTGGTGCTGCCCACGTCCTTTTGGTGGTTCATTCTGGGAGTGTTTCTCATCTGCGTGGGCATTACCATTATGAAAAGGTGTTAGTTCTAGACCGGGGACAAAGGTCATATACTCTCTCGAAAGGCCCAGGCCATTATTTGAGGATTGGAGAGAGTGAAAGGTGAACATTGACCTTAAAAGTGATAAGCTGTGCTATCAAACCTGCGTCTTCAAGCGGCGCTTCACCAAGGAGGAGACGGTGGAGGTCATCGTACCCGACGCCCAGCCGGACGTGCTGCGCATTCTGGACACCGACGGCACCGTCTATCTGCGGGGCAAGGACTGCGAGGCGGGGCGGGTGACGGTCTCCGGCGTTGCCGAGCTCACGGTGCTCTATGTGCCGGAGTCCGGGAAGGGCGTGCGGCGGGTGAACGTGGAGGCGCCCTTCTCCGCCTTCGCGGAATCCGACGCCATTACCGCCGACTGCCTCATCACGGCCAAGCTCCGGCTCATCGCCTGCGACGCCCGCACGGTGAATCCCCGGAAGCTGGTGGTGCGGGCGGAGGTGGCGGCGGAGGCGGCGCTTTACCTGCCGGAGACGGTCTACCGCACCGCCCCACGGGAGCAGGAGGGCGTCTACTACCGGACCGAGAGCCTGAAGGTGTGCCTGCCCGTGGCGGTGAACGAAAAAGCCTTTGTCTTCACCGATGAGGCCCGCCTGCCCGCCTCCGCGCCGGCCATCGGGGAGCTTTTGCGGACCACGGTGGGGCTGACGGTGGAGAGCGTCAAGCCCGTGGGGAGCAGGGCAGTGGTCAAGGGCAGCGCCGTCACCACTCTCCTGTACGAGTCCCGGGACGACGGGTCGCTGTGCCGGGAGCTGATCTCCACGCCCTTTTCCCAGATCGTGGAGACGGACGCCACGGGGGACGCGGCGGAGTTTGAGCTGGCCCTTTGCCTCACCGGCGCCCATGTGAGCCGCGGCTACGCCTCCGGCGACGGGGGAGAGGCGCTGAGCCTGGAGCTCCACGCCGTGGCCCAGTGCGTGGCCTACGCCCAGTGTGAGCTGGAGAGCGTGACGGACGTGTACAGCACGAAGCACCCTCTGGAGGCCCAGCGCGCCGGGGTGGAGCTTTCGTATCTCGACGGCGCGCCGGAGACGGTGTCCGAGACGGTTCGTGCCACCGTGCCCGTGCCCGGCGAGGTGGAGAATATCTATGCCGCCACGGCGCGGCTGGCCTCCTCCGGCGTCCGGGAGGGGCCGGAGGGGCCGGTATGGTCGGCGGTGGCGGCTGTCACCGTCCTCTACGCCGAGCCCGGCGGGGAGGTCCTTTCCGCCTCCAAACGGGTGGAGCTGGAGCGGCCCCTGGAGGCCGGCCAGGAGCCGGACGCGTCCGTGGGGCCGGAGATCTTCACTGCCGCCGCCGAGGGGGCCGTGGAGGCCCGCATCCCCCTGGAGCTCACCACCCTCAAAAGGGGACGCGCCGCAGTGGACCGGGTGGAGAGCGTGGAGCTTACGGATACCGAGACGCTGGACCTGACGGCCCTTCCCAACGTGACGGTGACCCGCGCCGGGTCCCGGTCCCTCTGGGAGCTGGCCCGCGCCCATATGTCCACCGTCTCCCGCATCCGGGAGGCCAACGCCCTCAGCGAGGACGCGGACCCGGAGCCGGGGAGCGTCCTCCTCATCCCGAGGTGCTGACCCGATAAAAACTATGTAGGCGGGGCCAGTGCCCCGCCTTTTTCAGCGCTTACCGCTGATTGTTCTGCTGATTGTTGTTCTGCTGCTGGTTCTGCTGGTTGTTGTTCTGCTGCTGATTGTTGCGGTTGTTGTTCTGCTGCTGGTTGTTGCGGTTATTGTTGTTCTGCTGATTGCTCATTGAAACTCACCTCCTGAGGTTGAAAATAGTATTCACAAAAAAATAGGGAATATACATTGCAAAAGGGAAAAAGATGTGGTACAATACCCCTATCTGTGTTACCAAGGAAGGATGAAAGCATATGTCAGGACATTCCAAATGGCATAACATACAAAAAACCAAGGGCGCGGCGGACGCCAAGCGCGCCCAGGCCTTCACCAAGATCGCCCGCGAGATGATCGTGGCGGTGAAGGAGGGCGGCGGGTCCATCGACCCGGCCAACAACTCCCGCCTTGCTACCGTCATCGCCAAGGCCAAGGCCGCCAATATGCCCAACGACAACATCAAGCGCACGCTGGAGAAGGCCGCGGGCAGCGCCGGCGGCGACAACTTTGAGTCCGTCACCTACGAGGGCTACGGCCCCGAGGGCGTGGCCGTCATCGTGGACGCCATGACCGACAACCGCAACCGCACCGCCTCCGAGGTCCGCCATCTCTTTGATAAATACGGCGGAAACATGGGCGCCGCCGGCTGCGTCAGCTGGTCCTTCGAGAAGAAGGGCGTCATCGTCATCGACAATGAGGACGAGGACTACGACGAGGACACCGTCATGATGGACGCGCTGGAGGCCGGCGCCGAGGATATGTCCGCCGAGGAGGAGACCTTCGAGGTCACCACCGACCCCGACAACTTCCCCGCCGTCCTGGAGGCCCTGGAGGCCAAAAAGTACAAATTCGTCTCCGCCCAGGTGGAGATGGTCCCCCAGAATTATGTCAAGCTCACCGACGAGGAGAACATCAAGAAGTTTGAGAAGATGCTGGAGCTCATGGATGACAACGACGATATCCAGAACGTCTGGCACAACTGGGACGAGGATTGACAGGCTGTCGAAAAAGCCGGGGCTGTGAAAAAAGTCCCGTAAAAAAGGAAGAGAGTTATCAAGGAACCCCCTGGTAACTCTCTTCTTTTTTTGG
>CANQSD010000216.1 GCA_947626385.1 uncultured Oscillospiraceae bacterium | reverse complement strand
ATTAGTATGAGTAAGCAAAAATAAGAGAAATCCCCCGTGGAAGGCTTGTGTGCCTTTCACGGGGGCGTTTTGGTTTTGTAATTGCTTACTTTTTAAAAAGTCCCTTGACCTTGTCCATGACGCCGCCGGCGGCGGAGCCCAGCTCGTCCAGGGAAATCTTGGCCTTGACGCCGTCCACGATTTTGGAGACGGCGTCGTCGGGGAGGTCCACGCCGACCAGCTTTTCTACGGTCTTAACGGGCTCGTCCTTGAATTCCTGGGCGAGCTTGCCGTCGGACTTGACCTTGGAGACGACCTCCTCGATCTTTGCCTTGATGTCCATGCTTATTCCTCCTCCACCACGGGAGCGTCCACGGCGTTCTTGCGGACGGACTCGATGCCGTTCTCACAGCTCTTCTTGGACTTGTAGCCCTCGCTGGTGGCGATGATCTGGCCGTTGGCGGCCTTCAGGCGGAAGCGGAACTCGCCGGCCTTGTCGGTGTACATCTCGAACTTGGGGTGCTTGGCGGCCTCGAAGTTCTCCACAGTCTGGTCCTCCAGGTTGGCGATGGGGGCGTTTTTGGCCACGGAGGCGATGCCGTTGCGGCAGGCGTCCTCGGAGGCATAGACCTCGCTGGTGGCGATGACCTCGCCGTTGGAAGCCTTCAGGTCAAACTTGGTGCCGGTCTTGGTGGTGCGAATGACGAACTTGCCCATGTTAAGAGCCCTCCTTGTGTTTTTTTTATGGATAAATCCATTATACGACATCAGGTGACTTTAATCAAGAAAAATTTTAGTATGTGAAATTTCGTTTGGGGTCGGAGAAGTCCTCTAACCGGGCGCGGTAGGCGTCCAGGGCCTCCTCCTCGAAGAGGAGCTTGGGGTCCTCCACGCCCATGAGGCGCAGAAGCTCCTTGGCGAAGAGGGGATTGAGCACCGTCAGGGGGCCGATGAGGTAGGTGGCCATAAAATTGCCGACCCTGACGCCCTCGGGCTTCACGTCCGGGTTGAGGCCCGCGCCCCGCAGGGTGGTGAAGAGCCCCTCCCCCACGTCGCCCCAGGAGTGGCCGAACTGGCTCTTGAAGCCCACGATCTTTAAATCCCCATAAAGCCCCAGGTACATGGCGTTATACCGCCCCAAAAGCCGCCGGGTGGAGTGGATGGGCAGAAAGCCCAGCATGGGGAGCCTTTCGCCGCCGTCCGGCTCAATGTACTCCCCGAAGATCTCCAGGGCGTTGCCGGTGATGAGGGTGACGCCGCCGGCGTCGGTGCGCTTTTTCAGCGCTTCCAGGTGCGGCGCCAGGGCGTCGCGCGCCAGCTCCTGGCCCCGCTCGGTGACGGAGCCCATGTAGACCAGCGCCACGTCCTGCGTGGTGAACCGGGGCGTGTCCCGCAGGCCCGTCCGCACCACCTCCGCCCCGGAGGACCGGGCCAGGTATTCCACGTTCATCAGGTCCCCGTAGAGGTTGCAGACCTCGGGGTATAAAAGCTCAATGGTCATCGTTTCGCCTCCTTCGCCAGCGCCAGGACCTTTTGACGGACCTTGAAGGCCAGGTCCAGGGAGTCGTCGGCCCCGTAGAGCAGGTACACCGAGGAGCCGGGGCGCAGATAGAGCTTCTCTGCCGCCTCAAATTCGTCCCTGGCGTAGTCGATCTGCCCGTCCTGTACCCCCGCCAGCTTCAGCCGCAGGAGGTAGTCCTTCCCACGGGGGCCGGTGGCGATGACGTGGATGCGGGGGTCGGCCAGGAACTCGAAGTCCGCGTCATAGAGCCAGCAGACGTTCTCCGACCAGTGGCGCTCGTCGGAGAGGCAGTTCATCAGGAGCAGGATCTCCTTCTCCCCCGGCCGGGAGGCGATGTAGTCAAAGACCCGTGAGCAGGCCAGGGCGTTGAGGCCCTTGGCCATCTGGTTGATGACATGGACGCCGTTGACCTCCTCGTCGGTGTGGCGGGTGCCCACCACCTTTGTCTCGGAAAGGCACCGGCCGATGGCCTCGTGGGTCATGCCGAACTCACGGAGCATGGCCACGGCGGCCACAAAGTTGTAGATATCGAAGACGCTGTCGGAGAGGAGCCGGTAGGTCCCCGCCCCGCCCTTGTCCCGGACGGTGACGGACATGGCCTCCAGACTGGCGTCCGCGCCGGCGTAGTCGTAGGCCGGGGACTCAAAGCCGCACTCCCGGCACCGGACGCGGCCGATGTGGTGGTAGCGCAGGTAGTCGTAGGTGAGGGGTCCCGCGCATTTGGGGCAAATCTGCATATCGTTGAGGCGGTTGACGCACTCGGTGACGTCCGTGGGCATCCGCTCGATGCCGAAGTACACACGCTCGTTGTCCGGCGCCACGGCGGAGGAGATGAGGTCGTCGGCGTTGAGCACCAGCCGCGTTTCTCCGGGAATGTAGCGGGTGAGGAAGTCGGCAATGTACTGCGGGTGGGCGTTGCGCATGATGGAGTCCCGGAAGAGGTTGGTCACCACCATGATCTCCGGCGTCAGGTGCGGGAAGATGAGCCGGGAGGAGCGCTCGTCGATCTCCAGCACCGCCACGTCGCTGTGGCAGCGGTTGAGAAGGCTCGTCCCCGTCAGAAGCGCCGTGGCTACGCCGGGGTACATATTTGACCCGGCCCGGTTGCTCAGCACCCTATGCCCCGCCGCCGTCAGCGCGTCGCACAGGAGGTTGGTCACCGTGGTCTTCCCGTTGGTGCCGGTGACCGCCAAAATGCGCGGGGGCTTGTCGATATACCGCAAAAACGACGGGCAGATCTTCATCGCCAGCTCGCCGGGGAAGTTGGTGCCGTTGTGCCGCGTCAGCTTCAGCACCGGCACCGACAGCTTCGCCGCCCACAGCGCCAGCGTAAATTTAAACCACATAAGCCCATGGGGCTTTTCCTTCGTACCCATCCCAACGCCTTTCTCCGCCCTCCGGCGGTATGGGAAATGATAGGGACATTGTAAACCTAAAGTGGGAAAAAAGCAACAAAAATGTA
>CANQSD010000215.1 GCA_947626385.1 uncultured Oscillospiraceae bacterium | reverse complement strand
ATAAAAATCCCCCGCCGCGTATTGCGGCGGGGGGTGTTATGGGGTTTGGGGTTTATTTCTTCAGAAGCTTTTTGGTCACGACGACGCCGGCGGCGGAGAGGAGGGCCAGAAGGGACAGGAGGCCGATCCAGAGGATCGCGGGGGGTGTGTCGCCGGTCTTGGGGCTGGTGTAGGTGGGAGCGGAGACGGTCTTGATGTCGCTCAGCGTGCAGTTCTCTCCGGTGAAGAAGACGTAGGCCGTCTTGGGAAGGGCCTTGCCGGAGGTAGCGGTGAGCTTGACGAACCACTCGCCGATCGTCGCCTCATAGGTCAGGGTGTCGCCCTTGCGGCTGATGGTGACGGTGACGGGCACGCCGGCCTTGCAGGCCGCGACCCACTGGTCCCAATCGATGTTGGAATCGAAGACAAGCTTGTTGCCCTCGGCCGCGTCAGGGGCCACGAAATCGGACATGCCGCCGCCCCAGCCCCAGTTATCAGCGCGGATGATGAGGATCTCCTGGTCCGCCCCGGTGTAGGCAGCGCCTGTGGCGCCCACGACCGCCAGGACGAAGTTTTCCCAGTTGCTGGAGCCCTTGGAGGTGTTGGTGAAGGAGAAGGTGTAGCTCTCACCGCTCTTCAGAGGGACCATGTTGGACTTGGTACCGAAGAAGGTGGTGATGTCCAGCGTGCCCTCGATCTTCGGGGTGTAGGTCTCGGGCTCGGTGGGTTCGGGTTCGGTGGGCTCGGGATCGGTGGGCTGGGCGGTCTCGTCACCGGCATTGCCCTCGGTGGTGATGCCGGTCAGCTCGACCTCCTCGCCGGTGAGGAAGACGGAGAGCTTCGCCGGCAGGGCCTTCTTGGCCGTGGCCGTCAGGGTGACGGTGTAGCTGCCCATCCGGGCCATGGGGTTGAGGTCGCCCATTTTCGCGGTGTAGGTCAGGGTATTGCCCTCACGGCTCAGGGTGAGCTCCACGTCGAAGCCGGCCTGGGCGTCGGCCACGAAGGCGGCCCAGTCGTCGATGTTGCACTCCATGATGCCGTCTTCAAAGTACCCGCTGCCGAAGCCAAGGGCGTAGTTGTCCGCGCGGAGGTAAAGGATATACTCCTCGCCGGAGGTAACGCCCAGGACGAAGTTGTGCCAGTTCTCCACGCCGGTGGACTTGGCATGGAATTTGAGGGTATACTCGCCGCCGTCATAAAGCGGGATGGCGTCCGTCTTGGCGGTATCGAAGCCCTTCACGGCAAGGTCGCCCTCGATCTTCTCGGCAAGCTCCGGGGTATCGGGCTCGTCGGGGGTGTCGGGCTCATCGGGGGTATCGGGGTCGGCGGGCTCGTAGCCCTCGGGCATGGTCCCCGGGTCGCCCTCGGTGGTGATGCCGGTGAGCTCGACCTTCTCGCCGGAGAGGAAGACGTAGACCGTCTCCGGAAGGGCCGTCTTGGCCGCCGAGGTCATGTCGACGGTGTAGTCGCCCATTTTGGCGGAGTAGGAGAGGGTGTCGCCGTCGCGCTTGAGGGTGATCGTCACGTCGAAGCCGGCCTGGGCGGCGGCCAGGAAGCCGGGCCAGTCATCGCCCACGTTGGTCACAAAGGGGATGGTATCGCCGGCGTTGATCTGGTCCATGGTGGGGAAGTAGGTGCCGCTGCCCCAGCCGTAGTTGTCGGCGCGGATGAGGATGACGTCCTCGCTGCCGGCGGTGACGCCCAGGAGGAAGTTCTCCCAGTTCAGGGTGCCCACGGACTTGTTGTGGAATTTAAAGGTATACTCGCCGCCGTCCCACAGGGGGATCCTGGAGGTGCTGGCACTGAGGAACGCGCCGACGGTGAGGTCGCCCTCGATCTTCTCGGCGGTCTCGGGGGTGTCGGGGATGATGGGCTCAATGTCGCCGGCCTCGCCCTTGACGGAGGCGATACCGGTGAGGCTCACCCGCTCGCCGGTCAGGAAGACGTAAGCGGTCTCGGGCAGGGCCTTGGCGGAGGTGGCGGTGAGCTCAAAGGTGTAGTCGCCCATCTTGGAGAGATAGTGGATGGTGTCGTCCACGCGCTCCACGAGGATCTCCACGTCCAGGCCGGCCCTGGCGGCGGTCTTGAACGCCTCCCAATCCGTCACGTTGGTCACGAAGTTCAGCGTCCCGAAGTCGCTCATGCCGCCGCCCCAGCCGTAGTTGTCGGCGCGGATGATGAGGATCTCCTGGTCCGCTCCGGTGTAGGCAGCGCCTGTGGCGCCCACCAGGGCGAGTATGTAGTTGTGGTAATTCTCAACGCCGCGGGACTGGTTCTTGAAGGTCAGCGTCAGGCTCTCGCCGCTCTTGAGCGCCACGGCGCCGGTCTTGCGGTTGAAGAAGTTGTTGAGGTTCAGGTTCCCCTCGATCTTCTCCACCTCCGCCACCCCGTCCACCGGGTCGGTGACAACGGGAGGAGGCGTGGAGGGTCTTGTGACATTGGGCGTCACCTCCGCGGGGGCATCCGTGCCGGGGGTGAAGACAATGTTGGTGAGCTCACAGTCTTCACCGGTCAGGAATACATAGGCTGTTTCCGGTATTGTCTTGCTGGACGCCGCGGTGGTCATCGTCACCGTCTTGTCGCCAAGCTTGGCTGTATACGAGAGGGTATTGTTGGTACGCCCGATGGTGATGACCACATCAAAGCCGGTTCGCGCGTCGCTGACAAATGTATCCCAGTTGATATCGGTGTCAAAATGCAGGATGTTACCGCTGGTCGCATTGGGAGCGGCAAAATCGGACATGCCGCCGCCCCAGCCATAGTTATCGGCGCGGATGATGAGGATCTCCTGATCCGCCCCGGTGTAGGCCGTGCCGGTGGCGCCCACCACAGCAAGAATATAGTTGCTCCAGTTTGCCGTTCCTTTGGACACATTATGGAACGTGATCGTGTAGCTTTCGCCGCTTTGCAGCGGATAGAAGTCCGTTTTTTCATTGAAGAACCCATTGACCGTAAGACTAGCCCCTGTGGGCTCCGGGTCAGTGGGCTGGGGTTCCG
>CANQSD010000214.1 GCA_947626385.1 uncultured Oscillospiraceae bacterium | reverse complement strand
CGGCTGTTTTTCGGACTCTACTGCTTATTTTCGTTTGCCGAATTTGCGGGGCTTGGCGGTGCTGTCGCCCAGGGAGGCGGCGAGCTTTTGGGCCAGGTCCCTTTGCTCGGGGGTGAGGCTTTTGGGGACGGTGAGGACGACGGTGACGTACTGGTCGCCGCGGCCGGAGGAGCGGAAGTAGGGGATGCCCTTGCCCCGGAGGCGGAAGGTGTCGCCGTGCTGGGTGCCCTCGGGGATGGTGTACTTGACCTTGCCGTCCAGGGTCGGGACCTCGATCTCCGCGCCCAGCATGGCCTGGGTGACGGAGATGGGCATCTCGCACAGGACGCTGGTGCCCTCCCTCTCGAAAAACTCGTGGGGGCGGATGGAGACGGTGACCAGCAGATCGCCGGCGGGGCCGCCGTTGTAGCCGGCGTTGCCCTGGCCGGAGAGGGACATGGTGACGTTGTTCTGGATGCCGGCGTCGATGTGGATGTTGACGCTCTTGGATTTCCTTACCCGGCCCTGGCCCCGGCACTTGGGGCAGGGCTGGTGGATGATCTTCCCCTTGCCGTGGCAGCGGGGGCACTCGGACTGGACCTGACTCATGCCCAGGAAGGTCCGCTGGGTGGTGACGGTGTAGCCGGAGCCGTGGCAGTCGGGGCAGACCTCCGCCGTGGTGCCGCTGGCACAGCCGGTGCCGCCGCAGTCGGCGCAGGTCTCCACACGGGAGACGTTCAGCGTCTTGTCACAGCCGAAGGCCGCCTCCTCAAAGCTCAAAGAGACGCCCGCCCGTATGTCCTCCCCCTCCCGGGGGCTGTTTTTCGACCTGGTGCGCCCGCCGCCGAAGCCGCCGAACCCGCCGCCGAAGATGTTGCCCAGGATGTCCCCCAGGTCGAAGTCCACGCCGCCGAAGCCCCCGCCGTAGCCGCCGTTCTGGGCGGCATAGCTGGGGTCCACGCCGGCGAAGCCGAACTGGTCGTACTTCTCCCGCTTTTCCTTGTTGGACAGCACCTCGTAGGCCTCGCCGGCCTCCTTGAGCCGCGCCTCGCACTCCTTGTCGCCGGGGTGCAGGTCCGGGTGGTTGTCCTTGGCGATCTTGTAGAACGCCTTCTTGATCTCCGCGTCCGAGGCGCCCTTCTGGACGCCAAGGACCTCGTAATAGTCACGCTTGTCAGCCATAGAAGCTTATCCTTTCACACACCTTTGCGGACAGCTCGCCACTGTCCGCAAAGGGTGTATTCAGAACGAATTTTTTACTTGTTGTTGTCGTCGTCCACCACGGTGTAGTCGGCGTCGTAATACTGGCCGCCGTTGCCGCCGTTGCCGGGGGTTTGCTGGCCGGCGCCGGGGTTGCCGCCCATGTTATTGGGGTCGAAGCCCTGGCCCTGGGGGTTGGCGTTGGCGTAGAGCTTCTCGCTGGCCTTGTAGAACGCCTGGGTGAGGCTCTCGGTGGCGGCCTTGATGGCGGCGGTGTCGGTGCCGGAGAGGGCGGTCTTCAGGGACGCAAGGGCGCTCTCCACCTCCTGCTTATCGCCGGGGTCCAGCTTGTCGCCGGCCTCGGAGAGGATCTTCTCGGTCTGGTAGACCATCTGGTCGCCCTGGTTGCGGGTGTCCACCTCCTCGCGGCGCTTGGCGTCCTCGGCGGCGTACTGCTCGGCCTCCCGGACGGCCTTCTCCACGTCCTCCTTGGACATATTGGTGGAGGAGGTGATGGTGATGTGCTGTTCCCGGCCTGTGCCCAGGTCACGGGCGGAGACGTTGACGATGCCGTTGGCGTCGATGTCGAAGCTCACCTCGATCTGCGGCACGCCGCGGCGGGCCGGGGCGATGCCGTCCAGGTGGAAGCGGCCAAGGGACTTGTTGTACTGGGCCATCTCCCGCTCGCCTTGCAGGACGTTGACCTCCACGCTCGTCTGGTTGTCGGCGGCGGTGGAGAAGACCTGCTTGCGGTTGCAGGGGATGGTGGTGTTGCGCTCGATGATCTTGGTGAAGACGCCGCCCAGCGTCTCGATGCCCAGGGACAGCGGGGTGACATCCAGCAGAAGGATGCCCTCCACGTCGCCGCCCAGGACGCCGCCTTGAATGGCCGCGCCGATGGCCACGCACTCGTCGGGGTTGATGCCCTTGAAGCCGTCCTTGCCGGTGAGCTTGCGGACCTCCTCCTGCACGGCGGGGATGCGGCTGGAGCCGCCCACCATCAGGACCTTGGAGATGTCCGCGCCGGTGAGGCCGGCGTCCGACATGGCCTGACGCACGGGGCCGGCGGTGGCCTCCACGAGGTGCGCCGTGAGCTCGTTGAACTTGGCTCTCGTCAGGGTCACGTCCAGGTGCTTGGGGCCGGAGGCGTCGGCGGTGATATAGGGCAGATTCACCGTGGTGGAGGTGACGCCGGAAAGGTCGCACTTGGCCTTCTCGGCGGCCTCGCGAAGCCTCTGCATGGCTACGCGGTCGGTGGAGAGGTCCACGCCGTCGGTGCGCTTAAATTCATTGATGAGGTACTTGACGACGCACTGGTCGAAGTCGTCGCCGCCCAGGCGGTTGTTGCCGGCGGTGGCCAGGACCTCGATGACGCCGTCGTCGATGTTCAGGATGGACACGTCGAAGGTGCCGCCGCCCAGGTCGTAGACCATGATCTTCTGGCTCTGCTCCTTGTCCACGCCGTAGGCCAGCGCGGCGGCGGTGGGCTCGTTGATGATGCGCTTCACGTCCAGGCCGGCGATCCTGCCGGCGTCCTTGGTGGCCTGACGCTGGGAGTCGGTGAAGTAGGCGGGGACGGTGATGACCGCCTCGGTGACGGGCTGGCCCAGGTAGGCTTCCGCGTCGGCCTTGAGCTTCTGGAGCACCATGGAGCTGATCTCCTGGGGCGTGTACGCCTTGCCGTCGATGGTCACCTTGTAGTTGGAGCCCATCTCGCGCTTGATGGAGCTGACGGTCCTGTCGGGGTTGGTGATGGCCTGGCGCTTAGCCACATGGCCCACCATGCGCTCCCCGTCCTTGGAGAAGGCCACGACGGAGGGCGTCGTGCGCATCCCTTCGGCGTTGGCGATGACGACGGC
>CANQSD010000213.1 GCA_947626385.1 uncultured Oscillospiraceae bacterium | reverse complement strand
GTTCACCAGCGTGCGCTGTACGGTGGTGACAAGCTCCGTCGCGGCGGCGATGAGCAGGGTGAGGCAGGAGACGTAGCGGGCGATGGAGCCCACGGACACTCCGCCCCGGAGGGAGGCGTAGATGAGGACCAGGTAGACGCCGAACCGGAGGACGAAGTCCAGCGCCTTCCCGGCCGAGGTGAGGAGGGAGGCGGGGATCCCGGCACGGGCGCGCTCGCGGGTGACGCGAAGGCCCAGGGCCAGGTCCTGCCGGGCAAGGTCCCCCGCCATGCCGTAGAGGCGGATGTCCTTGCCGCGGGCGTAGTCGAGCATGAACCACCCCATCTTTTCGGCGAGGATGTTGGTGTCCACCAGCTTTTCAAAAAAACGGTTCTGTATCCGCGCCTCCCATGACTTGAGAAGCATCCCGGCAAGGATGGTCACGAGGACCCCGGCGGCCAGCGCCGGCTTCGTCCACCCCGGGATGCCGCCGGTGCGGAAAAAGGCCGCTGTGAGGACGGCGCTGGCGGCGATCTGGACGAGGGCGTGGATAAATTGGGCCGCGCAGGTGCGCAGGGCGTAGAGGTTGAAGCCGGCGTTGGCCTCGTTCTCGATACGCTCCCGCAAGAGGGCGGTGTCCCGGTCCTCCACGTCCGCGCAGGCCATGCCCATGGCCTTTTCGGCGTACCGCCAGTCCAGATTTTGACTGAGCTCCTCGATCCCCGCGCCGGCGTTCCGGGCGAGAGCGGCGGTGAGGGCGTTCAGCAAAAACGTGAGCCCTACGGTGAGAACGGCGTACAGCGCCAGCGCCCCCACGGGCCGACGGGCGGCGATGGCGTCGATGAGCCGCGCCGAGAACCAGATGGGCACATAGGGCGTCACGGCGGAGACAAGAGCCTCCAGCAGAAAGGTGACGGTGTAGGCGGGGCTCATCTCGTAGAGCAGACGAAGGCCGCGCCCAAGGATGCGGATATGCTCCGAAGGCTTCATGGTTCGCTCCCTCCCTTGTAGTCGTCCCGGTACCAGCAGCTTTGGAGCTCATAGAGCCGGCTGTACGCGCCGCCCAGCGCCATAAGCTCGTCGTGGGTGCCCTGCTCGGCGATCTCTCCGTCCTTTAAGAAGAGTATCCTGTCGCAAAAGCGGGTGGAGGCCAGACGGTGGGAGATGAAGAGAGACGTCTTGCCCTGCGTCATGGCGCTGTACTGGAGGTAGATCTGATTCTCCGCGATGGGGTCCAGCGCCGCCGTGGGCTCGTCCAGCACCAGGACAGGGGCGTTTTTGTAGATCGACCGGGCCAGCATCAGCTTCTGCTTCTCCCCGCCGGATAGGTCCGTGCCCTCGCTGTCCAAGAGCTTGTCCAGCACCGTGTCCATGCCCTTGGGGAGGGAGTCCAGCTTCTCCCCGAGGCCGGCGCGGCGTAGACAGCTCTCCGCCAGCGTCCTGTCGCCGCCGCCGAGGCGCGCGCTCACATTCTCCAGGATGGAGAAGGGTCCCGGCTGGGCGTCCTGGAAGACGGGGGAGAACAGCTTATAGTATTCCTCCCGCCTGAAATCCCCGGCGGGCACGCCGTCCACACGGATCTCCCCGGTACGGGGCCTGTAGAGGCCGCAGAGGAGCTTCACCAGCGTCGTCTTCCCCGCGCCGTTGAGGCCCACAAGGGCGATCCGCTCGCCGGGGGCTATGGTCAGGCTCAGGTCGTGGATGGTGTCGGCCTCCGCCCCGTCGTAACGGAAGGAGACGTGGTCGAAAACGATCTCCGGGGCGTGGTCAAGGTGCCCCTCCGCGCTCTGCGTGCCGTCAGGCCCGTCCCCCGGCAGGTCCAGATACTCCCGGAAGTCGCAGACGAAAAGGCTGGCGTTCAGAATGGCGTTCCACTCATGGACGATATTCCCCACAAACCCCGCGAAGGAGGAGACGGCGGCAAAGTAGAGGACGAACTGCTCCGCCGTGATCTCCCCACGGACGGCCCCGGCGATCAGCACCGCGTAGGCCGCGCCGTCGCGGAGAAGGATCACGAAAAGGTCCGCCAAACGCCCAAGAAACTCCCGGAGGCTCGCCCGCTTGGCCCAGTCGAGGTCCTTTTGGAGAAGATCCCGGTAGAGCTCCCGGAACCACCCAGCCATGCCGTAGACCCGGATGTCCTTCCAGGCGGCGAGATCGGCGGGCTTTTTGCAGACGTAGTCGAGCTTCCGGTTCAGGTCCGTCCTGGCGGCGCGGGCGGCGAACTGCCACTTGCGGTAGGCGCGGGCACAGAGGATATTCACCGCCGGCGCCAGCGTCAGCAGGATCGCCAGCCAGGGCGTCACATTCGACAGGACCGTGCCCAGAAGGACGTAGCAGAGGATGTATTCGATGAGCTTCAGGGCGTGGCGGGGCACGTCGCTGAGAGGCTGTACGTCGTCCCACATCCAGCACGCCTTCTGCCCGCGGTCGCGCAGGTCCCGCGTCTCCTTCTTCTCGAAGGTCTGGTAGAGGCACGTCATCGATTTGCGGTCCAGCTCCCCGCCCCTGACGTTGCGGTAGCGCTGTAAAAAGACCCCCAGCAGCGCCTCACAGGTGTCACGAAGGACCGTGGCCAGGAGCATCGCCAGCAGGAAAAGCCCCACCGTCAGCGCCGCGTGCCGAAGGGCGGCCCCGCGCGTCACCTCTCCCACCACCAGGGCCGGGAGACGCACCTCTCCCCAGGCCAGGAACACCGCCAGCGGCAGCTCCAGTACCATCACCAGCAGGGACGCCGGCGTGTCCCGGATCATCCACCGGAGGCTCCATAGGGCGTTGCTGAGCACCGATTTGTAGGGCTTTTTGTTGGGATCCTTTTCATATTCCAAGGTTCTTCACCCCTTTCGCGCTCAGGATAGCACATGAGGCGCTTAAAAAGGAAATTCGTGCACCAACTGTCGCCTGCGGTGCACGAATTGCGTTTTACGGGAGCGCCGGGACCAGAAACTCCGAGGTGAAGGCCCCGTCCTCGCTGTTGTATTTGACCCAGCCGCCGTGGTCCTTGATGATGGCCTCCGCCCGCCGCAGCCCGAAGCCGTGGGCCCCGGATTTGGAGGTCCCGAAGAG
>CANQSD010000212.1 GCA_947626385.1 uncultured Oscillospiraceae bacterium | reverse complement strand
TCACCACCCTCGACGCCCTCTGCCGCGCCCTCCAGTGCCAGCCGGGGGATATTTTGGAGTTTACGGAGGACGGGTAAGAAAGGAGCTATTTATGGAAAACGAACATGATCTGCCGGCGGAGGTCCCCGCTCCCGCGCCGGAAACCTCAACCTTCTCCCCCTTTGACTGGCTGGCGGTGGTGCTGGGGGTCGCCCTGGGGGCGCTGTGGTTCCACGTCTTCTCTCTGGAAAGCCTGCTGAACGTCCCCGGCCTCGGGACGACGGCCTTTGTGCTGGGGGCGCTGGGGGCCGAGTGCCTCTACCTGCGCCGCCGTATACGCCCCACCGGGCGGGGGCTCCTTCTCATCGCCTGCACCGTCCTTCTGGCCGTCTCCTGCGGGCTTTTCGGGGATTACGGGGTGCGGATGATCAACCTGGCTCTGCTGGCGTTTCTGACCCCCGCCTCGGCGCTGGCGCTGGCCGGACGGGACTTCCCGGCGTTGGAGCTCCGGGTGGTGCCGGAGACGCTCCGGCTCTTCTTCCCCAACCTCTTTGTCCACTTTTTGGCCCCCTTCCGGGCTCTGCGGCGCAAAAAGCGGAGCTTCAGGGGCTTCTGGACCGTGGTGCTGACGCTGATGATCGTCTTCCCAGTGCTGGCGGTCATCCTCGCCCTGCTCATGAGCGCCGATCAGGTCTTCTCCGGCCTTTTGGGGGACGCCGCCGATGGCTTCCTCCGGTTTCTGGACCGTGGCTGGTTCCTGGTGCGGTGGGTGAGGATCGCCGTCCTGGGACTGATGCTCTTCTCCTTCCTCTACTCTCTGGCCCGCCCCGCCGGGGCGCGCAAGACCCCGGCGCCGGACCCCGTCGTCCTCCCCTGTCTGCCCTGCGCCGCTGTCCTTACGGTACTGGACCTTCTCTACGCCGTCTTCGCCGCCGTGCAGTTCGTGTACCTCTTCGGCGGGACCGAGACGGTGTCCATGCAGGGCGGCTACGCCCAGTACGCCCGTCAGGGCTTCTTCCAGCTCGTGGCGGTGGCGGGCATCAACCTCCTGGCGGCCTTCACCGCCGCGCGGGCCTCTGGGCGGGGCAAACGGGCGGTGAACGTGCTCCTCTGGCTGCTCCTCGCCCTCACCGCCGTCATCCTGGCCTCCGCCGCCACGCGTATGTGCCTCTACATCGGCGCTTACGGCCTGAGCCTCCTGCGGGCCATGACCCTGCTCGTCATGCTGTGGATCGCCCTGGCGCTCGCACTGGCCGCCTATAAGACCGCGCGCCCGGACAAGCACGTCTTCCCCGCCCTCTTCGCCGCCTTCCTCATCCTCTGGACGGCCTTCAGCCTCTCCAACATCGACGCCCGCATCGCCCACTTCAACCGCGCGGCCCATGAGCGCGGCCTCATCGCCGAATACGACGCAGCGTATATCGAACGGCTCGCCCCCTCGGAGGAGGAATATGAGGGAATGCCGTGGGCGGATCGGGTGATCGTGACGGGGGTGAGGTGAAGCATCCCCAGCCTCCCCCGTGGGGGAGGTGCCGAGCGCAGCGAGGCGGAAGGGTTTTGCCCCTCCTAGGTCGGGGTGGCGCGAAGCGCCGGGGTGGTTCCGAAAGTCGCTTCCCGGAAGCGTCAGTCTCAGCGGACAATAGATTTCTTCACATATGGGCGGTATAATATGAAATGTCGGGTGGGCGACTGTTTGGTAAATTGGTGGTAAAGAAGGAGATCTCCTTATGAAAAAAGCCATAACGTCGTTATTGATTTCAATTCTTTTTCTATCTGTCCTGACGGCCTGCGGCACAAAGAGCGGCGAAGCCGCAAAGGTACTGGGTCTTGACGTATCAAAGGGGGAAGAAATCTCAAATTACGATACCCACGGCGGCTTTCATGGAGATGGAACAACCTGCATCGCATATCGTTTTGACGATGATACCATTCTGGAGGAAATCAAAAGCTCTTCGAAGTGGAGTGAATTTCCCCTTAACGATACGGTACAGACATTGATTTATATGATGAACAACAGTGGGGAACACCCGATCATCCCGGAAATCCGGAACGGGTATTATCTGCTGATCGACAGGCAAAATGATGCGGAGACAGATATTTTGCACAGGTATTCATTTAACTTTACTTTAGGGCTATATGATACCGATACGAATACATTATATTTCTGTGAACTGGATACTTGACGCGCCATATTGGAGGGCAAAACATGAAAATCGACAGGAGAAAATTCCTTCGGGTGGTGTTTGGAGCATACTGTATTGCCCTGTTCTTCATACTCTTTGTGAGGAGAAAATTTGAAATTTGGCTTCCGTACTGGGAAGAAGTGAAAATGAGTATCAATCTCGTTCCGTTTCGGTCGATTCGCGGGAACGTATTCTATATCATGGAGGGAACCGACAGGTATATGATCCGTCATTCCGTCATCAATCTTTTTGGGAATGCCATTATGTTTATGCCTTATGGTTTTTGTGCCCCGCGGTTGTTTGAAAGATTCCGACGGTTTGGGATGTTTGTCCTGCTCTCCCTTGGGATTCTGCTGTCTGTTGAAACGATCCAAGTATTAACATTAAGGGGAAGCTTTGACATAGACGATATTATCCTGAATATGTTAGGAGCAGTTATCGGTTTTTTCTTGTCGAAAATACGAGTGAAATGTTAATTGTCAAGTGGATAACTGTTTGATAAATTTAAGTTTCGGAGGTGTCTTTATGGAAAGGCGGTTAAAAGGTATTTCGGTTATTCTTTTTGGGATGTTACTATGTTGTGCGGAGAGTGGATTAAACAATACTGTATTTGCCACGTTAAGTGATATGCCGATTTCTGCCATTGGCGTAATCATCGGCATTGTCGGACTCATAATTACATTTACAAAGGGAAATAGTAAATAGAAAAATTCCGTTTGTCGAGACGCTGCAAAACCCTTTAGGAACTAAAGGGCACACTTCTATACGTAGCTTTCCGTTCATATAAGGATGCGCCGCTTCGCGCCGCCTTTATAAAAAATTGCGCCGCAAAGCGGCGCAAACCTTTTTAAGCCCCCTCCTCGTAGGAGGGGGGCAGGGGGGAAGC
>CANQSD010000211.1 GCA_947626385.1 uncultured Oscillospiraceae bacterium | reverse complement strand
TTACGGACGTTTTGACGAGGTCACAGGATGGAATTTTCCACATCGCTCAAGGAAAATTTTGAGTTTCGCCGCCTCTACGCCAAGGGCAAAAGCGCGGCGGGGCGTCATCTTGTGCTCTACGTCCGCCTGCGCCGGCGGGAGGAAAACCGGGTGGGCATCACCGTGAGCGCCAAGCTCGCCCACGCCGTGAAGCGCAACCGCGTCCGCCGGAGGCTCCGGGAGATCTACCGCCTCAACGAGGGGAAATTCCGCCGTGGCGTGGACATGGTCATCGTCGTCCGGGGCCGGGGCGTGGAGGCGCCCTACCGGGTGCTGGAGGAGGAGCTTCTGG
This sequence comes from uncultured Oscillospiraceae bacterium, assembly GCA_947626385.1. Classification (GTDB taxonomy): domain Bacteria; phylum Bacillota; class Clostridia; order Oscillospirales; family Oscillospiraceae; genus RUG626. Next base: position 2,740 of record CANQSD010000211.1, on the reverse strand, counting down.
CGCTGGCGGGGAAGCTGGAGGCGCTTTTATGAAACGGCTCCTCATCTTCCTCATCCGCTTTTACCGAAAGAACATCTCCCCCCTCCGTCCGCCCTGCTGCCGCTTCACCCCCACCTGCTCCGCCTACGCGCTGGAGGCCATCACCAAGTACGGCGCGCTGAAGGGCGGGTGGCTGGCGGTAAAGCGCGTGTGCCGCTGCAACCCCTTCAACCGCAATTACGACCCCTACGACCCCGTACCCTAAACACATCAGAATTGGAGTGAACATATGTTAGACGCTATCGCCAGGCCCTTCGGCCTGCTGCTGATGTTCCTCTACAACATCACCCACAACTACCTCATCGCCATCGTGCTCTTCACGGTCATCGTCAAGCTCCTGCTGATGCCCTTCCAGATGAAGAGCAAGAAGGGCATGATGCGCCAGCAGGTGCTCCAGCCGGAGATCCGGGAGCTTCAGAAAAAGCACGCCGGCAACCAGCAAAAGCTGAACCAGGAGATGCAGCGCGTCTACCGGGAGGCCGGCGTCAGCCCCATGTCCGGGTGCCTCTGGTCGCTCCTGCCCCTCCCTATCCTCCTGGCCCTCTACCAGGCCATCCGCAAGCCCCTCACCGTGATGATGGGCGTGGCGGACAGCGCCATTGAAAAGGGCGGCGCCATCTACAACGCCCTGGAGGAGCTGAAATTCTCCGGGCTTGCCAACATCGAGTACAACCAGATCCCCGCCGTCAAGTTCATCCACGAGCATTTCGATGTCTTCAGCAATCTGGGCATCAAGGGCCTGCAGGACATGGACTTCACCGTCCTGGGGCTGGACCTGTCGGCCATCCCCAACTGGCACATCTGGGAATTTGACTGGTCCGCCGCCTCCAAATGGTGGCCGGCGCTGGGGCTCTTCCTCATCCCCATTCTGGCGGCCCTCTTTATGTGGCTGTCCACCAAGATCAACGCATGGCTCCAGCGGGGCCTCCCCGGCGGCATCTCCCCCGAGCAGGAGAAGGCCAACAATTCCCTGATGATGATCATCATCGGGCCCGTGATGTCCCTGATCTTCGCCTTCATGTGGCCCGCGGCCATGGGCGTGTACTGGATCGTGAACTCCGTGGTGAGTATCCTGGTGGACGTCTTCCTCACCAAGCTCTACGCCAGGACCATGCTGGTGGAGTTCGCCGAGGCCGAGGAAAAACGCAAGGCCCGCGAGGCGGAGCTGGAGGCCAAGCGCCAGGAGGCGGAACGCCGCCGCGCCGAGAACGCCGGCCGGGAGGCGGAGAACACATCCAAGCGCAAGCAGCAGCAAAAGCGCAAGACCGAGGCCGCCGGCAAGGCGCTGGAGTGGCAGCGCGCCCAGAACCCGGAGGAGCCGGCCTACGAGCCCTCCCGGGTGGGGACCCGCCGCTACGCCCGGGGCCGCGCCTACGACCCGGACCGCTATTCCAGAAACGGCGTGGAGGGCGCCACGGAGGACACCTCCCAGATCGACGAGTCCCTCTCCGAGGAGCTCCAGGAGAAGCTCTCCGCCGCCGCGCTTCCCACCGATACAAACACAACACCTGACGAGACGCCCGTCCCGTCTCCGGAAGAGCCCGAGGACGCGGACGGCGAGGAAGAAGGAAAGGAAAGCTTATGATCAGATCCATTGAGACCACCGGCAAGACCGAGGAGGACGCCCGCCGGGCCGCCCTGGAGCAGCTGGGGCTTACCGAGGACGCCGACGTGTCCGTCACCGTCCTGGAGCGGGCCAAGGCCGGCTTTCTCGGCATCATCGGCGGCTCGCCCGCCAAGGTCCGTGTAACCTACGAGGTCCCCGACGAGGAGCCGGCCCCCAAGGCCGCGCCCACTCCAAAGGCAGCTCCCAAGCCCGCGCCCGCGCCCGCACCGAAGGCCGCCCCCAAGGCCGCCGAAAAGCCCGCCGCTCCCAAGGCCGTCCCCCAGGGGGACGAGGTGGAGCGCGTCCGCGTCTTCCTGCTGGGCCTTTTTGAGCGCATGGGCGTGGAGGCCCAGGTGGACGCCTCCTACAACGCCGAGGACAACACCGTGAACGTGGAGCTCTCCGGCGAGAAGGTGGGCGCCCTCATCGGCCGCCGGGGCGAGACGCTGGACGCCATCCAGCACCTGGCCAACTATATGCTCAACAACGGCTCCGATGAGCGCACCCGCGTCAACGTGGACGCGGAGAACTACCGCGCCAAGCGGGCGGACACCCTCACCGCCGTGGCCAAAAAGACAGCCGCCAAGGTGGTCCGCTACCGCCGCAACCAGACCCTGGAGCCCATGAACGCCTACGAGCGCCACGTCATCCACACGGCGCTTCAGGATTACCCCGGCGTCACCACCTATTCCACCGGCACCGAGCCCAACCGCCGGGTGGTGGTGGCCTACGAGGCCTCTACGGCCCCCCGGGACACTTACGAGCGGACGGATTCCCGCCCGCCCCGTCGGGACGACCGCCGGGACAGCCGCCCCCGCCGCAGCTCCAACGGCGGCTACGCCAGCCGCGCCAACTTTGGATCCCCCGCCGCTCCCGCCCCCGAGAAACCCCCGGTGGACAAGACCGTCAAGGAGTGGTCGTAAACAATTTATTTAGGAGGTACGCACTATGTTTGAAGAGATCCGTGACATCATGGTCAGCACCCTCGACCTGGACGAGGACGCCGTCACCCCCGAGACCAACCTTCGCACCGACCTGGACATCGACTCCCTGGACCTGGTGGAGTTCGTCTCCGAGGTGGAGGACCACTTCGGC
>CANQSD010000210.1 GCA_947626385.1 uncultured Oscillospiraceae bacterium | reverse complement strand
CGCTCGGCAAGCTCCGCCTCCTTCTCACGCCTTGCGATGTCGGCGTTGGCCTTGGTGACCTCGATGGTCTTGCGCTGCTGCTCCTGCTGGATGGAGTAGGCCGCGTCGGCCTCGGCCTTCTTGGTGTCAGCCCGCACCTTCATATCCGCCTGCTGGACGGCCAGCTCCGCGTTCTGCTCCGCGATCATCTTGTCGGCCTGGACCTTGACGGCGTTGGCCTCCTGCTCGGCGTTGGCGTTGGCGATGGCGATGTCCCGCTGGGCGTTGGCCTTGGCGATCTGGGCGTTCTTGCGGATCTGCTCCACGTTGTCGATACCCATGTTCTCGATGGTGCCCGCGCCGTCCTTGAAGTTCTGGATGTTGAAGTTCACCACCTCGATACCCAGCTTCTGCATATCGGGGACCACGTTCTCCGTGATCTTCTTGGCCACGCCCTGGCGGTCCTGGACCATCTCCTTGAGGCCCACGGAGCCCACGATCTCCCGCATATTGCCCTCCAGGACCTGGGTCACCAGGGAGACGAGCTCCTGGCGGTTCATGCCCAGAAGGGCCTCCGACGCCTTTTTCAGGAGCTCGGGGTCCGAGCTTATCTTGATGTTGGCCACGCCGTCTACGGTGACGTTGATGAACTCGTTGGTGGGCACGGCCTCGCTGGTCTTCACGTCCACCTGCATGACCCGGAGGGACAATTTGTCCACCCGCTCAAAGAAGGGGACGCGCCAGCCGGCCTTACCGATGAGGATGCGCTTTTTGCCAAGGCCGGAGATGATGTACGCGGTGTCCGGGGGCGCTTTCAGGTAGCCCATGACCAGGAGCGCGATGACGAGGACGCCGGCGAGGACGCCGAGAACGGCGCCGAGGGGGATGTGGATGTTTGGCATAGATGTGACCTCCTTAAAAAGATTGTGTGGTGTTTGGGAGGAGCCGCCGGATTAACAAAAAAGACGCTCACGGCAAAGCTGCCGTAAACGTCTCGCTGTCATAAAGACCGCGCCGCCGGGTCCTGAGGAGGACCGTGCTGTCAGCGCCGCGACCCCTTTCGGGGGGCTACTCCCTGTTTACGTTAAAAATATAACACACTTCGGAACGGTTGTCAAGGGGGTTTGTTAAAAAAATGTCGAAATTTGCGAGCCAATGCTTTTCCGTTTTGACGTTCAGATTTTTCCGGACTTTCCACAATTTTCTTGGTATTGTGGGCATAGAGAAAAACGAGGAGGCGCGGTCGGTCCAGATCGAGTCGGACAGGCCCTACACCGGCGTGGCGTTCAACGCCATCCGTCAGGCCATGGTCACCGGCAGGGACTCCACGCCCATCCCCATGACGCAGGAGACCCGTGATGCCACGAGAGCGACCATCACCGAGTTCGGAGCTTGGGCGGTGTACCACCTGGAAACAAACCCTGACGGCAAATCCTACTTCACCTCCAACCATCCGGAGGCATATGTGGGAGCCGCGGACTACTGCAAGCCCTTCATAGATTCCCTCGCGGACGCGAGCGACCGGCTGACGTACAAGGCCGGGGTGTCGCCCACCCCCAACACGGTCCTCGTGTCGGACAGCGTGAAGTCTGGCAACTGCATGAGCTATGCCTTTAACTTCCGGTTCCTCTGCGACATGGCCGGCATTCCATGTGTCCTTGTCCAGAGCAAGACCCACCAGTGGAACGAGGTCTATGTGGACGGCAGATAGTGGAGCGTGGACGTGAGTGCCGAGGATGTTGCGGACGATACCTCCATGAGGTCAAAGAGCAGGGTGCTGGAAGAACCTTCGGTCTTGCAGGGTTCAACTTACAAGATAGAGGACGGGGACCGCATCACATTCGCGAAAGAGATCCTTGTCCCCGGCTCAACCAAATGACCCAAACCGCCGTTTCCCAACGCCCGAGGCCGTTTCACCCCGCCCGGACCCGGCCTCAAAAGCTTGCGGCGCAAGGGTTTTTAACCCCTTTCTTCATTGGATCCCAACATTTTCAAGAGTTCCGCCGGCGTACACACCGGAACGGCGGATTTCACGTAGTCCCGCACGTTTCTCGTAACTATGGCATCCATCCCTGTGCGGATCGCGGTTTCTGCCATGACGGCATCCTCATAATCTGAGACGTCCGATGAAATCGCCTTCTGGCAGTCGAGCCCAGCCGTGTCCAGGAGATCCAGCGGGATGAGCAGCGTGGAAAGCACCTTGCGTGTCTCCCGGTCATCGTGGGTAAAACGATGGATCAGGTAGTAAATATCCGTCAGGGACTTGGCGGTCACGAAGCCGTCAAAGCGTCGATTGGCAGCCGCCAGGAAAATCGCGTAGGCATCGTCACAGAACGGCTCCCGCCGCTGCAGAAAATCCACGACGACGCAGGTGTCCAGCAATACCCTCATATCCTGTCAAGCCTCTCATTTCTCGCCTCATCCAGCGTCATGTCGGCGGGAAGGACGCCATAAAGGGACTTGACCGCGTCTACCCGGTCCTGATAGGGGTTGGTGAGCTTTGCAATGACTTTGCCGTTGCGGGTGATGTAAATGTCCTCGCTCTCGGCAAGCTGAAGATATTTTCCCAGATTGAGCTTCAATTCGGTGGCTGTAATAGACATCGTGGGGCCTCCTTTCACCGACGGTGATGTCCACAGTGTTATTATAGCAAAATCGTTCGATTTATGCAAGACAATCGAACGGAATTTTTTCAATACTATACTTTATGCGGATAGTTCTCTCTATAATAACAAAACGCGAGCCCAGCAAAGCGGGTCGCGTTTTGGGAGGAGGAGCGAAGTCAGCGAGTGAGAAAGAAGGCAACCGCCCTTGGCGATTGCCTTCTTTCGAGCCATCGCGACTTCCGCGACGACGTGGAATAAGTGGTTAAAACTCCTATTTTATACTTATAAACCAAAAACAGATCAATCCATAAATACAAAGCAGACATTAGGTGATTTTTCGTGCAGCTCATCAAAAATCTTGAGCATCGTCACACAGTATCCTTTCAGCTCCTCATTCATTGACGAAAACCCATGAAGTTCAATCAGAACTGTTCCCATTCCGTCAAACCGCCCATCGAGGCAATCCCAAAGGGCGTCCCAGTTTTCTCCGTAATA
>CANQSD010000209.1 GCA_947626385.1 uncultured Oscillospiraceae bacterium | reverse complement strand
CTAGTACACACAATACAGTCAGGGAGGTGACGGCTTGATCGAGGTGGATTTCAGGGACGCGCGGCCGATTTATGAGCAGGTGCGGGACGGGCTGAGGCGGCTCATCATCACCGGCGTTATCGAGGCGGGGGAGAAGCTGCCGTCGGTGCGCTCACTGTCGGCGTCGCTGGCCATCAACCCCAACACCATCCAGAAGGCCATGGACGCCCTGGAGCAGGAGGGGTACGCCTACTCGGTCCCCGGCCGGGGGAGCTTCGCGGCTCTGCCAACGGACGTGGGGGAGGGGCGGCGGCGGGAGCTTTTGAAGAGGCTCTCGGCGGCGGCGCAGGAGCTGCGGTTTCTGGGCGTCCCAGAGGAGGAGCTTATCGAGGCCGTGAGGAAAAGAGAGGAGGACGACCGATGATCGAGGTCAGGGACTTAGTCAAAAGCTTTGAGGGCTTTCACGCCCTGGACGGCGTGAACATGACGGTGCCCAAGGGGGCCATCTACGGCCTTGTGGGACCCAACGGGGCGGGGAAGAGCACGCTTTTACGGCACCTGTGCGGGGCGTACAGGCCGGACACCGGCACGATCACCGTAGAGGACGCCCCCGTCTACGAAAATCCGGCGGTGAAGCGCCGGGTGGCGGTGATCCCGGACGAGGTCTACTGGTTCGGCTCCGCCAGTACCCGGGACATGATGCGCTTTTACCGGGGCGTCTACCCCGCCTTTGACGAAAAACGCTTTGAGAGGCTCCGGGACGCCTTCCCGGAGGTGAACGAAAAGCGCCCCATCCGAAGGCTCAGCAAGGGGATGCAGAAGCAGTCCGCCTTCTGGCTGGCTCTCAGCTGCCGGCCGGACTACCTTCTGCTGGACGAGCCGGTGGACGGCTTAGACCCGGTGATGCGCCGGCAGGTCTGGAGCCTCCTTATGGGGGACGTGGCGGAACGGGGGACCACGGTGCTGGTGTCCTCCCACAACCTCCGGGAGCTGGAGGACGTCTGCGACCACGTGGGCATCATGTCCCACGGAAAGGTGGTGCTGGAGCGCTCCCTTACCGAGCTCCAGGGCGGCATCGTGAAGCTCCAGATCGCCTTCAAGACGGCGGGTGCGCCCAGCTTCCCGGAGGGGGTGGAGCCCCTGCACGTCTCCAACCTCGGGCGGGTCTACACCTGCATCCTCCGGGGGAACGTCCAGGAGCTGGAGGCGAAATTCGCCGCGCTGGACCCCATTTTCATGGAGGCGCTGCCGCTGTCCTTAGAGGAGATCTTTATTTACGAGATGGGAGGTGAGGACTATGCGGTCCGGGATATCGTTCTTTGACAAGACGCTCTTCAAAAAGACGGTGACGCGCTGGTGGCCCATCTGGGCGTCGTACCTCGTACTGTGGATCTTCATTCTGCCGGTGAATCTCCTGATGACGAACAGCGTCAGATATAACTATCAAAACCCGATCTCCGGGACCTTCGGGGCGCAGATGGTGATCACCATGATCTTCGCGCTCTTCTCCGCCATGGCGGTGCTGAGCCACCTCTATTGGCCCCGGTCGGCCAACTTCTTCGGCTCCCTGCCCGTCCGGCGGGAGGCACAGTTTGTGACGCTGTACCTGGCGGGGCTCTCCTTCCTGCTGGTACCGGACGTTATCGTGGCGTGCCTCACGGCGCTGGCGGTGAGCGGCAGCAAGGTCTTCTCCGCCGGCCAGGCCTTCGCGTGGCTCCTCGCGGCGGCGGTGGACGGGTTCTTCTTCTACTCCTTCGCCATTGTGGTGGGGCTTTTGGTGGGGCACATCCTGGCCCTCCCGGCGCTCTACACCATTTTTAACTTCCTGGCCGAGCTGGTGGTGCTGATCCTGGAGGTGATCGCCCAGATCTTCTACCCCAGCTTCAACGGCTTCTCCCCGGCGGTGAACAACGCCGCCCAATGGCTGACGCCCTCGTCCCAGCTGGGCGAGGTCTGGCTGAGGACCGCCTCATACGAGGTCCAGCCGGCTGAAGGCTCATACATTGTGGAGGGAAGTCAGCTTGTGAACAACGTCTCATGGCAGCTCGACGGCGGGCACATCCTGGCCGTCTACGCCGGTGTGGCGGCGGTGCTGACGGTGCTGGCCTTCTTCCTCTACCGTTATCGCCGCCTGGAGAGCGCCGGGGATGTGGTGGCCGTGCGGAGCATGAGGCCCGTCTTCAAATACGGCGGCGCGCTGTGCGCCGGCCTTGCCCTGGGGACCGTCACCTCCTCTATTTTGGGGGAGGACTCCCTGCCCTTCACCGTCACCATCTGGACGGTGCTGAGCGTCTTCGGGGCGCAGATGATTTTGGACAAGACCTTCAAGGTCTTCAAAAAGTGGAAGGGCGCGGCGGTGCTGGGCGCGCTGGTCGCCGCGGCCTTCATCGTAATGGCCTTCGATCTCACGGGCTTTGAGACACGCGTGCCGGACCCGGCGGACGTGAAAAGCCTGGAGGTCAGCGACTTTTACGGCGGCGGCACACGCTTTACCCGCATCACTCTCACGGACCCCGGCGAGATTGAGAAGTTTACGGCCCTCCACAAGGCCGCTGTGGAGGAGGGGGACAGCATCTGGAATGGCAGCGGCTATGTGTCCATGGAGCTTACCTACAACATGAAGCACACCAGCCTGACAAGGTCGGTGTCGGTCTACTTCGACCCGGCGGAGGTAAATACCCCCGGCACAGCCGCCGCGGCGGCGGAGGCCATCTTCGCCGACCGGGACTTCTGGCGGCGCGTCTACGGCCTCGACACCCTGAAGGCCGACCTTGCCGCCGGCGGGCGGGTGGATGAGGCGGACTACTTCTACAGCTATTACGACTGGTACTCGACCCCCTCGGAGGACCCGGAACAGCAGTACAAATACCTCCGCGACGGCGGGACGCTGACCCTTCTGAATGCCGAGGACATCACCGCCCTCACGGACGCGGTCCTTGCCGATTTCGAGGACGGCCTCATCGAACGCCCCCGCGTGGACGCCCCCATGGACGACCCTAAGACCCAGCGCACCATCACCCTGTCCCGGACCCGGGGCACCGGCGTCAGAAGAATCTCCCTCTCCATCACCCCCGAGGCCAAGCGCACCTACGAGCTCATCCAGAC
>CANQSD010000208.1 GCA_947626385.1 uncultured Oscillospiraceae bacterium | reverse complement strand
ACCTCGGCGTAGTAGGGGGTGTGGGTGTGGCCGAAGAGGACGGCGTCGGCGCCGGCGGCGAGGGCGGTGTTGATGAGGGAGGCAAGGCCCACCTTCACGCCGTAGTAGTGGCCGTGGGTGAGGAAGAGCTTGCGGCCGGCGAAGGTGACCAGCTTATACCGGGGCTCGGCGGTGGTCCAGTCGCAGTTTCCCGGCACGGAGCACACCGGGATGGCCGGGAAAAAGCGGCCCAGGTCCTCGGCGTCGGACTGGTGGTCGCCCAGATGGACGATCTGGTCCGGCTTTTCCGTGAGGACCGCCGTCTCCATGGGCGGCAGGTTGTGGTGGGAGTCTGACAAAACAAGGATCTTCATAAGGCACCTTTCCCTTCCGGGCGGAATATACTGGGTTGATGGCAAGGAGTGGTAGCTTTGGAAAACGATTTGACAAAAAAGGCCCAAGAGCTTATCAATGGCGAGGAGGGCCGCCGGATCCAGGGCAAGCGGGCGGAGATCGAGCGTCTGGCCGCCTCCCAAGACGGGCAGCGGGTGAAGGCCATGCTGGAGCGCGGGGGCTTTGAGGACGCGGTGAAGCGGGGCGACACCGCCGCGCTGAAAAACGCCATGGGCGCCGTCATGCAGACGGACTCCGGGCGGCAGCTTATCGACCGGCTCCGGGAGCTCATGGGGCAGAAGTAGGTGAGGCGCCGTGGCCGAGTTTGAGGAGATGCTCAATTCCATCCTCTCCTCCCCCGAGGAGATGGAGAAGATCATGGGCCTTGCCAGGGAGCTGTCCGGCTCCGCCCCGCCGCCGGAAAAGCCGGCGGAAGCGCCGGCGGAGAAGTCCGCCGTCCCCGGTCTCGGGGACCTGAGCCCCAAGATGCTGGCCTCCTTGGGGAAGCTCATGGGGAAGCTGAGCGGCGACAAGGGCGACGACAAGGCCGCTCTCATGCGCTCCGTGAAGCCCTATCTCAGGCCCGAGCGCCGGGAGGCGCTGGACAGGGCCGTGAAGATCGCCCGCGTCGCCCATGTGGCGCGGGCGGCCCTGGATGAATTCGGAGGTGAGTTCGATCTCGGTCTATAACCGCTACACGCCGCCGGCCTGGGCCGCCCCAAGGCCCCGGCCCCAGCCCCGACAGGCACAGCCCCGCCGGGAGACGCCAACGATGCCAAGGACCGCGCCGGCAGGCTCCGACACGCGGCCCCGCCGTCCGTCAGGGCATCCGGGCACCGCGTTCGCAAACCTGGACGCCGGCGACCTCTTCCTCGCGGCGATGCTGCTCTTCCTCTACTCCGAGAGCCATGACGAGGACTTTCTCATCATCCTCATCGTGGTGGGGCTTTCCATCTTTCAAAAGAAATGAAAGGCACAACTGAAAAGCGCGGGGAGGTCATGCCTCCCCGTCGCTTTTTGGTTGGTCGGAGTCGGTCTGCTTCTCCGCCTCGGCTTTTTTCTGCTCCTCCAGCTTGGCTACGTGGTCGTCGTGGGATTTGAGGAGGGCGATGCCGATGACGATGGCGACGCAGCAGGCGAAGACGAAGATGAGGGCCTTCATCTCGTCGGTGGTGGTGATGAGCACCGCCGAGAGGCCCAGGACGGCGGAGATGGCGTAGAGCACGGCCACCGCCTGCTTCTGGGAAAGGCCCATGTCGATGAGCCGGTGGTGGAAGTGGCCCCGGTCCGGGCTCATGGGGTTCTGGCCCTTCAAAAGACGGCGGATGATGGCGAAGGTGGTGTCAAAAATCGGCAGGGCCAGGGCCAGAATGGGCACCGCGAAGGAGATGATGGTGTAGGACTTCAAAAGCCCCGTCACCGACACGGTGGACAGGATATAGCCCAAAAGCAGCGCCCCGGTGTCGCCCATGAAGATCTTGGCGGGGTTGAGGTTATAGGGGATGAACCCCAGGCACGCGCCCAGCACCGCCGCCAGGAGGACGGCGACGTTCCCCTGCTCCAGCACCAGGGCAATGACCAGGATGGACAGGGACGAAATGGCGGAGACGCCGCAGGCCAGTCCGTCCAGGCCGTCGATGAGGTTGATGGAGTTGGTGATGCCCACGATCCAGAAGATGGTGACGGGGATGGACCAGGCCCCGAAGCTGATGGTGGCCGTGTCGCTCCAGAAGATGGGGTTTGCGATAAATTCGATGCGCACCCCGAAGGCCACCGCCACGCCGGCGGCGGCGATCTGCACCGCGAATTTCAAAAGGGCCGGCAGGGGCACGATGTCGTCGATGGCCCCCACGGTGACGATGATGACCGTGCCCAGGAGGATGCCCTGGACCTGGCGGTCGAGGTCGGCGAAGAGCACCACCGCCACCAGGAAGCCCAGGAAAATGGCAAGGCCCCCCTGGCGGGGGATGGGGTGGTCGTGCATCCGCCGGTTGTCCTTGGGCACGTCCACGGCCCCCACCTTCACGGCGAAGGCGCGCACCAGGGGCGTCATGGCGAAGCACACCGCCGTGGAGGACAGCAGCGCCGCGCCAATCTTGATAAGCTCGCTCGTCTCAATGTTCATAGCCGCGTGATCCCGTCATTTCTGGACAAAGCCGATCTTTTTGTAAACCTTCCGGAGGGTCCTTTCGGCCACATACGAGGCCCGCTCCGCCCCGGCGCGGTAGACGCTCTCGAGGTACGCCCTGTCCTTCAAAAGGCGCTCCGTCTCCTCCCGGATGGGGCGGAGAGTCTCGATGACCGCCTCGCCCACGGCGGGCTTGAAGGCGCCGTAGCCCTGGCCGGCGAATTCCCGCTCCACGTCCTCCGGGGACTTGCCCGTGGCGGCGGCGTAGATCTGGATGAGGTTGCTGACGCCGGGCTTGGCCTCCGGGTCGTAGCGGACGCAGTTTTCCGTGTCGCTGTCCGTCACCGCGCGCTTAAATTTCCGGGCGATGTCCTCCGGCTTTTCCAGCAGGAACACGCATCCGTCGGGCTGGGACTTGGACATCTTGCTCTCCGGGGTGTTCAGGGACATGATGCGCGCGCCCACCTTCTGGATGTAGGGCTCGGGCATCTTGAACACGTCCCCGTAGATGCCGTTGAAGCGCTGGACGATGTTCCGGCACAGCTCCACGTGCTGGCGCTGGTCCTCCCCCACGGGCACGAAGTCCGGCTGGTAGAGGAGGAT
>CANQSD010000207.1 GCA_947626385.1 uncultured Oscillospiraceae bacterium | reverse complement strand
GGCGTCGCCGGCGAAAGGACGGCGTTCACCACGTTGAAGCCCGCCTTCGCCATCAGCGCCGTGTCCCTCCCGGCCCGTGTCTCCTCCGGCCGGCAGGAGACGCCGCAGAACGGTTTTTCCATGGGCGCCCCTCCTTTTTCAAATAAAAGATACGGTTATTCTACCAAATCGCCGGGGGCATTGCAAGGGGCGTGGCGCGATTTGGCGGGGATTTGCATAAAAATCCCCTCAAGGGGCTTGAGAAAACTGTGTAACTTTGCTATAATGAGATATTATCATTTTATGCGCCCTGGGCGCGAAAGGAGCGGAAAACATGGCCGAGGTAGTATTCAAGGGCCTTAAAAAGGTATACGACGGCGTGGTGACGGCGGTGGAGGATCTGAACCTGACCATCAAGGACAGGGAATTCGTGGTCCTGGTGGGCCCCTCCGGGTGCGGCAAATCCACCACGCTTCGCATGGTGGCCGGCCTTGAGGACATCACGGAGGGCGAGCTTTATATCGACGGGGTCATCTGCAACGCCATGAAGCCCAAGGAGCGGGACATCGCCATGGTGTTCCAGAATTACGCCCTTTACGGCCACATGACCGTCTACGAGAACATGGCCTTTCCCCTGAAGCTCCAGAAGATGGACAGGAAGGACATCGACATGAAGGTCCGGGAGGTGGCGGACAAGCTGGAGCTCACCGACGTCCTCAAGCGCAAGCCCAAGCACCTGTCCGGCGGCCAGCGCCAGCGGGTGGCCATCGGCAGGGCCATGGTCCGGGACCCCAAGGTCTTTTTGATGGACGAGCCCCTCTCCAACGTGGACCAGCAGTTCAAAAGCCAGATGCGGGGGGAGATCGTCCGCCTGCGTCAGGCCATGGACGCCACGTTCATCTATGTCACCCACGACCAGATGGACGCCATGACATTGGGCGACCGGCTGGTGGTCATGCAAAGGGGCCATGTCCAGCAGATCGGCACCCCCACGGAGGTCTACCAGCGGCCCGTCAACACCTTCGTGGCCGGCTTTATCGGTCTGCCCGCCATGAACCTCTTCGAGGGCGGCCGGCTGGAGCTGGAAAACGGCGAGTACAACGTCTATCTGGGCGCGGCGCGCTTCCGGCTCAGCGACTTCCAGCGCAAGGCCCTGGCGGCAAACGGCCAGAAGCCCTGCGCCGTCACCGTCGGCGTCCGGCCCCAGGAGACGGTCATCGGCGAGGGCTCTCTGGAGGCCCGGGTGGAGCTCACCGAGATGCTGGGCAGCGAGGTGAACATCCACGTGCGCTACGGGGACAAGAGCATGTTCCTGGTGGCCCCCATGGCGGACATCCACGTCAACCCCGTCCCCGGCGAGATGATGCGCTTCGACGCCGCCCCCGGCGCCGTCCAGCTCTTCGACGCCGAGACGGGCCATAACCTCATCTGGTACGACGCGGCCTCCGACGAGGCCCACGAGCCGGTGTGCAGGAAATACGACTTTTAACACGCGTCCTGGCCTTTTCCTGAAGGGTTGAAGGACGTGGAGGACGATATGAACGTAAACCGGCTTATCAGCGCCGCCCCCGGACCTCGGGAGCGGCGTCTTGCGGAGACTTTTTTGCGCCGCTTCGGCGACCGGGAGGGCGCGGGGCCCTTCTCCGGCCCCGGCCGGACGGAGATTGGAGGCAACCACACCGACCACCAGCACGGGCACGTGCTGTGTGCCAGCGTGGACGTGGATATTTTAGCCTGCGCCGCCCCCAACGGCACGGACACCGTGCGGATCCTGAGCGACGGGTACCCGGAATTCGCGGTGGACCTTTCGGACCTTGCGCCCCGCGCCGCCGAGCGCGGCACCCCGGCGGGGCTTGTCCGGGGCGTGGCGGAGGGGCTTTATAAGCTTGGCGTTCGGCCCGTGGGGTTTGACGCCTGCTGCGTCTCCGCGGTGCCCGCCGGGTCGGGCCTCAGCTCCTCGGCGGCCTTTGAGGTGCTGGTGGGGGCGATCTTCAACGAGTTTACCGGCGCGGCGCTGGACAGCGTCGCCCTTGCCAAGCTTGGCCAGTACGCGGAGAACGTCCACTTCGGCAAGCCCTGCGGGCTCATGGACCAGATGGGCTGCGCCGTGGGCGGGGCCGTGGCCATTGATTTTGCCGATCCCCAAAGCCCGGCGGTGGAGCCTGTGGGCTACGATTTTGCCCGGTCCGGGCACGCGCTGTGCGTGACGGACACCCGCTCCGACCACGCCGGCCTCACCGACGCCTACGCCGCCATTCCACGGGAGATGGCCGCCGTGGCGGGGTATTTCGGGAAAGACTTCCTCCGCCAGGTCCCGGAGGCGGAGTTCGAGGCCGCCCTTCCGGCCCTCCGGGCCGCCTGCGGCGACCGGGCCGTTTTGCGGGCCATGCACTTCTACGGCGACGACCGCCGCGCGGTCCTGGAGGCCGAGGCGTTGAAAAACGGGGATTTTCCGGCGTTTTTGGAGCTGGTGAATGAGTCCGGCCGGTCCTCGGAATCGCTTTTGCAGAACATCTTCCCGCCCTCCGGCCCCCGCGCCCAGGCGGTGGGTCTGGCCCTGGCCCTGGGCCGCCGGGCCCTCCACGGCCGGGGCGCTGTCCGCGTCCACGGCGGCGGCTTTGCCGGCACCGTCCAGGCCTTCGTCCCGGAGGAGCTCGTCCCTGTTTTTAAGCTGACCCTCGAGCGGGTTTTCGGCGAGGGTGCCTGCCACGTGCTCCACGTCCGGCGTGACGGGGCGGGAAGGGTGATGTGAGGAAACCCCTCAGTCACGGCCTTTGGCCGTTCCAGCTCGTCTCCGGCCTAAGAGCCGCCACGTCGTCGCTCAAGCCGCTTTGCTTCAAGCTCCCTTCGGTCGCTTTCAGGCGCTGGCTTGGCTCCTCCTTTCCCACGCGATTTACAATCGCGTGGGGACCCTATGCGGTTGGCCTCCGAAACACGCCTGCGGGCGCAGCCCCGGGGGGGAGCTTTATAACCTCCCCTCTGGGGGAGGCTAAAAAGGTTGCGGCTTTGCCGCGTTTTATTTTACATCCAGGAGGTATCCCTATGTCCATTCTCGTCACCGGCGGGGCCGGGTATATTGGGGCGCATACGGTTTGGGAGCTGGCGGAGGCCGGGAGGGACGTGGTGGTGGC
>CANQSD010000206.1 GCA_947626385.1 uncultured Oscillospiraceae bacterium | reverse complement strand
GGGGGAGGTCGGGCTTTTTACAGATTGATCCTCCCCAGCAAAAACGCGCCGGCGGCGCCGGCGAGGGCGATGAGGAGGTCGACGAGAAGGACGGGGGACCAGGTGATCGGGGGGATGATGAGGAGGGCGGAGACGAGGAGGAAGCCCAGGACCGTGTAGTAGGCCCAGCCGTGGAAGCGGTCGAAGAGCCAGCGAGCGAATTTGACCGTCAGGAGGAAGCACGCGCCGGCGCCCAGGCCGACGAAGAGGACGGTGCCCACCTTCACCGAGGAGAAGGCGTCCATCATGGCCTTGTACCAGCCCAGATACATGAGGATGAAGGCGGTGGACACGCCGGGGAAGACGGCGCCCACGGAGACGATGGCCCCGGCGGCCAGGGCCTGGAGGGGGAGAAGCCGCGTCACATTCTGTGTTTCCTGGGCGTCCTTGTCCAAAAGGAGCAGGAGGGTCCCCAAGGCCGCGCCCAGGAGGGTCATCAGGAGGTAGCGCTTTTTGAAGCCCCGCTCGTTGGCCTCCCGCAAAAAGGAGGGGATGCCCCCGGCCACAAGGCCGATGAACAGCCAGACGACCTGGGCCTCCCACCGCTCCAGAAGACCGTTCAGCGCCACGGCGACTGCCAAAAAGCCCAGCGCCGCGCCGAGACCGATGGGCAGGAGGAAGAGGAAATTTTTCTTTGGGTCCTTAAAAAACCCGGCGATGGCGTCCAGCATGGGCTTATAGAGCCCCAGGCTCACCGCCAGCACGGCCCCGGACACCCCGGGCAGGATGCCGCCGATGCCGATGACGGCCCCCACCGCCAGAAGAAGGAAGAAATTTCCCCGGGCCGACAGGCTCTTTTTTTGTCTTTCTGTATGTTCCATAAGGTTCCCCTTAAGCTTCCCGTGTTTCTATGGGCTTTCCCACAGCTTCACAGTATAGCACGCTTTTCCCCGTTTGCCAACCGCGAATTTCTTAAGGTTATTCTAACTTTCAAGGCCCGGACATATACTCGCCATGTGAACGAAATCAGCCGAGGGCGAGGAGATCATTATGGACAGAGCAAATGATACGGTGAGGCTTTGCGGGGTCCTGGCGGGGCGGCCCGTCTATTCCCACACGGGCCGGGACGGCGTCTACTACAAATTCCCCCTGGCGGTGCGGCGTCTGTCTGGCACCGAGGACACCCTGAATATCCTGGTGAGCGAGGAGCTCATGGACCGGCTGGAGGTGGAGACTGCGCCGCGGCTCCTGGTCACCGGCGAGGTCCGCTCCTACAACAACCGCTCCGGCGTGGGGCCGAGGCTGGTGATCACGGTGCTGGCGCGGGAGCTTTCCTTCACCGAGGAGGACTTCGACAACGCCGTGGCCCTCACGGGCACCCTCTGCCGCGCCCCCAGCCTGCGCCGGACGCCCATGGGCCGGGAGATCAGCGACATGATGCTGGCCGTCCCCCGCGCCTTCCAGCGCTCCGACTACATCCCCTGCATCGCCTGGGGCGCGGTGGCGCGCAAGGCCGCCGCCTGGCCGGTGGGAGCGGAGGTATCCGTCACCGGACGGCTCCAGTCGAGGGCCTACATCAAGCTGGAGGACGACGTCCCCGTGGAGAAAACGGCCTTTGAGATCTCCTGCGTCACCGCCGAGAGGCGGGAGGATTTGTAAATTTTGACGTTTTGACGGGAGGATTTCCCTTGACGTTTGGGCGAAATGCTACTAAAATAGAGATATCTATGGCAGTTTGTTACCGCCCAAAATTCTTACATACGAGGGGAGAGCCAAGCCCATGAGAAAAACAAAGATCGTCTGTACCATCGGTCCCGCCTGCGCCAACGAGGAGACGCTGACCCGTATGTGCCTTGCCGGCATGAACGTGGCGCGCCTCAACTTCTCCCACGGCACCCATGAGAGCCACCAGGTCACCATCGACCTCATCAAGAAGGTCCGGGAGAAGCTGAATCTCCCCATCGCCATCATGCTGGACACCAAGGGCCCCGAGTACCGCATCCGCACCTTTGAGGGCGGCAAGGTGGAGCTCAAGGAGGGTGACGAGTTCACCTTCACCACGGAGGAGATCGTGGGCGACCAGCAGCGCGTCTCCGTGAGCTACGCCGGGCTTCCCCAGGAGATGGCCGTGGGCGATATCATCCTCCTCAACAACGGTCTCATGACCTTCCGGGTCACCGGCACCACCAAAAAGGAGGTCAAGACGGTGGTGGAGGTGGGCGGCGTCCTCTCCGACCGCAAGTCCATGGCCTTCCCCGGCAAGGTCCTCAAACAGGTCTACCTCTCCGAGCAGGACAAGGCGGACATCCTCTTCGGCGTCGCCAACGACGTGGACTTTATCGCCTGCTCCTTCGTGTCCGAGGCCCAGAACATCCGGGACATCAAGGCGCTTCTCGCCGAGCACAATGTGAAGGGCATCGACCTCATCGCCAAGATCGAAAACCGCGCCGGCGTGGACAACATCGAGGAGATCTGCGCCGAGTGCGACGGCATCATGGTGGCCCGCGGCGACCTGGGCGTGGAGATCCCCTTTGAGGAGCTCCCCGGCATCCAGAAGCATCTCATCATGAAGTGCCGCCTTTTGGGCAAAATGGTCATCACCGCCACGGAGATGCTGGAGTCCATGATCGAAAAGCCCCGGCCCACCCGTGCCGAGATCTCCGACGTGGCCAACGCCGTCTACGACGGCACCTCCGCCATCATGCTCTCCGGCGAGACGGCCTCCGGCAGGCACCCGGTGCTGGTGGTGGAGACGATGAGCCGCATCGCCGAGGAGGCCGAGCGGGGCATCAACTTCGTGGAGCAGTTCCACAACTTCAACTTCCAGATCCACAGCACCGTGGACGCCATCTCCCACGCCACCTGCGGCATGGCCATCGACGTGGACGCCAAGGCCATCGCCGTCTGCTCCCTCTCCGGCAAGACTGTCCGCATGGTGTCCCGCTTCCGCTGCCCCGTGGACATCCTGGGCGTCACCACCGACGAGAAGAGCTGGCGCAAGCTGAACCTCTCCTGGGGCGTCACCCCGGCCCTGGCCGAGCAGTACGAGTCCACTGAGGTCCTCTTCTACATGGCTACGCGCCTGGTGCGCAACGCCTTCCCCATCCAGACCGGCGACCGTGTCGTCATCACCGGCGGCGCCTCCACCGGCAAGAGCGGGAATAC
>CANQSD010000205.1 GCA_947626385.1 uncultured Oscillospiraceae bacterium | reverse complement strand
TGTTCGCCAATTAAAGCGGCACGCGAGCTGGGTTCAGAACGTCGTGAGACAGTTCGGTCCCTATCTGTTGCGGGCGTTGGAGAATTGAAGGGGGCTGTCCTTAGTACGAGAGGACCGGGATGGACGTACCTCTGGTGCACCAGTTGTCGTGCCAACGGCATAGCTGGGTAGCTATGTACGGACGAGATAAACGCTGAAAGCATCTAAGCGTGAAACTTTCCCTGAGATAAGTTCTCCCATCTCTTAAAGAGAGTAAGGGTCGGTGTAGACTATACCGTTGATAGGCCGAAGGTGTAAGCACTGTAAGGTGTTCAGCTGATCGGTACTAATAACCCGAGGGCTTGACCTATTGAAGAATAGCAGGCTCTACGCTTCGCTCCCCTCCCCTCCATTTGTTCAGTTCTCAGGGCGTAAGCCTTGAAAAGTTGGTGTTGATTGCGGTGAGGGTCCACCTGTTCCCATTCCGAACACAGAAGTTAAGCTCACTGGCGCCGAAAATACTTGGCTGGCAACGGCCCGGGAAAATAGGTAGACGCCAACACAAAGCGAGACCCGCTATCTAAGCGGGTTTCGCCGTTTGCCTCCTTAGCTCAGTCGGTAGAGCACGCGGCTGTTAACCGCGGTGTCGTAGGTTCGAGTCCTACAGGAGGCGCCACGGGTGAAGCCGCTGCCTGAAGGCGGCGGCTTCATTTCCTTTCAGCAAGCCTATGTGGGCCTTTAGCTCAGTTGGTTAGAGCAACCGGCTCATAACCGGTCGGTCCTGGGTTCGAGTCCCCGAAGGCCCACCACGTCGTCGTCGCGGAACCGGCTCTGCTTCGGGGCTCGGCTGACGCCAAAGGCGCCCGCCTCACCCCTCAGTCGCACGGTTCGCTCCTCCTCTCCGGCCACGGATCGCTTCGCTGGATTCGTGTCCGGGTAAAAAAGGAATTTTTTGAATTAAAATATAGGGGTTTAGCTCAGCTGGTAGAGCGGCGGTCTCCAAAACCGTAGGCCGAGGGTTCGATCCCTTCAACCCCTGCCAAAACGGGACCTGTGAAAACAGGTCCCGTTTTGTTGTATGCGGCGCTGTCGGGCGGGCAAATAAATTCCCCTTTACATTCCGCGAAGTTAGTATTATGAAAACCACAAACCAAAAAGCGGCGAGAGCGGGATCATAAAAACCGAAAAGATCATGGACGAAACGGAGATAAGTGTGGCCCGCTGGGCAGACGGGAATCGGTCATTGAGCTTCCTGTCGCTGACCAGCTGGAGGCGCTGTCGTCCAGAAGTCCCGACAGCAGGCCGGAAGCCATCAGCACCGGTAGGCACGTCCCCCGCGCCGCCAGGGCGCACAGCGCAACGCCAGCTCCGGTGACGGCCGCCGCCTTCGGATAGGACAGGCGGTCCAGTCGGCCCGTCAGCAATCCCGCCAAACCGCCGCCCAAGCCCAGCGCGAACAGCGCCGGACCCAGCAGCGCGGGAACCGTCACCGCCGCCTCCACCTTCTCCTGCAGGTAAAACCCCGTCAACGTCGCGCCTGCCCCCACCAGGGCATTGAGCACCATGATCCTGACGGCGGTGCCGTCCGATTTGAGGATCGTCCAGGCGCCCTTGACTGTCTCAGACAGGGCTGCGGGCAGCGTCCGCAGCGTTACCCCCGGGACGTCCCGCTTCGGCTCGATCACGGTCAACGCGGCCGTCAGGCCGATGAGGGCGATTCCGGTGTCCAGCAGGTACGCCCACCGCCAACCCAGGAGCACCGTGACCCCCGCCAGCAGCATCGCGCCTCCCCCGCTGAAGCGGTACACCCCGTTTTGCAGGGAGGAGAATTTCAGATAGTCCGTCTCATGTCCCGCCTGGAGCATGGACTCGTAGGTTATGGCCTCCCGAGTGCCGGACTCCAGATTGTACCCAACGGCGGAAGCGGCCAGAGACAGACATACTCCGGCCAGTCCTTTGGAGGCCGCCATCAGCAGGGCAGAGAGTACAAACATCATATGGCTGGCCGTCAGCGTCCGCTTTCGTCCAAGTACGTCCGCCAGAAGACCCGAAGGCAGCTCACAGCAAAAGCTCACGGCATGGAATACCGCCTCGGCCAAGCCGATTTCCACCAGGGAGAACCCCCGCAGAGCCAACAGCAGGACCCACACGCTTCCCGCCGGGCGGAAGCCTACCGACCATTCCAGAACCAGAAGAAGTAGCTTTTGCCTGGAAAGAGAGAATTGTTTATGATTTTTGGGCATAAAAATTGCGCCATCCTTTCTTCTTGTCAATAAGAAAAGGATCGGCGCGACCGTTTACCGTGACCCGTAGTCACCTGAAAAAGGGCGCACTGATCCTGTGGATGGTCCTGTCATAGCCGTTAAAATGCAGGCTCAAGCCGTTTTGCATCCACCGCATCGCTGCGCCCTCCTTCTCAATAAGATGAAAAAACTATATCATGATGGGAATGGGATGTCAAGAGTTTTTCCCCGAAGCATCACGGCGGCAACGCCCGGCGCATAATGGAAAATCCGCCCAGCCCCGCGAGTCCCTTCTCGATTTCGGCGCCCAAGGCGGCGATCATGTACCAGACCCATTCCCGACACCTCGCTTTTTTGGGAGTATAACACTGAATTTTAAAAAAGGAAAGGCTGATACGATTTTCGCGGAATTTGAGGGGCGGTATTCCGCAAATCAGTGTGAAGCTTTATGAGAAGCCACTGTCTAAAACCCATGCCTGCCGCGAAAAAACAGTTTGCGAAATTAGGAAGTTTTGATAATCTCCTAATTCCTTCGGTTTTCTAATTCTCATACTCCCACAACGGTTTTTAAAAAGATGCGACCCCGTTTTCGACAAAAATGTTCGAAAATGGGGTCGCATTCATCTGGTGGACCTAAAGGGACTCGAACCCTCGACCTCTCGGATGCGAACCGAACGCTCTCCCAGCTGAGCTACAGGCCCGTGGGCTGTCCTTGGGGGACAGCTTTATTATTGTACCACATTTTTTCGATTTGTAAAGGATTATTTTTCGTCCCGGAGATAAATTTCCGCCTTGAGGACGGCCAGGACGGTTTTGGCGTCGGTGAGGGCGCCGGACATGACCATGTCGTGGAGCTCCGGGAGGGTATAGTACTCCACATTCAAAAACTCGTCCTCGTCCAGGTGCGCCCGGCCGGGGGTGAGGTCCAG
>CANQSD010000204.1 GCA_947626385.1 uncultured Oscillospiraceae bacterium | reverse complement strand
CCCGGCGGGAGCCTTCGTTAAAATAACAACAAAACAGCTTGACATTGCGCGATAATAGAGGTAAAATAAAGAGTGGTATTTTTTCGAAATATTTAGGGGCATTTCGGAATCGTATCAAGGTTCATAACATAGTCAAAACATAATCAAATTTTCAGAAAGGGAGGTGTATCCACTCGCATGTGGTATGTCATAACCGCGATCGCCGCGTTTGCTGTGGGCGTGGGGGTCATGTTCCTCATCAACGTCCTCAAGCGCAAGCGGGACGAGCAGACCATCGCCGACGCTGAGGAGCAGGCGAAGGATATCATCAACAAGGCGTACAAGGACGCTGAAAACAAGAAGCGCGAGGCCATGCTGGAGGCTAAGGAGGAGATCCACCGCGACCGCGCCGAGTACGAGCGCGAGGTCAAGGAGCGCCGCGCGGAGCTTTCCAAGCAGGAGCGCCGTTTACAGCAGAAGGAAGAGACTCTGGACAAGAAGACCGAGGCCGTGGAGAAGAAGAACGAGCAGGCTCAAAAGAAGCTTGCCGATCTGGATGCCGCCAAGGAGGAGATCAACACCATCAAGCGCGGACAGCTGGAGATGCTGGAGCGCATCTCCGGTTACACCATGGAGGAGGCGAAGAGCTACCTCATCGCCAACGTGGAGGCCGAGTGCACCCATGAGGCCGCCATGAAGGTCAAGGAGATCGAGGCAAAATACAAGGAGGAGGCCGACGAGAAGGCGCGGGAGATCATCACCCTGGCGATCCAGCGCTGCGCCGCCGACCATGTGGCCGAAGCTACCGTCAGTGTGGTTCCCCTGCCCAATGACGAGATGAAGGGCCGCATCATCGGCCGCGAGGGCCGCAACATCCGCTCCATCGAGACGCTCACCGGCGTGGACCTCATCATCGACGACACGCCGGAGGCCATCACCGTCTCCAGCTTCGATCCCGTCCGGCGGGAGATCGCCCGCCTGGCGCTGGAGAAGCTCATCCAGGACGGCCGCATCCACCCCACCCGCATCGAGGAGATGGTGGAGAAGGCCCGCCGGGAGGTGGACGCCACCATCAAGGCCGAGGGCGAGCGCGCCGTCTTTGAGACGGGCGTCCGGGGCCTGCACCCGGAGCTCATCAAGCTCTTAGGGCGCATGAAGTACCGCACCAGCTACGGCCAGAACGTGCTCAACCACTCCAAGGAGGTCGCCTACATCGCGGGGCTCCTGGCCTCCGAGCTGGGTGTGGACGTGGCCACCGCCAAGCGGGCGGGACTCCTCCACGACCTGGGCAAATCCGTGGACCACGAGATGGAGGGCAGCCACGTCCAGCTGGGCGTGGAGCTGGCCCGCCGGTATCGGGAGAGCGACGAGGTCATCCACGCCATTGAGGCCCATCACGGCGACGTGGAGCCCCACACCGTCATCGCCTGCCTCGTCCAGGCCGCGGACACCATCTCCGCCGCCCGCCCCGGCGCGCGGCGCGAGAACATCGAGAACTACATCAAGCGTCTGGAGAAGCTGGAGGAGCTCACCAGCTCCTTCAAGGGCGTGGAGACAAGCTACGCCATCCAGGCCGGCCGCGAGATCCGCATCATGGTCAAGCCCGAGGAGGTCTCCGAGGACGATATGGTCCTCCTTGCCCGGGAGATCGCCAGGAAGATCGAGGCCGAGCTTGAGTACCCCGGCCAGATCAAGGTCAACCTCTTCCGGGAGACCAAGGCCGTGGAATACGCGAAATAACACGACTCACCAAAGCGACATTATCCCCCACCGTGTGGTGGGGGATAAATTTGAAAGGAGAACAGCATGGGGATCGGAAACAAGATCCGGCGGCACATGGCGCGGTTTGACGCGCTCAGCGCCACGGCCAGGGAGAAGGGGTACTCCAAAGCGTACCTGATGGCGGACTTTGCCAGGGCCTACATCGTCCACGGGAGCACCATCACCGACTATTTCCTCTACGAGTTTTACAAGCTCAACCACCGGGGGCGCAAGGAGTTCGTGACCCTCCGGAGTATGCTCCCCATCGTCCGCCATAACCCCAAGGAGGCCCACCCGGCCTTCAACGACAAGGACGTGTTCCTGGAGCGGTTCGACGCCTTCGTCCGCCGGGACTGGATCGGCCGGGTCCGCCGGGGCAGCCGGGAGGAGTTCGACGCCTTCTGCGATAAGCACAGCGAATTCGTGGTCAAGCCCCGCTGCGGCAACAGCGGCGACGGCGTCCACAAGGTCTCCCTGGCCAACACGGACCGGGAGGCGCTGTGGCGGGAGATGACGGAGAAGGACGAAATCGCCGAGGAGCTCATCGTCCAGTGCCCGGAGATGGCGGCCATCCATCCGGGGTCCGTGAACACCGTGCGGCCCTTCACCATCCACGGCAGGCTGGTGTCCGCCGTGACGCGCCTGGGCGTGGGCGGGGCCTTCGTGGACAACGGCGACGCCGGCGGCATCTTCGCCGAAGTGGACCCGGAGACCGGCGTCATCACCGGCCGCGCCGCCAACACCAACGGCCAGCGCTTCCTGCGCCACCCCACCACCGGCGTGGTCATCCCCGGCTTCCAGATCCCCCAGTGGGACAAGGTCAAAAAGCTGGTGGCGGACGTCACCGCCCTGTCTCCGGAGGTGGTCCTGGCCGGCTGGGACGTGGCCATCACCGCCGACGGCCCCATCATCGTCGAGGGCAACGCCCATCCCGGCCCCCAGATCATGCAGGGCTCCGCCCCCAGGGGCCTCAAGCGCACCTGGCGCAAGGCCCTGGAGCAGAAATGACCCCCACCGCGGCCGCTCGGCGGCCGCGGTTTTTTGCGCTCCGACGGCTTATCGCAACCCCACTGTCATCCAACGCTCGCTTCCCCCCTGCCCCCCTCCTGCGAGGAGGGGGGCGAAAAAAGGTTTGCGCCGCTATGCGGCGCAATTTTTTAGACGCGGCGCAAAACGCCGCAACCTTATTCCCCTAACCCCTTTTTCGGAAAAACGGTGGCCTCGCAGCGGCGGGGTATTCGAGCCCGTGGAGCGTCGCTGGGGCTTCCGGTAATCGGATCATAGCACCACCCCGGCCTCGCTGCGCTCGGCCACCCCTCCGTTGGAGTGGCAAGAGAGGATGCGTTGACGGAATGGTCCCGATAAAACGTGCCCGCCCCCATCTCAGGGCCCCCTCCTCGTAGGAGGGGGGCAGGGGG
>CANQSD010000203.1 GCA_947626385.1 uncultured Oscillospiraceae bacterium | reverse complement strand
TCATCCTGGCCGATGTGACCATCACCCTGGACGGTGAGGAGGACACCCTGGAGGACATGGAGATCCCCCTCATCAAGACGGGCCTGTTTGATTAAACCGTACAGACCGGCGAAAGCCGCTATAAAAATTCACTTTTCATTTTAAACAACCTGAGGAGGAATCACATCATGCTTTGTGAAAAGTGCGGGGCCCAGAACCCGGACGGCCTGACCAGGTGCGCCGTCTGCGGAGCCCCTCTCGCGGAGGAGAAGAAGAGCGGAAAAGCCGCCAGGTTCGACCTGAAGAACATGGACAGGAATAAGCTGATGGGCTTCGCCGTCATCGCCGCCGTGGTGCTGGTGGCGGTCATCCTGCTCATCGTCCTCTTCAGCGGCCGGAGCGACACCTCCACCCTGAAGAAGTACGTCGAGGCCACTTTGACCCTGGACGCCAAGAAGCTTGTCAGCCTCTTTCCCGACGCGTACTTTAAGGCGATCGCCGAGGAGGAGGGCATCAGCAAGGCCGAGGCCAAGGAAGACATGATCGACGAACTCGAGGAGTACTTTGACCACAAGGACGGCATGTATGACGACATCGACTTCGACGAGATCAAGATCCAGAAGGTGGAGATCCGCCACGAGGATAAGTACTCCAAGAAGCAGGTCCGGGAGGCCAACGAGGAGTTCGAGGACGAGTCCGGCGTGGAGCTCAACGCCAAGGAGATGAAGGACTGCGAGGTGAAGGTCACCGGCAAGCACGACGGCGACCAGTTCAGTTTCAAGGTCAACATCACCCTCATCAAGATCGGCGGCAGCTGGTATACGATGACCGACATCGACCGCGTCTACTACTACTTCCTGGAAGAGCTCAGGGACTGATCCCCCCGGCACCCCCCCCAATGGCGCATAGCTCTGCCGCGCTCTATTTTTGAAATCTCGCGGAAAAGTTCCCATAAGGAGACAAAACCATGTATATCGACGTGGAATACCCCGAAAACAGGGGAGATTTCTACAAGCTCCTCCGGGAGCAGCTCGCGCTCTACGCCGGCGGGGAGAGCGACCGCACGGCGGCGCTGGCCAACGCCTCCGCCGTGCTGAAGCTCGCCTTCCCGCAGGCCAACTGGGCCGGCTTTTACCTGACGGCAGGGGAGGAGCTCATTCTCGGCCCCTTCCAGGGCCGTCCGGCGGTGACCCGCATCCCCTTCGGCGCGGGCGTCTGCGGCGCGGCGTGGCGGGAGGGCAGGGCCCAGGTGGTGGAGGATGTGTCCTGCTTTGAGGGCCACATCGCCTGCGACTGCGCCTCCCATTCCGAGATCGTCATCCCCCTGCGGGGGGAGGACGGCACCATCTGGGGTGTCCTCGATATGGACAGCGCCGAGTTCGCTGCCTTCGATCAGGAGGACGAGGCCGGCCTTACGGCCTCAACCGAAGTCCTGAGGAGGTTTGCCTCATGATCCGTGAAAAAAGCTGCGGCGCCGTGGTCTTCACGGTGCAAAAGGGCGCGCGCCTTTACCTTGTGGAGCGCATGGTCAAGGGCCACACCTCCATCTGCAAGGGCCACGTGGAGGGAACCGAGACAGAGCTCGAGACGGCGGCCCGGGAGATCCGGGAGGAGACGGCTCTTTCCGTCCGCTTCCTCGACGGCTTTCGCCATACCATCGAATACAGCCCTTACGATGGGTGCCTCAAGGAGGTCGTCTTCTTCCTTGCGGAGAGCGACACGACGGACACCGTCTCCCAGCCGGAGGAGGTGACGGCCTGTGAGTGGCTGCCCCTTCCCGAGGCCCTCGCCGTCCTCACCCATCAGTCCGACCGGGAGACCGTCCTGGCGGCGGACCGGTTCTTGAACGCCCGGACCCCGGATTTTCGCCCCATGCGCCGGAGGGCGCGGCAGATGGACGGGGACAAATGCCGGGAGATCTTAAAGACCGCCTCCTCCGGCGTTCTGGCCCTTTCCGGGGACGACGGCTACCCCTACGCCGTGCCGGTGAGCTTCGTCTATGACGGCGGCGCCCTCTGGTTTCACGGTGCGAGGACCGGTCACAGGCCGGAGGCCGCCCGCCGGGAGCCCCGGTGCTCCTTCTGTGTGGTTGTCCGGGACGACGTGGACCCGGACAACTACACCACCCACTACGCCAGCGTCATCGCCTTCGGCAGGATCTCGGAGGTCACGGACGAGCCCCGGCGCCGCCGCGCCGTGGAGGCCCTGGCCCGGAAGTATAACCCAGGCGACAGCGCCGAGCACCGGCAAAAGGCCATCGACGACGAGTACGCCGCCATGACCGTGCTGCGGCTGGACATCGAGCACCTCACCGGAAAGGAGAACGGATGAAGCGGGGAGCCGTGGCCGCCATAGCCGCGGCCCTCTTCCTTTTGGCCCTGCTCCTCCTGGCCCTCCCTCAGGTCCGGGACACCCAGAATGCCCCCACGCTCCCGCCCACCCAGCCGGCGGAGCCTTCTTCGGAGCCCTCCGCTGCCCCATCCACCCAACCCTCCACCGGATCTCCCACGAAACCCGCTGCGGAACCCGCCACGGAGCCTCCCACCGAGCCTCCCACGCAGCCCGTTACGGAACCTTCCACGCAGCCCCCCACGGAGCCCACCGAACCCGCCACCCAGCCGCCTCCTGAGCCCACCGCCGCGCCCACGCGTCCCCAGCAGGGGAGCGGGAGCCTGAGCCCCCTGGCGGTGCGGGGCACGCGGCTCGTGAACGCCGACGGCGAGCCCGTCCAGCTGCGGGGCGTCAGCACCCACGGCCTTGCATGGTTCCCGCAGTTCGTCAACGAGGCGCTTTTCGCCGAGATGGCACAAAACTGGGGCGTCAACGCCGTGCGGCTGGCCCTCTACACCGCCGAGTACGGCGGCTGGTGCAGCGGCGGCGACCGGGCGGCCCTGAAAAAGCTTGTCCTGGACGGCGTGGACTACGCCGAACGGGCGGGCCTCTATGTCATCGTGGACTGGCACATTCTCTCCGACGGGAACCCCAACACCCACAAGGCCGAGGCCGTCGCCTTTTTCCGGGAGATCTCCGCCCTTTTGGCCCAAAAGACCCACGTCCTTTACGAGATCTGCAACGAGCCCAACGGCGGTACGACCTGGCAGGACATTGCCGCCTACGCCCGGGAGGTCATCCCCGTCATCCGCCAAAACGACCCGGACTGCGTCATCCTGGTGGGCACCCC
>CANQSD010000202.1 GCA_947626385.1 uncultured Oscillospiraceae bacterium | reverse complement strand
TCGGGGACATCGCTGACCTTGACCTTGGGGTAGACCTTGCCGTTGATGGAGACGGCGGGGGCGATGCCGCAGGCGCCCAGGCACCGGAGGGCGTCCAGGGTGAAGAGCCCGTCGGCGGTAGTCTCGCCGCCCTTGATGCCCAGGACCTCGGCAAACTTATCGAAGACCTGTCCGCCGCCCTTGACGTAGCAGGCGGTGCCCAGGCAGCAGCCGATGACATACTTTCCCTTGGGCTTCAGGGAGAAATAGGAGTAAAACGTCACCACGCCGTAGATTTCGGCCACCGAGATGCCGGTCTTCTCCGAGACGACCTCCTGGACCTCCAGCGGTATGTAGCCGTACTCGTTCTGGATGTCGCTGAGGATCATCATCAGCGGTGTGGGCTCGTCCACGTACCGGTCGCAGATCTCACGGATCTTCGCCACGGCGGTTTCGCTCAAATGAGCCATAAGAAAATACCTCCTGTATTTCGAATTTCCTCTTTCAATAAGGCCGGAGACGCCTTCGGGGCGCTCCACGCCGTCATTGTTAATAGAATAACATTTCTCCTGTCAGGTTGCAAGTGTTGTTTTCTTCTTTTTTATGCAGGAATCGCGGTTTTTTTCGAACAAACTGCCAACTCCGTGCCCTATTTGGGGTTCTCTGTCAGAACATGGCGATGTAACCCTGGATAAAGACCAGGAGAATGATGATGGGCAGGACGTAGGCCACATAGGGGCGCAGGCGCTTGGGAAAGCGCAGGCCCTCCCCGGCGTCGGCCTCGGCGATGAAGCTGTCCCACCCCCAGCCATAGCGGGAGGTGCAGAAGAAGACATAGACGAGACTGCCCAGGGGCAGAAGGTTGTTGCTGACGATGAAGTCCTCCAGGTCCAAAACCGTGGTCCCGTCGCCCAGGGGCCGGAAGCCGGAGAGGACATTGAAGCCCAGGACGCAGGGCATGGACAGGACGATGATGGCGATGAGGTTCACCGCCACCGCCTTTTTCCGGCTCCAGCCCCACAGGTCCATGGCGAAGGAGAGGATGTTTTCAAAGACGGCGATGATGGTGGAGACAGCCGCGAAGAGCATACACAGGAAAAAGAGGGACCCCCAGAACCGGCCCCCGGCCATGTCGTTGAAGATGTTGGGGAGGGTGATAAAGATGAGCTGGGGGCCGCTTCCCGGCCGGACGCCGTAGGTGAAGCAGGCGGGGAAGATAATGAGCCCGGCGATGAGGGCCACGGCGGTGTCCAGGCCCGTGACGAAAATGGCCTCGCCGGGGAGGGAGTGCTTTTTGTCGATGTAGCTTCCGAAAATGGCGATGGAGCCGATGCCGATGCTCAGGGTGAAGAAAGCCTGCCCCATGGCGTTGAAGATGACGTTGGCCAGCCCCTCCTCCGCGGCCTTTTTAAAGTCCGGCTTGAGGTAGAAGGACAGCCCCTCCCCCGCTCCGGGCAAAAGGGCGGAGTGGACGGCCAGGACGATCATGAGGCCCAAAAGAAGGAGCATCATGATCTTGGTGATCTTCTCCACGCCCCCCTGGAGCCCCAGACTGCACACGAAAAAGCAGACGATGACCACCGCCGCCATACACGCCGCCATGAGCCACGGCTGGCCCATGAGGGCGGTGAATTCCCACTCCACCGCCGCCGCGTCCATCCCCTCGTAGCGGCCGGTGAGGGTGCGGATGGAGTAAAGGAGGATCCACCCGCCGATGGTGGTGTAGAACATCATGAGAAGGTAGTTGCCCGCCATGCCGGTGTATTTGTGGAGGTGCCACTTGGTGCCCTTCGGCTCCAGCTTGTCGAAGGACATGGCGATGCTGGCTTGGCTGGCCCGGCCCACGGCGTATTCCATGACCATGATGGGCAGGCCCAGGATCACCAGGAAGAAGAGGTAAATGAGCACGAAGGCCGCGCCGCCGGATTGGCCCACCACGTAGGGAAAGCGCCAGACGTTGCCAAGTCCGATGGCGCACCCCGCCGAGATGAGGATGAAGCCCAGCCGGGAGCCGAATTTCTCACGCTTCATGAGGTCCCCTCCTTAAAAAGCTCGTAGATCATATCCGGGTAATCGCTCATGATGGCGTCCGCGCCCTTGGAGGCCAGGTCGGCGGCCAGCGCCGGGTCGTTGATGGTCCAATACTGCACGGCGATGTTGTGCCGGTGGGCGTAGTTCACAAGGCGGGTGGTGCCCAGCTTCACCACGTAGTCCTCGTCGGGGATCTGGAGCGCCACGAAGTGATAGAAGCCCTCCGGCTGGTCGATGCCGAGAAGGGAGTAGAAGTAGAGCGTCACCACCTCCATGACCCCGGCGGAGCGGAGCATATCCGGGTAGGTCTTGTCCATGTACTCCGTGACCTCCCCGTGGAAGGTGCCGATGATGGCCCGGGAGAGCATGTCCCGCGCCTTCAGAACCTCGTAAATGCGGTCCGCCGCGCGAAAGCCCCGCTCGCCCTCGTCCTTGATCTCGATGATGAACCGGTACTCCCCGTACCCGTCCAGAAAGTCGAAGAGATCCTCCAGCCGCAGGACCCTCAGGTCCTCCGGGATGTCCTCCCCCCGCAGGCCCCGGTAGGGCGTCTCCCCGGCCTCGTTCACGAAGTTCTCCCCCATGTTGAGCGCCCGCAGCTCCTCGTAGGTGTGGTCGGCGGGCTTCACATCCGTATGACCGAACACCTCGGGGGCGTCGGAGGTGCGGTCCAGCGTCTCGTCGTGGAGCAGGATGAGCTCGTCGTCCTTTGTGAGGGCCAGGTCGAACTCGAAGATGTCCACCTGGAAATCCGCCTCCGCCACGTTCCGGAAGGCCGCCAGCGTGTTCTCCGGCGCGATTCCTCCGCCGGACCGGTGCGCGGACACCATGGGCCGCCCGGTATGGGAGATATAGGGATTGTCGCACCCCGCCACGCTCACCGGCGCGGCCCCGGACCAGTCATGGGTCACCGTGAGGTATAAAGCCAGCGCCAGGACGGCCAGCACAGCCAGCACGATCCCGACGATGACCAGCGCCTTCTTCCAGCCCTTCATCACACCGCCTCCCGAAATTTGTCTGATCGTTTCTCACGGTAACCATACCACATTTGAGACGATTTTGCAATATGCAATGAAAAGGAGGGGTGGGGGGAAGGCTGGAAACTGACACCGCACGCACCACCCCTGCCGCTTCGCGGCTGTCCCCGACCTTGGAGGGGCT
>CANQSD010000201.1 GCA_947626385.1 uncultured Oscillospiraceae bacterium | reverse complement strand
TAGACTGCACACCGCCTCGGAGTACGCCGCCAGGTCCTCCACAGGGAGCCCCGCCAGGAGCTTGGCCTGGTCGCACAGCACCCGGGCGATCTTTCCGGCGCGGTCGCGGTCGGACGCGAAGGCGGCGGTGAGGGAGGCGAAGGCGGGGTGGGCGGGGTTGAGCTCCAGGACCCGTTTGGCGCGGATCTTCTCCCCGGCCTCGCCGGGCATCTGGCGGAAATAGCGCTCCATCTCCAGGGTGATCTCGCCCTCGTAGGACATACACACGGCGCTGGACACCAGGGACTTGGACAGCTTCACGTCCGCCACGTCGTCCTTCAGCGTCTCCTTCAGGAAGTCCAGGAGGTCCTTGGATTTGCCGGCCGTCTCCTCCTGCTCCTTTTTCTCCTCCTCGGTCTCCAGCCCCAGGTCCCCGGCGGCGACGCTCCTGAGCTCCTTGTCGTCGTAGCTAAAAAGCATCTGGACGGCAAACTCGTCGATGTCCTCGGTCATGTAGAGGAGCTCGTAGCCCTTGGCCTTCACCTGCTCGTTTTGCGGAAGGCCGGCGGCGGTGCGGAGACTGTCCGCGGCGGCGTAGTAGATGTACTTCTGCGCCTCGGGCATCCGGGAGACGTACTCCTTGAGGGTGGTGAGCTTCTCGTCGTTGGAGGAGTAGAACTTCAAAAGGTCCTTCAAAAGCTCCTTCTTCATCCCGTAGTCGCCCACGATGCCGTACTTGATCTGCCGGCCGAAGGCGGCCCAGAAGGTGTCGTACTTCTCGGGGGCGGCGCTCTGGAGCTTCAAAAGCTCCGCCTTGACCTTGTTCTCCAGGTTCCCGGCAATGGTCTTGAGCTGCCGGTCGTGCTGGAGGATCTCACGGGAGATGTTGAGGCTCAGGTCCGGCGAATCCACCACGCCCCGCACAAAGCGGAAGCACTCCGGGAGAAGATCGGCGCAGGACTCCATGATCATCACGCCGGAGGAGTAGAGCGCCAGCCCCGGCTTATAATCGCGGCTGTAGAAGTCGTAGGGGGCCTTGGCGGGAATGAACAGCAGCGCCCGGTAGCTCACGAGCCCCTCGGCGTTGACGCGGATGACCGCCACCGGGTCCTCGGTGTCGTGGAACCGCTCCTTATAAAAGGCGACGCACGCCTCATCCGTGGCCTCGGTCTTGGAGCGTTGCCAGATGGGCACCATGGAGTTGACCGTCTCCTCCTCAGTGTGGGTGACGGGCTCGGTCTTCTTGTGGCCGTGCTCGTCCACTTCATCCGTCTCCACGTACTCCGTGTGCTCGATGTCCATACGGATGGGGAAGCGCACGTAGTCGGAGTATTTTTTGATGAGCTCCTTGATGCGCCACGTCTCCAGGAATTCGCCGTAGTGCTCCTCGCCGGCGTCGGGCTTGATGTGCATGATGACGTCCGTGCCCACGTCGGCCTTGTCGCACTCCGTGACGGTGTAGCCGTCGGCGCCCTCGCTCTCCCACTTGTAGGCCGCGTCCGCGCCGTAGGCCCGGGAGAGGACGGTCACCTTGTCGGACACCATGAACGCGGAGTAAAAGCCCACGCCGAACTGCCCAATGATGTCCACGTCGTCGTTTTCGCCCTTGTCGAGCTCAGATTTGAACTTGAAGGACCCGGAGTGGGCGATGACGCCCAGGTTCTCCTCCATCTCCTCCTTCGTCATGCCGATGCCGTTGTCGGAGACGGTGATCGTCCGCGCGTCCTTGTCCAGCGTCACGCGGATGCGGAAATCCTCCCGGCTCAGCCCCACGTTCTGGTCCGTCAGCGCCTTGTAAGCCAGCTTGTCAATGGCGTCGGAGGCGTTGGAGATGATCTCCCGCAGGAAGATCTCCCGGTGGGTGTAGATGGAGTTGATCATCAGGTCCAGCAGCCGCTTGGATTCCGCTTTGAATTGTTTCTTTGCCATTTGTACCTTACTTCTTTCTTAAAAATGTATGACGTCCAGATGCTCTAAAAGTATCTTAAGTCCGATGAGGATGAGGATGACGCCGCCGGCGATCTCCGCCTTCTCGTGGAATTTGCCGCCCACCCGGTTGCCCAGGTACACGCCGCCCACGCCGAAGCAGAAGGTGGTGACGCCGATGACGGCCACGGAGGACCAGATGTCCACCGCCAGAAAGGCGAAGGTGATGCCCACCGCCAGGGCGTCGATGCTGGTGGCTATGGCGAGGATGAGGAGCTCCTTGAAGCCAAAGGAGCCGCTTGTCTCCTCCTCCTTGCCGAAGACCACCTCCCAGATCATCTTCCCGCCGATGAAGGCGAGGAGGATGAAGGCGATCCAGTGGTCGATCTCGGTGATGTACGCCTCAAACTGCCGGCCCAGGAGCCAGCCCAGAAGGGGCATCAGCGCCTGAAAGCCCCCGAAGAAAAGCCCGGTCTTCACCGCGTCCCCGGCCCGGAGGTCCCGGGCGGACAGGCCCTTGCAGACGGAGACGGCGAAGGCGTCCATACTGAGGCCCACGGCGGTGAGGAAAAGCTCCCAAAACCCCATGTCAGCCCCCGATGGCGGCGCGGATGCCGGCCAAAAGCTCGTCGAAGCTCTCATAGGCCGGAAGGTCCGGGTTGTCGGCCTTTATTTTGTCCGTGCTGCGGAAGAGGAACCCGGCCTTGGAGGCCCTGATCATGGCAAGGTCATTGTAGCTGTCCCCGGCGGCCACCGTCTCGAATCCGCAGGACTGGAGGGCCCGGACGGTGGTGAGCTTGGAGTTTTCGCACCGCATTTGAAAGCCCGTGATCTCCCCGGAGGGGGCCACGAGCAGCTCGTTGCAGAAAATAGCGGGCCACCCCAGCTTGCGCATCAGGGGAGAAGCAAACTGGGTGAAGGTGTCGGAGAGGATGACGGCCTGCGTCTCGGCCCGGAGGGTATCCAGAAAATCCTTGGCGCCGGGGAGCGGGTCGATTTTGGCGATGACGTCCTGGATCTCACGAAGCCCCAGCCCGTGCTCCTTTAAGATCGCCAGCCGGAAGGCCATGAGCTTATGGTAGTCCGGCTCGTCCCGGGTGGTGCGCCGAAGCTCCGGGATCCCGGACACCTCCGAAAACGCGATCCAGATCTCCGGCACCAGCACGCCCTCCAGATCCAGGCAGACAATATTCATAACGGCACCTCGTTTTCAATGGCATTTCAGACTATTATACATCGTTTTTCCCGATTTGCAAGGGGAAAAAGAGG
>CANQSD010000200.1 GCA_947626385.1 uncultured Oscillospiraceae bacterium | reverse complement strand
TTTTCCATGAGGTGTCCGTACTGCGGCTTTTCCGAGAGCAAGGTCATCGACTCCAGACCCACCGAGGACAACATCCGCCGCCGCCGGGAGTGTATGTCCTGCGGCAAGCGCTTCACCACCTACGAGTCCGTGGAGCGGATGCCCATCGTGGTGGTCAAAAAGGACGGGAGCCGCCAGGCCTTCGACCGGGTAAAGATCATCAACTCCATGCTCCACGCCTGTGAAAAACGCACCGTGGGCCTTTCGGAGATCGAGGCCGTCGTCAGCGAGATCGAGCAGGAGGCCCAGAACTACCCCGAGCGTGAGATCCCCTCCAGCTACATCGGCGAGCTCGTCATGCGCCATTTAAAACAGCTCGACGAGGTCGCCTACGTCCGCTTCGCCTCCGTCTACCGCCAGTTCAAGGACATCAACACCTTCATGGAGGAGCTTAATAAGCTGCTGATGGAGAAGTAAAACCACGGGCGGATTTTCGAAACCGCCCTGTCATCCAACCTTCGCTTCCCCCCTGCCCCCCTCCTACGAGGAGGGGGCTTAAAAAGGTTTGCGCCGCTTTGCGGCGCAATTTTTATAAACGCGGCGCCGTGCGCCGCAACCTTATTCCCATTGCCCCCTTTTTCGGAAAAAGAGGTGCCGCCGCGGCGGCGAGGTATTCGAGCTTGTGCATCGTCGTTGAGACTTCCGGGAGGCGGAAACGCGGTTGTGCGACGGACCGATTCCGGTAACCCGCACAAACCCCCGTCTCAGGGCCCCTCCTCGTAGGAGGGGGGCAGGGGGGAAGCGAGGGTGGAGGGTTTTGAGCGGTGGGGGAATCAGAAGATGCTTCCGAAATCAAAGCTCTCCATTTTTGCGATGGACTTGAGGTGCTCCCGCACCAGGGCGGAGGCGGCTTTGGTGGCGGCGGGGTCGCGGGTGTAGATGTGCTCGGTGAGCTCAAAAAAGTCGTCGGTCAGCGTCTCGATGTCCGTGTGGCGGAGGACGATGCCGGTGTAGCCCTCGTGCTTTTGCCAGAGGGCGATGGCGGATTCCAGCTTTCGCTGGCTGTCCGCCCAGTTTTCGTCCTCGGCGGCTTTGGCGGAGTCCCGGACCAGCGCCTCCAGGTCCCCGCAGAGACTGCCGATGGCGCGGGTGTTGAGGACGCTGAGCGCCAGGATGAGGGCCAGCAAGGCCACGGCGAAAAGCTCCTTTTTCACGATTTGCCCTCCTTTTCGGCGTAGTAGACCTTCCCGGCGGCGTCCACGGTCATGAGATAGACGTGCTTTACGTCGATGCCGCCGTGCTGGACGATCTGGGCGTTGATCCAATTTTCATCCAGGCCCAGGAGCTTTAAATTGTCGCTCATGACCCGCCCCTCGCTGACCACCGTGACGGGAAGGCCGTTGTCCGGGGCGTCCAGCTGCATCTCCTCCGGCGTCACGGCGGAGAATTTGGCGTAGGGGAGCACCGAAAGGGTCCCGTCCGTCTCCAAAATGGCGTGGCGCACCGTGGAAATATCCGTGACACCGTTGATGCGCAGCTCCACGTAGAGCTCGTCCACGCTGATGCGGCATTTTTTCATCTCCGACTGGACGATCGCGCCGTTGTCGATGAGGATGCTGGGCTTGCCGGACACGAGCCGTCGGAAGCGCCCGTGCTTGACGCTGATGCCGGAGATGACCAGCTGACAGCAAAGAAGCGTCAGCACCGGCACGATGCCGTAGAGCAGGGGCGTGCCCGTGTCCTGGAGCGGCTGGGCGGCGAGATTGGAGATGAGCACCGCCGTCACCAGCTCCAAGGGCTCCAGCTCCCCCAGCTGGCGCTTGCCCATGATGCGGATGGCGACGATGAGCAGGAGAAAAACGATGACCGTCCGTATAAAGCTGACGCCCATGGGACACCTCCTTTTTGTGTCCTTTATTTTTACCGGGAAGGCGGGCAATATGCAAAAAGCGCCGCCGGAGCGTTTATTTTCTTGACACCGGGGGAAATCGGGAATAAACTAGTATAGAATCACATCCCGGGAGGCAGTTATGGGAAAGTATTTCGGTACGGACGGTTTCCGCGGCGAGGCGAATGTGGGCCTCACCGTGGACCACGCTTTTAAGATAGGCCGGTTTCTGGGCCGGTATTACGGCGGGGAGCACAAGTGCCGCGTGGTCATCGGCAAGGACACCCGGCGCTCCAGCTACATGTACGAGGCGGCGCTGACCGCCGGCCTCACGGCCTCGGGAGCGGACGTGTACCTTCTGCACGTCACCACCACGCCGTCGGTGAGCTACATAACCAGGATCGACGACTTCGACTGCGGCATCATGATCTCCGCCAGCCACAATCCCTACTACGACAACGGCATCAAGCTCCTCAATTCCGCCGGCGAGAAGATGGACGAGGACGTGCTGGAGCTCATCGAGCGCTACCTTGACGGGGACCCCGAGGAGCTGGAGTACGCCACGCGCAGCGAGATCGGGCGCACCATCGACTACTCCGCCGGCCGCAACCGGTACATCGGCTACCTCATCAGCCTGGCCACCCACTCCTACAAGGGCAAGCGCGTGGGCTTAGACTGCGCCAACGGCTCCACCTCCATGATCGCCAAGAGCGTCTTCGACGCCCTGGGGGCGGACACCTACGTCATCAACAACAACCCCAACGGCCTGAACATCAACTTAAATTGCGGCTCCACCCACATCGAGCAGCTCCAGCGCCTGGTGGTGGGCAACGACCTGGACGTGGGCTTCGCCTTTGACGGCGACGCCGACAGGTGCCTCGCGGTGGACGAGAAGGGGCGGCTCATCGACGGCGACCTCATCCTCTACATCTACGGCAAGCACATGAAGGAGCGGGGCAAGCTGGAGAACACCCACGTGGTCACCACCGTCATGTCCAACATCGGCCTTTATAAGGCCCTGGAGGCCGCCGGCATCGGCTTTGAGGTCACGGACGTGGGAGATAAGTACGTCTGGGAAAATATGCGCCGCACCGGCAACCGCATCGGCGGGGAGCAGTCGGGCCACATCATCTTCTCCAAATACGCCACCACCGGCGACGGCGTCCTCACCGCCATCAAGCTCATGCAGGCCATGCTGGACACCAAGCAGCCCCTCTCGAAGCTCGCCGAGCCCGTCACCATCTACCCCCAGGTCCTGCGCAACCTCAGGGTCTTCGATAAGGAGGCCGCCATGAACGACCTGGACGTGCG
>CANQSD010000199.1 GCA_947626385.1 uncultured Oscillospiraceae bacterium | reverse complement strand
GCGCACAGGGGGAAGAGAAGGTCGTTGTGGACGTGAATGTCGGCGGTGTTGGAGCGCCTGGTGATGCCCAGGGCCGGCACGCCCCTGTCGGCGAAGGGGGCGGAGTCGGAGGAATGGACCTTCTGGACGAAGTTGGCCGACCAGCCCACCTCGTGGGCATAGCTCTCGGCGAAGTGCTTGAGATCGTCTCCGCCGGTGACGTAGATCTCATTGGGCCCCAGGACCGTGCCGCACATATCGAAGTTGAAGCAGAACTTCACGCTGTCCATCAGCTCCTCATGCTGGGCAATCCACGCCTTGGAACCCAGAAGCCCCTGCTCCTCGCTGCCGCACCAGATAAACCGCAGGGTGCGCCGGGGCGGGTTTTGGAGGAAATGCCGGTAGAGCCCCATGAGGGTGGCGGCGCCCGTGGCGTTGTCCCAGGAGCCCTCGCCCACGGGGACGGAGTCGAAATGGGCGGTGAGAACAATAGATTCCTCTGGCTTTTCCGTGCCGGGGATCACCGCCAGCACGTCACGGGAGGTGTTCTCCAGGTCCTCCTGCCGCAGCTCCAGATGGAGCGCCTTTACGTGGTCCCGCACCAGCTCCGTGGCGTCCCGCGCGGTGACGGTGAAGCCGGGGATGCGCCCCAGTTCCTGCATCTTGGGCCGGATGGTCCGGGAGTAGAGGTCCTGAGCCGCTTCGCCGTCATACCACTTGCCCTGGATGGTCACAAAAGCGCCGGCGCGGCGCTCGTTTAAGAGCTTGTAGCCGTCGAAGGTCAGGCCGTTCAAAAGGACGACATACCCCTCCAGACTGCCGAGACCGTCGTAGTCCTCCTCCACGCCACGGGGGGCATAGTGGAGCTTCAGCGTCACGCCCCCCTCGGGAAGCTGGCCGGAGAGGGCGTAGGGCACGCACTCCAGCGCCCGCCCCTCGGGCCCGCCCACGCGGACGGCATACGTTTTGATATCGGCGGCGGGGACGGTGAACTCCATCAGCTCCCCCTCACCGCCGAGAGCTTTGATCTCGTCCAGCAAAATGCGGGCGGCGCGCAGCTCCTCCTCCGTCCCGCCGTAGCGGACGAAGCTGAGCTTTTCCACAAGTGACATTTGATACTGACCGTTTTCCATGATCACATGACCTCCTGTTATTTACCTTTATCTGTAGATCGGAACGCTTTCCTTTTTCATAACGACCTCCTCCACCAGCCCCTGAACATCCAGGGCGCTTTCGGCCTCCAGGACCTCGGCAAGACGCGGCTTTGTCCGCGGGTGCCGGGGGGTGAAGACGGTACAGCAGTCCTCGTAGGGGAGGATGCTGGTCTCAAAGGTGCCGATTTTCCGGGCGATCTCGATGATCTCCCGCTTGTCCATGCAAACTAAGGGCCGCAGGACCGGGATCTTCACCGGCTCCTGAGTCACCGCCATGGCCTCCATGGTCTGGCTGGCCACCTGCCCCAGGGACTCCCCGGTGACAATAGCGCCGCAGCGGTTCTCCACGGCGATCTTCTCACAAATGCGGGTCATGAACCTGCGCATGATGACGGTGAAATACTCCTCCGGGCAGTGGTCCCGGATCTCCTCCTGGATGTGGGTGAAGGGCACCACCTCCAGCGTCATCCGCCCGCACCAGGGAGCGAGAAGGCGCGCAAGCTCGATGACCTTCTCCTTGGCAAGCTCCGAGGTGTAGGGGAAGGAGAAGAAGTGGACAGGGATGATGTGGACGCCGCGCTTCGCGGTCATCCAGGTGCTCACCGGGCTGTCGATGCCGCCGGAGAGCATGGATACCGCGCTCCCGCAGGACCCCACCGGCATCCCGCCCGCCCCCGGCGCGGGGACGGAGTGGACATACGCCGCCGCCTCCCGGACCTCCACCCGGACGGTGAGCTCCGGCTCATGGACGTCCACCGCCACCTCCGGGAACGCCTCCGCCAAAAGCCCGCCCACGTGCTGGCTGAGCTCGATGGAGGTCATGGGAAACGCCTTGTCCGAGCGCTTCGTCTCCACCTTGAAGCTGCGTGCCCGCGCGAAGTCCTCCGAAAGATAGTCCCGCGCCGTCTCGAAAATGGCGTCCGGGTCC
The DNA here is from genome assembly GCA_947626385.1 of uncultured Oscillospiraceae bacterium. GTDB lineage: Bacteria > Bacillota > Clostridia > Oscillospirales > Oscillospiraceae > RUG626. The sequence goes on along the minus strand of CANQSD010000199.1, from coordinate 1,140 downwards.
TTGGGGCAGGCGGCGGCGCGCACCACGGCCACAAAGCCGAAGATCTGCTTGGCCGCCTCAAAGGCCGCGTCCATGTCGGCCTCCCCGTCCAGCGGCTCCACGTACACTGTGGATTGGGCGGCGTACACGCGGAATTTCCCCACGTGCGCCATCCTCCGCCGCACATTGGCCACCAGCTTGTCCTCAAACACCCGCCGGTTCAAGCCCTTCAGCACGATCTCGCCCTGTTTGAGTAGTAAAATATCGTTCAATCCGGCCTCTCCTTTACCGTTAACTTGTTTTCCCCACCTTAAAATCATACGCCCGGTATTGCAGCGCCTCCGCCAGGTGGGGGACCTGGATGGCCTCGCTGCCGGCGAGGTCCGCAATGGTGCGGGCTACGCGCAGGAGGCGGTCATGACTGCGGGCGGTGAGGCCCAGGCGCTCAAAGGCGCTCTTCATGAGCTTCTCCCCGGCCTCGTCCAGGGCGCAAAACTCCCGGAGGGGCTCGGGACCGATCTGGGCGTTGCAGTTGATGGGCAGGCCCTTGAAGCGCTGGCGCTGGAGGGTCCTGGCGGCGTTGACACGCTCCCGGATAGCGGCGCTGGGCTCCGCCGGGGCGCGGTCGCGCAGCTCCTCAAACTCTACCGCCGGGACCTCGATGTGCATATCGATCCGGTCCAGAAGGGGCCCCGAGACCTTGGACCTGTACGCCTCCACGCTCTGCTGGGAGCAGGTGCACCGGCCCGATGGGTGCCCGAACCACCCGCACTTGCAGGGGTTCATGGCGCACACCAGCATGAACCGGCTGGGATAGGTCGCCGTCCCGGCGGAACGGGAGATGGTGACGCGCCCGTCCTCCAGGGGCTGGCGCAGGGCCTCGATCACGTCCCGGTGGAATTCCGGCAGCTCGTCGAGAAACAGGACGCCGTTGTGGGCCAGGGAGATCTCCCCCGGCTGGAGCTGGGCCCCGCCGGCCATGGCCGCGTGGGACATGGTGTGGTGAGGGGACCGGAAGGGCCGCTCGGTCATGATGTGCTGAGCCCCTACGGTCTTGCCCGCCGCGGAGTAAATGGCCGTCGTCTCCAGCTGTTCCCGCCGGGACATATCCGGCAAAATGGTGGGCAGGCGCTTGGCCAGCATGGACTTGCCCGCGCCGGG
>CANQSD010000198.1 GCA_947626385.1 uncultured Oscillospiraceae bacterium | reverse complement strand
CCGTCCAGGGCGGCGGAGGTGATGCCGCCGGCGTGGCCGGGGCCCTCGCCGCAGGGGTAGAGGCCGGGGAGGGCCTGACGGGCGGCGTTCCGGGGGATGCGCAGAGGGGAGGAGCTGCGGGTCTCCGGGGCGGTGAGCACCGCGCCGGGGGCGTCGAAGCCCGCAAGCCGCCGGCCCAGCTCCGGCAGGGCCAGCCGCAAGGGCGCGGCGATCCGCTCCGGCAGGACCCGGCCCAGGTCCACGTAGGTCACGCCGGGGCGGCAGGTGGGCGTTACCGTGGGGGCAAAGCGATGCCCGCCGGGGGCGCTCAGGAAGTCCCCCACGGTCATGGCCGGGGCCAGATACCCGCCTCCGGCGGCCTCGAAGGCCCGCCGCTCCAGCTCCCGCTGCCACTCCATCCCGCCCAGCGCCCCGGCGTAGGGGAAGTCGGCGGGGGCAAGGCCGGCCAGGAGCGCCGCGTTGGCGTTCTCGCCGCCTCGCCCGGAATAACTCATGCCGTTGGTGACCACGCCTCCGGGCTCGGAGGCCGCGCCCACCACGTACCCGCCGGGGCACATACAGAAGGTGTACACATCCCCGGCGGCGGTGTGGACCGCCAGCTTATAGTCCGCCGCGCCCAAAGCCTTGAGGCCGGCGAAGGCGCCGTATTGGGCCCGGTCGATGTCCCGCTGCCGGTGCTCGATGCGCACGCCCATGGCGAAGGGCTTGGGCTCCATGGGGATCTGGAGGTCGTGAAGCCTTTGGAAGGTGTCCCGGGCGCTGTGGCCGGGGGCCAGGATCACCGTGTCGCAGGCGATCGCCTCCCCGCCGTTCACCACGACCCCCGCCACCCGGCCGTGACGGAGGATGAGGTCCGTGACGCGCGCGCCAAAGCGCACCTCGCCCCCCAGGGCGACGACGCGCTCCCGGAGATTTTTCACCACGACTCTCAGCCGGTCCGTGCCCACGTGAGGCTTGGCATCGAAGGCCACGTTCTCCCTGGCCCCGAACTCCACGAACCGGTCCAGGATCCACTGGACGCGGGGATTTTTGACGCCGGTGTTGAGCTTGCCGTCGGAGAAGGCCCCCGCGCCGCCCTCGCCGAACTGGACGTTGGAGTCGGGGTCCAGTTGGCCCGTCTTCCAAAAGCGTTCCACGCTCCCGGCCCGGTCCTCCACGGCCTGTCCCCGCTCCAGAATGAGCGGCGGGACGCCGGCCATGGCCAGGGTGAGCCCCGCGAACATCCCCGCCGGCCCGAAGCCCACGATAATGGGGCGGCGGTCGGGCGTTTTCGCGGCCCTGGGCGGGGCGTAGCTCTCCGCCGGCGCGGGGGAGACACGGCCGCCGGCGCGGCGCAGGACGGCGTCCTCGCCGCCGTCCAGGGACACGTCCACGGTGTAGATGACCCGTACGTCCGCCTTTTTCCGGGCGTCCACGGACCGGCGGCGGACGGTAAAGGCGGTAAACGCCCCCGCGTCCACCCCCAGCGCCCTGGCGGCGGCGCGGCGCAGAGCTTGGGGCCCGTCCTCCCGGGCGGGGAGGGAGAGGTCGCGTATCCGGATCATGACCTCGCCCCCAGCTGTCCCGCCAGGCGGCCGCTGGACCAGGCCCACTGGAGGTTGTAGCCGCCGCAGTCGCCGTCCACGTCCAGCACCTCGCCGCAGGCGAAGAGGCCGGGGACCAGGCGGCTTTCCAGCGTCCAAGGGTCGAATTCCGCCGTCCGCGCGCCCCCGGCGGTGACCTGGGCACTCTCCATGCCCAGCGTCCCGGTGACGGGCAGCTCCACGCGCTTGACAGACCGGGCCACGCGCCCCAGGTCCCCGTCCGTGAGGGAGCTGACAGGGCGGTCCGGCTTATAGCCCAGGGAACCCACCAGCGTCCGGCCCAGCTTGTTGTGGAGGATGCCGGTGAGGAGGTTTTCCACAGTGAGGCCGGAGTTCCGGCGGGCTAGGAGCATCGCCTCCACCTCCGAAAGCGCCGTCTCGCGGAGGAGGTCCAGCCGGATGACGCCTACGCTTACCCGCGCGGCCTCGCGGGAAACCTCGAAAATCGCGGGGCCGGAGAGGCCGTACTCGGTGAACTGCACCTCCCCGGCGCTCCGGCACACCTCACGCCCGCCGTCAAAAAGCGCCACGGCGGCGTCGGCCCGGACGCCCTTCAGGGGCCGGGTGAGGGCGTTGTCGGTCTTCAGCGGCACCAGGGAGGGGGTGCGGGGCGTGCAGGTGTGGCCCAGGGCCCGGAGGAGCCGGTACCCGTCCCCGCCGCCGCCAAACCGGGGCGACGCCTCGCCTCCGGCGGCCACGATGAGCTTCTGGCAAAAGAGCGTGCCGGCGGTAGTGGCGACCTCGAAGGAGTCGTCGGCGCACCGCACGGCGGTGACGGCGGTGTCACAGCGGACGTCGGATACCCGCCCCGCGGCGAAGCGCAGCACGTCCACCACGCTCCCGGCCTGGTCGGAGTGGGGGTACACCCGCCCGGAGCTCTCCGAGACGGTGACGAGGCCCAGCTCCCGGAAAAACCGGAGGGTGTCCTCCACCCCGAAGCGCGTCAGGGCCGGCAGGACGAAGTCCCTGTCCTCCCCGTGGTAGTGGGCGGGGGAGAGGTCGAGGTTTGTAAGGTTGCATCGCCCGTTTCCCGTGACCGCCAGCTTCCGCCCCACCCGGGGGCCCTTCTCCAGCACGGTCACCCGCCCAAACCTGGCGGCCTCCACGGCGGCGGCAAGCCCCGCCGCCCCGCCTCCGACGATCAGAATGTCCATTCCGCCGCCCCTTTCATCCAATGATGGGGCATTATACCACGCCCGCGCCCGGATTGCAAGGGAGGCGGGGGAAAGGGGCAAAACGCGAAGTGCTTTAAAATGTTCCACGTGGAACATTTTAGCATAGTAAAGTATTCACGCGCTCATCTCCGGTTTACTGTCCCCGATATTCCGCCGATATTTTCCCCGTCTTCAAATTTTTTGTTGACAAACAGGGCCCGGGTAAGGTAAAATAGAATGCCCGCGGCTGTGCGCCGCGCGATCCGCTACTGCTTCGGACGCAAGTCCGATGTCGAGTATAAAACACAACTATATTAATGGAGGTGTCACCGCATGAAGAGGACCTATCAGCCCAAGAAGCTCCACCGCTCCAAGGAGCACGGCTTCCGCAAGAGAATGGCCACCGCCAACGGCCGCAAGGTCTTGGCCCGCCGCCGCGCGAAGGGCCGCGCCAGACTGACCCACTGATGGGGGCAGCCGCCCAATCGAATATTGCGGTTTAAAAA
>CANQSD010000197.1 GCA_947626385.1 uncultured Oscillospiraceae bacterium | reverse complement strand
GCCCGTAGCTCAGCTGGATAGAGTGTCAGACTCCGACTCTGAAGGTCGTGCGTTCGAATCGCATCGGGCGTACCAAAATCCCCGGATTCCGTAAGGATCCCGGGGATTTTTCTGTCTATTTATTGCTTTTTTGGTGGTCATGTCTCATCGTGCCGTGTCTCATCGGACAGTATCTCCATCATCATTCTCGCGCCGAGGATGAATGCGTCTTTGAAACCCCGTTTTTTCAGATCCCGGCTGATTTCATCCGAAAGGCCGTTGCTGACGGGGATCCTTCCCTGCGCATGGCCGTCGTAGAGGACGGTTTTTCCACCCGTATAGCCCCACAGGTACGCGCAGAAGCTGCCAAACTCCTCACGTATTTTCTGATAACACCGGGCGTTGCTGATGACGGCCCGGACCTTCCGCTCGGGCCTCAGCATCCCCGGCGTATTCATGATCCGCTGTACGTCCTCTTCGCCGTAGGCGGCGATCTTGTCATACTCAAAATTCTCAAAGCATTGCCGGAAAATCTCCCGTTTCTTCATCATCAGCCCCCAACTCAGGCCACACTGGAGACACTCCAGCGTCAGATGCTCGAACATCTGCCTGTCGTCCCGCACCGGCATGCCCCACTCATTGTCGTGGTAGGCCCGCATCGCATCACTTGAAAGCGCCCAATCACAATGTCCCATGAAAGTCCCTCCTGTCCTCTCTCGATCATACCACAAAATCCGCCTTCTGCCTATCCGCAAGCTTGATTTTATTGAATTAACCGGTATAATGGGTACAAAGGCGGTGAGAGCTTCAATGAATCAGAACGTTTACGATATAAAACGCATGGAAAAGGCGCTGGCCCGGATTTCCTACGCCGGGGCGGCGCTAGGCGGCGCGGCTGCGCTGCTCACCGCCTGGGCCGTGAGCGCGCGGCAGGCGCGCATGGTCACGGAGCTTGAACCGGTCCTGCGGTTTTTCGTGAGCGGCGGCTTTCTGGTCATCCCGGTCTTTGCGGCGCTTTTTGCCGTCCTCTGGTTTCGCCGCTCTTTTGTGGGGAAGATCAACGTCACCCGCGCAGCGGCGGACTATTTGAGCTTCGAGCGTTCCCATCTGAGCCGTGGGAGGTTCCTGACGGCGTGTGTCGCCTGGGCGGCGTCCTTCCTGACGGCGCTGCTGGCCGGGGACCGGATCGTCCCCGTCATCGCGCTGGGTCTTTCCTGCCCCGCGGCGTTTTTGACCGCGTTCTGGGGCCTAGGGCGGCTTCGCCTTGCCCGCGTGGAGCCGGAGCTTGTGCCGGACGGGGACGACTCGGACGCCCCGGACCCCCTCCGGGAGCGGCGGCGGGCTTTTACGCGGTGGGCCATATACTGGGCCGTCGTGCTGGCGCTTTACAGCGTGAGCGCGGTCATTTTTGAAAGCCTCGTCCTCTACCTCCCCGTCCTTCTGCTGGCGGCGGGATATTTCATCGTGAGAATCCTCATCAACCCTCCCTTCCGGCCCTACGCCTCCCTCAAGCGTAAACGCCTGACGGTGAGACTTACGAGCATTGCGTCCCTGGCGGTCCTCCTGTTAGCGGGCCTCTCCGTCATCTTGGACGGCACCAACTACAATGGGCGCTACATCGGGACCATGGACTACTCGGTCTTTGAGCATCACAGCACAGCCTCCTACGACCCGGAGACAGGCGTCTACACCCTCCGGGCCGACCATGAGGGGTTCAAGATCCTCCAACTCACGGACACTCACATCGGCGGGAGCGTCACCACCATCGGCCTTGACCGGCGGGCCTTCGACGCCTGCTACGACCTCATCCGCCGCACCCAGCCGGACCTCATTGTCATCACCGGAGACCTGGTCTACCCTATCCCCCTCCAGAGCTTCAGCACCAACAATCTGGTGCCCCTGTGGCAGCTGGCGGAGTTTATGAACAACGTAGGGCTGCCTTGGGCCATGGTCTACGGCAACCACGACACGGAGCTCATCGCCAAGTACGACGTGAAGACCCTGAACGGCATCTTCCGGCAGATGAAAAACGACCCGGCCTGTCCCCTGCTCTACGCCGACACCCAGCCGGACGTCTACGGGCGTTATAACCAGCTCCTCCGCATCGAAAACCCGGACGGGAGCCTGGAGCGGGTGTGCTTTCTCATCGACTCCAACGACTACGTGACAGGCAGCTCCGAGGTCAACGACTACGACTCCGTCCACGCCGACCAGATCGACTGGTATTGCCAGACGCTGGACGCCCTCACGGGCGAGGAGGGGCGTACCGTACCGTCCTTCGTCTTCATGCACATCCCCTTCCGCGCCTTTGCCGATGCCGCCGACGCCCTGGAGCGCGGGAATCCGGAGGCACGGTATCTCTTCGGGGAAAACGGCGAGGGCGTGAGCTGTCCGGACCACGACAGCGGCTTTTTTGAGGCCATTTTGGAGAAAAAGAGCACCCAGGCCGTCTTCGTGGGACATGACCACTTAAACAACCTGGGCGTCAACTATAAGGGCGTGGACCTCGTCTACTCCAAATCCATCGACTTCCTCGCCTACCCCGGCATCGCCCACGAGACCGCCCAGCGGGGCGGGACGCTCATCACCCTGGACGGCCGGGGCGGGTATGTCATCCGGCAGGTGGGGTATTGATGCGTACCACCGGCAGGTCCGGGCTGAGCCGGCCCAGGAGCTCCGGGGTGAACGCCCCGGCCTGCTCCGCCACTAAGGGCGCCGGAAGGAGCCCGCCGATGACCGTGGCCGTGTCCCCCACCCGGACGTCCGGAATGGCGGAGGCGTCCACGGTCATGTTGTCCATGCAGATCTTCCCCACAATGGGGGCGAGGCGGCCCCGGATGACCACATGGCCCGTTCCGGATAAAGGCCGCGGCACGCCGTCCCGGTAGCCCACGGCCAGGGTGGCGACGACGGCGTCCCGCGGGGCCACATACGCCCGCCCGTACCCCACCGCCTCCCCGGCGCGGACGGTCCGGAGGTCCGTGACCACCGTCTTCAGAGCCAGCACCGGCCGCAGGTCCGGCGTCACCCTCGTCGGCCGGTTTGCATAACTCAGTACCCCGTAGAGGGCAATGCCCACCCGGACGTAGTCGCAGGGCAGGTCCGGGTAGTTGAGCAGGCCGTAGGTGCTCTGGACGTGGATTTTCGGGATAGTGACGCCCCGACGCTTCACCGCGTCCAGAAGCCCCCAAAACCGCCTCAACTGTTCCTGCGTCCACGCCGTGTCCTCCGGCTCCAGGCTGTCCGAACAGCTCAGGTGCGTGTAGACCTGGGTGACGCGGATGCCGG
>CANQSD010000196.1 GCA_947626385.1 uncultured Oscillospiraceae bacterium | reverse complement strand
GCCACCATCAGCGCCCCCTCCACCAGCATTTTTGTGTTTTTGTTGAGCTTCATACGGATGCCTCCAAACGTAAAAATTTCCGCCCGGGCAAGGCCGGGCGGAAAGGAAAGGCATATGGCGCCTCGCTATTTCCCTACGCTGGCATTACCCAGATCAGGTGATAGGTCATGGGAAGTTACCCAACTCTCAGCCCTTCAATTCGGGCCCCCTGTTTGTGAGGCTATTATAGCAGTCGGAATATGGCCTGTCAAGAGGTTTTTAGTCGTCCCGGTCCCGCTCGTGCTCCAGGATCGCGCCGGTGGCGGCGTCGATCTTGTACTCGTACTCGTACCCGTTGGACTTGAACTCTACCTCGTAGACGGTCCTGCCGTCATCCCGGTCCTTTTCGCACTTGAGGCGCGTGACCTGGCTCTCGGAAAGGCCGGCGTGGGCAAGGGCGGCGTCTTTGGCGGCCTGAGCCCCGATGTCGCCGGACTGGGCGGCGCCGGAGCCGCTCCCGCCGTGGTCGTGGAGGCGGTTGTCGCAGGGTTCGGACTCAAATTTCACCACGTCGCCGGTGGCGGCGTCCACGTCGCAGTCATAGACCGTGGCGTTAACCTCAAACTCCAGCTCGTAGTAATGGCGGCCGTTGTCGTAGTCGTGCTCCACCTTCAGCCAGTCCACGCTGCCGCTGACGCCGGCGCGTTTGAGGGCGGCCTCCTTGGCGGCGGCCTCGCCGATGTCCGTGGTGGCGGGGGTATTGGGGGTCGTGCCGGGGCGCTTTTCCACCTCGCTCTTGAGGACCGCGCCGGTGGCGGCGTCGATCTCGTAGTCGTACTCATTCGCGTCGGTGTAGAAGTCCACGTCGTAGACGAGCTTTCCGTCCTCGTAGTCCTGGCGGGCGTGGAGGAAGGTGACCTCCCCGGCGGTGAGGCCGGCGTGCTTCAGGGCCGCCTCCTTGGCCGCCTCCGCGCCGATGTCGGCGGGCGTTGAGGGCTGGGTGGCGGGGGGCTGGGTGGTCGTGGGATCGTCCGTGGCGGGAGGCGAATAGCGGTAGTCCGTCTCCTCCCGGAGGACCGCGCCGGTGGCGCCGTCCACGTCGTAGTCGAACTCGTAGCCGCAGCACCAGAACTCGATCTCAAACCAGCCGCCATCCACGACGTACCGGTTCTCGATGTTCAGGAAGTTGCCGTTGAGCTCGGGGTGATGCGCCGTGAAATATTCCGCGGCGGCGTTGAAGGCCTCGTCGGCGGTGAGAACCTTTTCGGGCCAAGGCTCGCCGGGGTTATCCCCCACGATCCGGCTCATGCCCCGCAGGACCTCGCCGGTGAAGGCGTCGATCTCGTACTCGTACTCGTGGCCGAGGTAATTGATCTCCACGTCATAGTGGGGAGTGGGGTCGTCCAGCTCCGGGTCCACCTCGGTGTACTGGGGGAGGTAGGAGTTGACGACATTGACCCCGGCGTACTCCTCGGCGGCGTTGCCGGCGGCTTCCTTCCCGATGGGCATGGCGGGCGCGCCAATGCGGATGAGGTCCCGCAGCTCCTCCACGGAGAGCTCGGCCAGCTTTGCGTAGTCGAGATTGGCGTTCAGCGCCAGGATCTGCTCGATGTAGGCGGCCTTGCCGGTGGAGATGCCGTACTGCTGGGCCTTGCCGGCGGTCTCGGAATCGGTGGTGACGTTCTGGCTCATGACGTTGGCGGAGCTCGAGGCGTTCTTCAGCACCCCGTCCACCGTGGCCACAAGCTGGGCCTGGAGGCGCGCGCCCCGGTCGGCGTCCTTGTCGTCCACGGAGATGAGGATGGCCGAGCCCACGCTGTCCAGATACCCCTCCCGGACGATGGCGCCCACAATGGCGTTGACGGCCACGTCGAGCTTGGCGCCCTCCAGGTCGCGGCCATTGTCCATGGAGGAGAGGACCTGACGGGCCTCCTCATTCAGGGGCGAGCATTTCAGCACCTTCTCGGCACGGTTGACGGAAAGCTCGATGCTGGGGTTCACATCCAGGGATACCACGGTGACGGCGGTGTAATTGCGGCCATACCAGAAGCCGCCCAAGCCCCCCAGGAGGGCGATGGCCAGGCACGCGGCGACTAAGCCCGCCCAGCGGAATTTCTTCTTTTTCTTTTCCATCTTGATAACTCCTTTCCCGCTATTCACTTCGGCGAGGAGCCTGGAAAGCCCGTCCGGGGCGGTGCGCTCCACGGCGGCCTTCAGCTTCATCTCCAGTTCCCTGTCGGTCATCAGGCTCACTCTCCTTTCAGGTTGGCGCGAATCTTGGCGATCGCGCGGTTGTACTTGGACAGGACGGTCCCCAGAGGCATGGAAAGCGTCTGGGCGATCTGCCGGTGGCGGAGGCCCGACACCGCGTGCAGGAGGACGATCTGCCGCTCCTCCGGGGCGAGAGCCCCCAAGGCGTTTTGCAGAAGGTCCCGGTCCTCGACGCTGACGTTCCGGTCCTCGGCGGGGATGGCGTTCCACGCTTCCTCGCTGAGGTCGGCGGTCTTCCCCCGGCGGCGAAGCTCCATGAGGCAGAGATTGCGGGTCACGGTGAGCATCCACGCCATGGGCGTTCCCTGGGCCTTATAGCGCGGGGCCGCCTCCCAGATGCGCAGGTACGCGTCGTGGGTCAGCTCCTCGGCGTCGTGGCTGTTGGCCATCATACCGAGAGCGGCGGCGTAAAGCCCGGTGTGGGTGGACCGGTAGAGGTCGGCGAAGGCGTCGGTGTCGCCCCGCCCCACCTCCCGCAGCAGCCGCTCGAGTTCGGCCCCGCGGGAGTCCGCTTCCGAAAGCTCCTCCTCCATGTCTTCCATTGTCCTTCAACTCCTGTCAATCAAGTAATGCGCGGGAAAGGAATTTTATTGCGCGAAAAAGGAAAAAATTTTTATTTTCTGGATGTGACCCCGTTGACCACGTTCTCCGGCCGGCCGCTGAGAAACGCTTTGGCGTTGGCAACGGCGATGTCCATGACCCGCTCCCGGCAGGTCCGGGGCGTCCAGGCGATGTGGGGGGTGATGAAACAGTTGGGGCAGGCGAGAAGCGGATTTTCCGGCAAAATGGGCTCCACGCTCACCACGTCTACCCCGGCGGCGTACAGCTTACCGGATTTGAGCGCCGCCGCCAGCGCCTCCTCGTCCACCAGGCCGCCCCGGCCCGTATTCAGCAAAATAGCGCCGGTCTTCATCTTTCCGATGGTGTCGGCGCTGATGAGCCGACGCGTCTCGTCCTTCAGGGGGCAGTGGAGGGAGACGACGTCGGACTCCCGGAGGAGGGTCTCCAGGTCCACATACTCCCCGATGGCCCGCCCCTCGTCGGTGGGGCGGCTGCCCGCGGCGAGGACCCGCATCCCCAGGGCCCTGGCGA
>CANQSD010000195.1 GCA_947626385.1 uncultured Oscillospiraceae bacterium | reverse complement strand
TGGCGGCCCCTACGGCGTTATTTGAAGGCAATTTAAAACAGTAGGGGCGGGTTCCAAACCCGCCCTTTAGCTCCCCCGTGGGGGAGCTCAGCCTGTCGAAAAAGGCCTTTGGCCTTTTCCGACAAAGGGGAACGTGCGGAAGATTCCGCGTGAATTCTGCGGAATTCACGCAAAATCTTCCTGCTGTCGCCCTGCGCGCGCCCCTGCGGGGCACACTTGGGCGACAAAAGGTATTTTTTCCGACGTACATGCCGCCGGAAAAAATGCTCGATTTGAGTTTTTCGACAAACTAAGCTCCCCCGTGGGGGAGCTGTCGCGAAGCGACTGAAGGGTCCCCCTCACCCCTCGCACCATCTCATATATGCCTGTATATCTTCTTCTCCAGCGCGAATATCCTCTGCGTGAACGTCCCCGGCTCCACGGTGGAGAGGTTTTCCCGGTAGATCTCCATGCGGCTGTCGATCTTGTCGATGAGGGACAGCAGCTCCGCCTCGGCGGTCATGGGGCGGACGGCGGCGCCGAACTCCGGCTCGCCGTGGTGGGAGAGGAGCAGGTGCCGCAAAAGCACGGACTTCTCCTCCGGGACCCCCAGCTCCCGGGCGGCGTCGGCCACCTCCTGCGCCCCCATGACCAGGTGCCCCAGAAGCTCCCCCTTCATGGAATAGTCGGTGACCAGCCCCAGGGCGGAGTACAAAAACTCCTCCTCCTTGCCCAGATCGTGAAGGCACACCCCGGCGAGGAGCAGGCTCCTGTCCACCGTGTCGGCGTAGAGCTTCGCCAGGAAATCCGCCGCCCGCGCCATGTTCAGCGTGTGCATCAAAAGCCCGCCCAGGAAGCTGTGGTGGACGGTTTTGGCCGCCGGGATGCGCAAAAGGGCCTCCTTGTGGGCCTTCAGGAGCTTCCGGGTGAGCTTCCGGTAGTCCTCGTCATCCAGGTTGTTGACGAATCCCTCCAGCTCCAGAAAGGCCGCGTCCAGGTCGATGGGCGCCACGGGCACGAGGTCCGAAAGGTCATAGGGGTCGCTCTCCTCCGCCAGCCGCAGGCGGTCCACCGTGACCTGCAGGGCTCCCCGGTACTCGCTGACCGAGCCCCGGAGCTTCACGATCTGCCCCTCGTCTCCCTGGCCCACGGGACCGGCGTAGTCCCAGACCTTGGCGTCGATCTCGCCGGTGGCGTCGGCCAGCGTGGCGGCCAGGAAGGGCTTGTTGTTGGAGGACACCTTGGACACGGCGGTCTTCAGGACGTAGTACCCCTCGAGATCGTCCCCCACGGCCATGTCGGCGATGCGGATGTTGGAAAGCATAGACAACCCACCTTCATTTTGATGCGTCCATTATACAGGTTGTGGCCGGAATTTTCAACCTCTTTACCGGCCTCTTGCATTTTCGCGGAAATATGGTATACTTTTTTCCAGGAAACAAAGAAAAGGGGAGAGGCACATGACCTGGGAAGAGCTGGAAAAGGCGGCGGAGGGCTGCCGGAGGTGCGCCCTGTGGGAGACGCGGACGAAGCTTGTCTTCGGCGTAGGCGTCCGGGACGCCCGGGTCATGTTCGTGGGCGAGGGCCCGGGGGAGAACGAGGACCTGCAGGGCGAGCCCTTTGTGGGCCGGGGCGGCCAGCTCCTGGACACCATGCTGGAGATCATCGACCTGGACCGCCGGCGCAACATCTACATCGCCAACATCGTCAAGTGCCGTCCGCCCAAGAACCGGGACCCCCTCAATACCGAGCAGGAGGCGTGCATCGGCTGGCTCCGGGCGCAGATCGGGCTGGTGCGCCCCAAAATTCTGGTGTGTCTGGGCCGCATCGCCGCCCAGGTGCTCATCAAGCCGGATTTCAAGATCTCCCAGGAGCACGGGCAGTTTTTTGACGTGAACGGCGTGCAGATGACGGCCCTCTATCACCCGGCGGCGCTTTTGCGGGACCCCCGGCGCAAGCCGGACACCTTCGTGGACCTCAAAAACCTCCAGGCCAGGATCCGGGAGCTCTGCCCGGAGACCTATGAGCGGTGACCCGTTAAATCGCGCGGATTCTATAAAGGAGACACTATGGAGGAACTGAGAACATCCCTCCCCGGCGACGAGCCGGCGCTGAAGGCGCTGTGGAAGGCCGCCCTGGGGGACGGGGATGAGGTCATAGACGGCTTTTTTGAAAAGCTCTACGCGCCGGGGACGGCCTCGGTCTATCTGCTGGACGGGCGTCCGGTCAGCGCGGCGTACCTTTTCAGGCTGGGGGACCTGGTGTGCGACGGGCGCTGGACGCCCTGCAAGGCCGTCTGCGCCTGGGGCACGGACCCGGCCTTCCGGGGCCGGGGCTTCGGCGGCAAGGTCCTGGCGGACGCGCTGGAGCGGGCCTCCGTCTCCGGCGTCACCGCCGTTTGCCCCGGCGAGGCCGCCTGCTTTGACGTATACGGGGACCGGGGCTTTCAGACGTACTTCTACGTCCGGGAGGATCGCCGCGACGACGACGGCCGGCCCCTCTCCGGCGCCGTCACCCGCGTGACGGTGCGGGGCTACGCCGCCCTCCGGGAGGAGCTTCTCCACCGCCGGACCCACATTGACCTGGACATCCGCGCCATGGAGTACCGGGAGCTGCTGTGCCGTGCCGCCGGCGGCGGCCTCTACTACGTGGTGGCCGACGGCGCCCGCTGCTGCGCCGCCGTGGAGCTTGACGGGGACACGGCCCTTATCCGGGAGCTCATCGCCCCCGCCGGCCGCGAGGCCGACGCCGCCTGCCTGGTCTGCCGCGCCCTCCGCCGTCAGGCTTACGTCCTGCGGGCCCCCGCCGGCGAGTCCGGCGACCCCTTCGCCATGCTCTCCGGCCCCCTCCCCCCGTCCCCCGACCCCGCCCCCTGGCTGGGCTTTGATTTCAAATGACAAAAACCTCCAGACTCTTGACGCAAATTTTAAGCGTGATTTCACATATTTGAAATACTTTTTCGTTGTTCTCTTAACAAATCATTTGTACAATAGAAAATACCAAACTTGATTTCATCTTTTTCATTTTATCCTCTTTTTAGCGGGGACCCTTCACCGGGTCCCCGCGCTCTTATTTTAAAAGGTTTGCGGCGCATCCTTATTCCCCCGACCCCTTTTTCGGAAAAACTACGCCCGCAGGCGTGTTTCGGAGGCCAAACGCATAGGGTCCCCACGCGATTGAAAATCGCGTGGGAAAGGAGGAGCCAAGCCAGCGCCTGAAAGCGACCGAAGGGAGCTTGAAGCAAAGTGGCTTGAGCGACGACGTGGCGGCTCTTAGGCCGGAGATGGGGTGCCGCGCCGCGGCGGCGGGGTATTCGAGCCCGTTGAGCGTCGCTGGGGCTTAAGGGAGGCGGTAGGGGCGGGTTCCAAACCCGCCCGTACCACGTTGC
>CANQSD010000194.1 GCA_947626385.1 uncultured Oscillospiraceae bacterium | reverse complement strand
AGCCGTTCCGGGTCGGTGAAGGCGGAGGGGGAGAGGTTGGTGCGGGAGGTGAGGGGCGTGACGGTGATGGTGTCGGTGACGGTGACGGTGTCGATGCGCTCGGAGCCGGAGGCCAGGTCCCGCTCGATGAGGTAGAGAGTGGCGCCGTCGGCCGCCAGGACGTTGTCGCCGCCGGCGGCGAGGGTCCCCAGGGGCACGGCGCGGCCCTGGGAGAGGGCGTAGAAGCGGTAACAGGCGGCGCTGCCGCTCTCCACCCGCATGATCAGCTCCTCCCCGCCGTCGCCGGTGAGATCGAGGAGCGCGTACTCCGCCAGACTCTCGGGGCCGGCGTACACCGCCCCGGTCCTGTCGATGAGCTCCTCAAAGCTCATGGGCTCGAAAAGCGACGTGTCGTCCGCCGGCATCATGAGAAGCGCCCGTCCCGGCCGGACATAGCTTTCAAAGACGCCTAATTCCCGCTCAGAAACACGCTCCTCCACAATGGCTTCGCCGTTCCAAAGAAGCTTGTCCACGCTCTCCTGCCCCATCTGGCCGGTGACGCGCCAGAGCTCCCCGCCGCAGTCGTAAAGAAGCGCGTGTCCCGCGCCGATCTCGCCGAGCCGGCGGACCTGGCCGTCCTCCATGGTCCAGACCTCCCACATGGCGTCGGCCTCGCAGGTGCCCGTGCCGCCCAGAAGCTCCGGCTCCCCGTCGCCGGTGAGGTCAAAGAGGGCGTAACGGGTGAAATAATCGTCCTGATACGTCTCCAGATTTTCCGCGAGGATCCTGGCGTAGCCCTCGGGGCCGACGGCCAGAGTCCCGGCGTCGGACGTGCGCAGATACGCCCGGACGGCGGCCACGTCGAGGCGGCGGTTGTCCACCGCGGCCATGAGGTTCCGGGAGATGCGCGTTTCCTGGTTGAAGGTGCCGTTGCCCACGGCGGTGTAGATGCGCGCCACGCGGTAGGGCTCGCCCTCGCCGTCGATGTAGTCGATGAGCAGGAGGATATCGGCCCGCCCGTCGCCGTTGAGGTCCTCAAAGCTCACCGCCGCCACCTTTTGGAAGGCAAGGCCCGTGAGCACGGGGGTGAGCTCGCTGAGGGACGTCTCCCCGTCGGCGGTGAAGAAGAAGCGCACGTCCGTAAACTCCTGGGTGGGGGCGTAGGAGACGAAGCGCACCTTCCCCAGGCCCACCAGATTTACCCGGAAGCTCTGGTCGGCGATGATGTTCTCGGCCTTCAGCGCCACTCCCGCGCCGAAGGCAATGGGCGGGGCCTCCTCCGGGAAGACGGGACGGGCGACAGCCTCCAGAAGCTCCCAATCCACGCTCCCGCCCAGGGCCCGGAGAAGTCCGGTGTCCGGCGTATCGCCCGCAAGGCGTACCGCCGCCCAGCAGGAGCCCAGGTCCGCGGCCATCAGCGTCTCGCCGCCGCCCTCCACAAGGGCCAGGGTGCGCTCCCCCGCGTCAAAGGGCCTGATGTCTCGTCCCTCCAGGTGGCAGAGAAGCGTATAATTCATGGTTCCCTTCACGGACCGGACGAGCTCATAGGGCACGCGCTCCCCGTCGGGGCCCAGGAAGGTCCCCTCCAGCCGGAAGGACCCGTCCTCCTCCACGTCGGCGGCGGCGGGGGCGTGGCCGGCGGCGAGAAGCTCCCCGCCCAGAAGGTCTGTAAGCTCCGCGTAGGTAAAGACCTCGCTCCTTTGGGAGACGGCAAGGCCGTATTTTGCCGCCGCCTCCTCCTGGGGGGCCTGTCCCCGGACGAACTCGTCCCAGGCTTTGGCCTCGTCGGTTTCGTTGTAGCTCTCCACAAAGAGCACGTCGCCGCTCACCGGGATCGCCGGCGGCTCATGCTCCGGTCCGCCGGTAGCGGCGGGCTCGGCCAGGCCGAAAAAGCCCGTGGCCGAGGCCGTGATGCCGAAGGCCGCCAGCACCCCCACCGCCGCGGCGGTGAGCAGGAGCTTTTTCACCGGAAAAGCGCGGCGGGGGCGCTTTTCCGGCTTTTTCGGCTCGAAATCCTCCATGCGGAACTCGTAGGAGGATCGGACATGGGAAAAGGTCTCTTTAAAAAGATTGCCTGCCATCACACTCTCTCCTCCACAAGCTCGGCCCGCAGCATCGCCCTGGCGCGGGAAAGGCGGGTCGTGACGTTGGACTCCGTCAGCTCCAGGATCCCCGCGATCTGGCGGACGGAGTAGTCCTCATAGTAAAAAAGGTAGAGCGGCACCCGGTATCTCTCCGGCAGGGACATCACCGCCGTGAAAAGCCCCAGCTGCTCCTCCGCCTCAAAGGGCACCGACAGCGCCAGCTCCTCCGGCGGCACGGGGGCGCGGCGCTTGGCCGCCCGGGCCAGGTTCCGGCAGTAGTTCAGCGTCACCCGGATCATCCAGCGCTTGACGTGCTCCTCCCCGTGAAAGGGCCCCTTGGCCGTGTAGAGCCGCATGAGCACCTCCTGCACCGCGTCCTCCGCGTCCTCGGGACTCCCGGTGAAGTTCAGCGCCACCCGGTACGCCGTGTCCTTATACGCCCTGGCGTACCGCTCAAATTCCTCCCTGTCCATCTCCCCCACCTTCCTATGTCCCGGCGTTCATTCACCTATTATACACCATCAAAGCGGGTTTTGTCACAAATTTCGGGGAGTTTCGAGAAAAAGGGCAAAAAAACTTGCGGCCTTTGCCGCGTTTTTTGTTTCCCATCAAGAAATCGTACGGGCCGCCGCCCACGGCGGCCCTTCTTGTTTCGGATTGCCTCCAATATATCCTCCGTAGGGGCGGACCCATGTGTCCGCCCGTGCCACGTTACGGGACGGGAACGGTTCAGATTAAACGGTACATATCGGTTATCGGGGGGATGGGCCGCCGAAGGCGGCGGCCCGTACGGCATGAATTGAAATGAATCCCAAAAACTGTAGGGGCGGGTTCCAAACCCGCCCGCCGATGACAGAGTGGTATCGAAAAAAGCGGGCGGGTTTAGAACCCGCCCCTACAGGGAAAGGGAAGGTTGTCCCAATCAAATGACATCGGAAGTTCCCCGCCCTCACTTATTCAGCATCAGCCTCGCCCTCTCCAAAGCGAAGACGATGAGGGGGATGAGGACGATGTGGAGGATGATGCCGGGGACGGCGTTGAGGACGGCGCCGGCCAGGAAGGCGGAGAAGGGGAAGGTGGTGTGGCGAAGGCCGGCGAAGGCAAACTGCACCGCGCCCCAGACGAGGCGCCCCGCCACCATGGCAGTGAGGAGGGAGACATAGACGGCCCAGGGCTTTTTGGGCAGGAGCTTATAGCCCAGGCCCGCCACGGCGCCGTAGGTCGCCATTTCAAAGGCCATGAAGGCCGCCCCCGGCATGGGGGGCATCCCGAAAATGACGTTGCGCAGCAGCGGCGCTATGGCGCCTACCGCCA
>CANQSD010000193.1 GCA_947626385.1 uncultured Oscillospiraceae bacterium | reverse complement strand
TCGATCACGTGGCGGGAGGCGAGCTCGGATTTGAGCTCGTCCAGGGTGATGCCGGACTCCACCATGAGGACCATGGCGTGGTAGGCGAGGTCGGCAAGCTCGTAGACGGTCTCGCGCTTGTCCTGGGCCTTGGCGGCGATGATGACCTCGGTGGACTCCTCGCCAATCTTCTTTAAGATTTTGTCCAGGCCCTTATCGAAGAGGTAATTGGTGTAGCTGCCCTCCTTGGGGTGGGCCCGGCGCTCCTCCAGAAGGGCGTAGAGGCCCTCGTAGGTGAAGGGCTCCGGCGCGCCCTCGGCCTCGTAAACGGCTGCGGTGAAGCAGGAATCCGTGCCCAGGTGGCAGGCGGGGCCGTCCTTGCGGACCTCCACCACCAGCGCGTCCCGGTCGCAGTCGGCGGTGACGGAGACGATGTGCTGGTAATGGCCGCTTGTCTCGCCCTTGAGCCACAGCGTCTGCCGGGAGCGGGACCAGAAGCAGGTGAGGCCCCGTTCCAGGGAGATCGCCAGGCTCTCCCGGTTCATGTAGGCCAGCGTCAGCACCTTTTTGCTGTCCGCGTCCACCACAACGGCGGGGATGAGCCCCTTTTCGTCAAATTTCAGTTCAGAGATGTCCGGCATCGAATCAGATCCTCACATTGACGCCCTCGTCCCGGAGGGCTTTTTTGATGTCCGCCACGGTGACCTCGCCAAAGTGGAGGATGGAGGCCGCCAGCCCCGCGTCCACGCGGGGAAGCGTCTTGAAAAGCGTGACGAAATCCTTCACGCACCCGGCCCCGCCGGAGGCAATCACCGGCACGTCCACCGCGTCGCTGACGGCGCGGAGCATCTCCAGGTCGAAGCCGCCCCGGACGCCGTCGGTGTCGATGGAGTTGAGGACCACCTCGCCGGCGCCCTCCCCCACGCACCGCCGGATCCACTCGATGGCCTCGCGCCCGGTGTTGTCCCGGCCGCCGCGGGCGAAGACGGTGAAGACGCCGTCCACGCGCTTCACGTCCGCCGAGATGACCACGCACTGGTTGCCGTACCGCCGCGCGGCGCGGGAGACGAGCGTCGGGTCCCGCAGCGCCCCGGAGTTGACGGACACCTTGTCCGCGCCGCATTTTAAGACCCAGTCGAAGTCCTCCAGGGTGTTGATGCCGCCGCCCACGGTGAGGGGGATGAAGACGGACCTGGCCGTCTCGGCGAGCACGTCGGTAAAGAGCCGCCGCCCCTCGGCGCTGGCGGTGATGTCATAGAAAACAAGCTCGTCCGCGCCGGAGTCGGAGTAGATCCGGGCCAGCTCCACCGGGGAGCTTACGTCCCGGATGCCCTCAAAGTTCACGCCCTTGACCACCCGGCCGTCCCGGACATCCAGGCAGGGGATGATGCGCTTTGTGATCATTTGGCGGCCTCGATGGCCTCTTTGAGGTCGATTTTCCCGGCGTAGAGCGCCCTGCCGATGGTGGCGCCGGCCAGGCCCGCGTCCCGGAGGGCGCGGACGTCATCCAGCGTCGTGACGCCGCCGGAGGCGATGACGTCCAGGTCGAAGCGGTCGTTGAGGCTTTTGAAGAGCTCCACGTTGGTGCCGTTCATGGCCCCGTCCTTGGAGATATCCGTGCACATGATGGTCTTCACGCCCATGTCCGCAAGGCGGGAGACGAAGTCGAAGCACTCCACCTGGCTCACGTGGGTCCAGCCCCGCACGGCCACGAAGCCGGAGCGCACGTCCACGCCCACCACGATCTTTTCGCCGTACTTGGCCACCATATTGGCCAGAAAATCCGGGTCCTCCATGGCGGAGGTGCCCAGAATGACCCGGAAGAAGCCCACGTCCAGGGCGCGCTTGACCGTCTCCTCGTCCCGGATGCCGCCGCCGAGCTCTGTTTTCAGGCCGGGGATGCGGGCGATCTCGGCGGCCTTGTCAAAGTTCTTGCTGACGCCGTCCCTGGCCCCCTGCAGGTCCACCAGGTGCAGATACTCCGCCCCGGCGAGCCGGAATTCCATGGCCTTGAGCTCGGGCGTGTCGGAATAGACGGTCATGCGGCTGTACTCGCCGTGCATGAGCCGGACGGCCATGCCGTCATAAAGGTCGATCGCGGGAAAAATCTTCATGGCGCACCTCACATGTTCGCAAAATTTTTGAGGATGGCAAGCCCCACCTGTCCGCTCTTCTCCGGGTGGAATTGACAGCCCGCTACGTTGTCCCGCTGGACCGAGGCCGTCAATGTCCCGCCGTACTCCGTCACCGCCGTGGTGAAGTCCTCGCACCCCACGGCGTGGTAGGAGTGGACAAAGTAGACGTGGGAGCCCTCCTCCACACCCTCCAATATACCTGATTTATGCCGAAATTGCAAGGCATTCCATCCGATATGGGGAATTTTCAGGCCGGGGGCGATGGCTTTCGCGATGGGCTCCACCCGCCCGGGGATGAGCCCCAGGCCCTGGTGCTCGCCGTACTCGAAGCTCTTCTTAAAAAGGAGCTGCATCCCCAGGCAAATGCCCATCAGCGGCTTGCCCCGCCCGGCCTCATCGAGGATGAGGTCGAAAAGGCCGCTTCGGCGCAGCTTGTCCGCCGCGTCGGCAAAGGCCCCCACGCCGGGGAGGATGAGCCGGTCGGCCCTGCGGATCTCCGCCGGGTCCCCGGTGACGACGCACGCCTCCCCAATGGCGGCGAAGGAGCTTTGAAGGGAAAAGAGGTTCCCCACGCCGTAGTCGATGATCCCGATCATAGCACACCCTTGGAGCTGGGCACCGCGCCGTCCAGCGCCGGGTCCGTCGCCACCGCCGCCCGCATGGTGCGGGCAAAGGCCTTGAACGCCCCCTCCACGATGTGGTGGGCGTTGCGTCCGGCGAGATACCGGATGTGGAGCGTCACGCCGGCCTCCCGGACGAAGGCGGTGAAGAACTCCTCCACAAGCTCGGTGTCAAAATCGCCGATCTTCTGGGTGGGGACGGGCAGCTCGAAGCCCAGGCACCCCCGCCCGGAGATGTCCACGGCGGCCAGGACCAGCGCCTCGTCCATGGGGATGACGGCGTGGGCGTAGCGGGCGATGCCTGCCCGGTTCCCCAGCGCGGCCTTGAACGCCTGCCCCAGACAGATGCCCACGTCCTCCACGCTGTGGTGGCAGTCCACATGGGTATCGCCTTGACACCGGACGGTGAGGTCGAACCGCCCGTGGACGGCAAAGAGCGTCAGCATATGGTCAAGAAACCCCACGCCTGTCTGAATATCGCACCGCCCCGCGCCATCCAGGTCCAGCGCCAGCGCAATATCCGTCTCGGCGGTCTTTCGGCGAATGTCAGCTTGTCTCATAAGATTCCTCCTTCTTAACTTGCCAGTCCTCCGTCCACCGTCCTAGCCTTCCGCAGGGCAGGGCGGCTGCGCTTTATCGATACGG
>CANQSD010000192.1 GCA_947626385.1 uncultured Oscillospiraceae bacterium | reverse complement strand
ACAACCTATCATAATCAAAATCATTCATAACAACACAATTTCCCAATTTCGATGTTTCATCGGCTGTTATAGTTGTTCCGTCATCCCAAAGCGTAATCCACCACGTTGTGACCGTTTCCTCGCCTGAGTAAAAGGTCAGCACAAAGCGTTCCGGCGCCATCGGGCGGCCCGTTTCCTTTATCTGGATGGTGTTGTGCATCAGTACGATTTCATCAACAGTTTCTTCATTGGTGATTGTTGCCTCCACATACACACCATCCTCAGTCTCATGTGAAATAGCTACTCGGTCTGCTTCTATCTGCTTGAAGGTGTTTTCTTCTGCGTTTTCTGATTTGCACGCTGATAACGCCAGACATAGACAGAGCAAAGCGCCAAAAACACATATTTTCCTTTTCATCATATACCTCCGCAAATCCCGATTGTCGAACAGTCACCCACTCAACATTTAACATTATACCACCCAAATGTGAGGAAATCTACTGTCCGTTAAGGCGGTTAATTGAATTTTACTCCTTAAATCTCCGTCCATATCGAATAGAAAACGCTCTGGCGTTTTTTCGTCCAGAGCGTTTCTATCCGCTGTCCAGGCTTGTCTTCATGACAAGCTCAAGCGATATGAGTTTTTATTTGAGATTGGTTTGGAAGAAGTCCGTGAGCTTATCGAAGGGGATGGCATGTTTCGCGCCGCCGTCGTAGAGGTCGGTGTGGACGGCGTCGGGGATGATGAGGAGCTCCTTGTTGGCGGAATATGGATTATCCTTGACCATGGCGGCGTAGGCGTCCTCGGAGAAGTAGCGGGAGTGGGCCTTTTCGCCGTGGACGATGAGGACGGCGGACCTGATCTCGTTGGCGTAGCACAAGATCGGCTGGTTTAAGAAGCTCATACAGCCGGTGACGTTCCAGCCGCCGTTGGAGTTGAGGCTGCGGGGGTGATAACCGCGCGGGGTCTTATAGTAGTCGTAGTAGTCCTTCACAAAGAAGGGCGCGTCCTCGGGCAGGGGGTCCACCACGCCCCCGCCAAGGGCGTAGGAGCCGGTCCTGAAGTCCGCGAGGCGCTGGGCGTTCAGGGCCTTTTTCTTGGCATAGCGGGCCTCCTCGGAGTCCTCCGCGTCAAAGTAGCCTCTGGCGTTGACGCGGGCCATGTCGTACATGGTCATGGCCGCCGTGGCCTTCACGCGGGTATCCATGGCGGCGGTATTGAGGGCGAGGCCGCCCCAGCCGCAGATGCCGATGATGCCGATCTTGTCGGGGTCCACATTGTCCTGAACGGAGAGGAAGTCCACCGCGGCCTGGAAGTCCTCGGTGTTGATGTCCGGCGAGGCCATATAGCGGGGCGTGCCGCCGCTCTCGCCGGTGAAGGACGGGTCGAAGGCCAGGGTGAGGAAACCCCGCTCGGCCATGGTCTGGGCGTAGAGGCCGGACGCCTGCTCCTTCACCGCGCCGAAGGGGCCGCAGACGGCGATGGCCGCCAGCTTCCCGCTGGCGCCCTTTGGGGTGTACAGATCCGCCGCCAGGGTGATGCCGTAGCGGTTGGGGAAGGTCACTTTTCTGTGCTCCACCGCGCCGCTTTGTGGGAAGGTCTTGTCCCAGGTGTCTTGAAGGTTCATATGCACCGCTCCTTTTTCATAATAGTTTCATTATAGCGCCTTGACGGCCGGGGCGCTAATGGGTATAATTTATATCGCACTATTCGATTTTGGCATATCACGGAGGGGCGGCTATGGAGATAAGGACGCTTCGCTACTTTCTGGCGGTGGCGCGGGAGGAGAACATGACCAGGGCGGCCGTGGCCCTTCACGTCTCACAGCCCACGCTGTCGAAACAGATCCAGTCGCTGGAGGACGAGCTGGGAAAGCGGCTCTTCATCCGGCACAGCTTTCGCATCGAGCTTACGGAGGAGGGGCGGCTTTTGCGCGAGCGCGCGGAGGACCTTGTCTTCATGGCGGACAAGATTTCTGGGGAGTTCGCGGCGCTGGGCGACGTCACCGGCGGGGACGTGGCCTTCGGACTGGCGGAATCCTACCAGATCCGGCATCTGGCGCGGGTCATCCGGCGGTTCAAGGAGGTCTGCCCCGGCCTTCGTTACCACATCACCAGCGGGGACACGGAACAGGTCACGGAGAAGCTGGACCGGGGCGTGCTGGACTTCGCGGTGCTGGCGGAGGCACCGGACACGGGGAAATACAACTTCCTGCGCTTTCCTGAGGCGGACGTGTGGGGGCTGGTGGTCCCCCGGGGGCACCGGCTTGCGGAAAAGGCGCAGATCAGCGCCGACGACCTTGCGGGACTGCCGCTTTTCTGCTCCGAGCAGGGTTGGCGGCGGGACCTCCCCGGCTGGTGCGGGGAGAAGATGGACGCCTTGCGGCTGGAGGGCTCCTTCCGGCTTTCCTACAACGCCTCGCTCTTTGTGAGGGAGGGGCTGGGGTGTCTTCTCACCCTGGACAGGCTCATCGACACAAGCCCCGAAAGCGGCCTTGTGTTCCGGCCCCTGACCCCAAGGCTGGAGGAGCGGCTTTATCTCATTTGGCGAAAGCACCAGGTCTTCACCCCCATCGCCGAACGGCTTCTGGCGGCACTGCGGGAGGGGCTTAAACCATCTTCGGAGGAGGAACGGAAATGAACAAAACGATCCAAAAGGGCCGGTGGAAAAGACGTTTGGAGGGACTGCGGGAGCTGCGGCCGGTCAACTTCCTCCTCCTGACGGTAGCCGGGGCGGTGAACGCCTTCGGCGTGTCCATGTTTCTCTTTCCGGTGAAGCTCTACGACAGCGGCATCTCGGGGCTGTCCATGCTGCTCGACCAGGTCACCCCGCCGGGGCTGACGCTGTCCGTGTTTCTGGTCCTTTTGAACTTCCCCATCTTCCTCTTTGGGCTCAAGCGCCAGGGACTGCCCTTTACGGTCTACTCCCTCTATGCCGTGGGCGTCTACTCCCTGGGGTCGTACCTCATCCAGCACGTCCTGCCGGTGGATGTGAACTTCGTCTCTCCCCTGGCGGGCACCGACCTTCTCCTGTGCGCCGTCTTCGGCGGGGTCATCTCCGGCATCGGCAGCGGCCTCACCATCCGCTTCGGCGGGGCTATCGACGGCGTGGACGTGCTGTCGGTGATCTTCGCCGGGAACATAGGCATCTCCATCGGCACCTTTGTGATGATCTTCAACACTCTTCTCTACATCGTCTGCGGCATCGTCATCCACAGCTGGATCTTGCCGCTCTACTCCATCGTCACCTATTTTGTGGGCTCCAAGACCGTGGATTTTATTGTGGAGGGCTTCGACCGGTCCATGTGCGCCATGATTGTGACCACAAAGTCCAGGCAGATCTCGGCGGCCCTCAACGAGCAGTTCAAGGCCGGCGGCACCATCGTCAACGCCACCGGCGGCTACTCCGGCCGGGAG
>CANQSD010000191.1 GCA_947626385.1 uncultured Oscillospiraceae bacterium | reverse complement strand
CGCCGCGGTCGTCGACGAGGTAGGTGTTCTCCAGCTGCGCTGTGAGGCTTTGCTTGACGCTGGCGATGTACTCCGCGCGCAGCGCGGCGCGCTCGGCAAGCTCCTCGGGCGTCAGGGGGCGCTCACGGGAGATGCGGGTGAGCTCGCTGATGCGGTCTATGCGCTTCTGGTCCATAACAACACCTCGTGTTCATCTATTTTACCTTTGGACGGGGGGTTTGTCAACTCTTTTTCCGTTCTTCGGCCCTCTTCGGCGCTATGCCCCGGTTTGGGGGATAAATAATTTAAAGTTTGTTAACTCTTTCCCGACGGGCGGGGGTATAATAGACGTGAAAAAATTTTGTGAAATGGGATGCGCTATGCTGAAACTTACCAACATCACCAAGACCTACATAACCGGCGCCCTCACCCAGCAGGCGCTGGACGGGATCTCCGTCTCCTTCCGAAAAAGCGAGTTTGTGTCCGTCCTGGGCCAGTCGGGCTCCGGCAAGACCACGCTTTTGAACATCATCGGCGGGCTCGATCAGTACACCTCCGGGGACCTCATCATCAACGGCAAGTCCACCAAGGAATATAACGACGCCGACTGGGACACCTACCGCAACCATTCCGTGGGCTTCGTGTTCCAGAGCTATAACCTCATCCCCCACCAAACGGTCCTCCGGAATGTGGAGCTGGCGCTGACGCTCTCCGGCGTATCCAAGGCCGAGCGGCGCAGGCGCGCCGTGGAGGCGCTGAGGGCCGTGGGGCTGGAGGAGCACATCTACAAAAAGCCCAATCAGATGTCCGGCGGGCAGATGCAGCGCGTCTCCATCGCCCGGGCCCTCATCAACAACCCGGACATCCTCCTGGCCGACGAGCCCACCGGGGCGCTGGACTCCGAGACGAGCATCCAGGTCATGGAGCTTCTGAAGGAGATAGCCCGCGACAGGCTGGTCATCATGGTCACCCACAACCCGGACCTTGCGGAGCGCTACTCCACCCGCATCGTCAAGCTCCTGGACGGCAGGATCGTGGACGACTCCGACCCCTACGAGGACGAGTCCGTGGCCCAGGTCCTCACGAAAAAGGAGCAGAAGCAGCAAAAGAGCGAGAAGAAGAAAAAGTCCATGTCCTTCCTCACCGCCCTTTCCCTCTCCCTCAACAACCTGATGACCAAGAAGGGGCGCACCTTCCTCACCAGCTTTGCCGGGTCCATCGGCATCATCGGCATCGCCCTCATCCTGTCCGTGTCCGCCGGCTTCCAGGCGTACATCGACCAGGTCCAGGAGGACACCCTCACCAGCTACCCCATCACCATCGAGGCGGAGAGCGTGGATATGTCCTCCATGCTCATGAGCTTCATGGAGTCCCGGCAGGAGGCCATGGAGGAGGAGCGCGAGCCCGACCGGATCTACTCCTCCACGGTCATGTACGATATGCTCAGCTCCATGATGACCGCCCAGACGAAGACCAACAACCTCACCGCCTTCAAAAAGTTCCTGGACGAGGGCGGCAACGGCATCATGGACATTGCCCGGGTCCACTACTCCTACGACTTCAAGTTCGACGTCTACACCCAGGACAAGGACGGGGACGTGGTGAAGTCCGACGCCATGGAGATGATGCAGCAGGCCATGACCGGTATGTTCGGCGGGGACTACTCCAGCTACTTTGACACCATGGGCGGGATGTACCAGCAGTTCAACGTCTGGAACGAGCTCCTGCCCGAGGCCGACGGCACAGGCGTTGCCCAGTCCGTCCGGGACCAGTACGACGTACTCTACGGCAAGTGGCCGGAGAACTATGACGAGATCGTCATCTTCGTGGACCGGCGCAACGAGATCTCCGACCTCATGCTCTACGCCCTGGGCTTCATCTCCTCCCAGGAGATGACCGAAACCATGCAGGCCATGATGGCCGGCAAGCCCGTGGAGGCCGAGACGATGAGCTGGAGCTACGAGGAGCTGTGCAATACCGCCTTCAAGTTCATCCTGCCCTCGGAGTATTACCAGCTGGAGCCCAACGGGCAGTATACCGACCTGAGCGCCACGGAGCAGGGCCTGGAATTCCTCTACTCCAACGCCGACGTGGGCCTCCCCCTCAAGGTGGTGGGCATCGTCCGTCCCACCGAGGACGCCGAGAGCGGCACCGTCTCCGGCCAGATCGGCTACACCGCGGCCCTGACCCAGTACGCTATGGCCGAGACGGCCAAGCAGGAGATCGTCCAGAAGCAGCTGGCCGACGAGACGGTGGACGTCTTCAACGGTCTGCCCTTCCGCACGCCGGAGTACGTGGAGCCCGTGGACGCGGAGAAAAAAGCGCTCTTCACCGCCTACTATGAGGACCTGGACGACGCCGCGCGCGCCGCGCTCTTCGCCCAGATGTACTGCGTCCCCTCCGAGGCGTATCTGGACGCGGAGGTGGCGCGTCAGCTCACCGCCACGGACCGCCAGTCGCTCACGGACATGATGATCGCCGCCTACGCCCAGCAGACCGGCGCCACGGACACCTCCCAGTTTGAGAGCTACTTTGCCCAGCTGAGCGACGAGGAGCTGGCCGCCATGGCCGAGGAGGGCATCCGCCAGATGACCGCCGCGCGCTACGCCCAGCAGAAGGGCATGGAGCTTGCCATGATGCAGCCCGAGGCCGTGGCCGCGCTGATGGCCTCCACGACCTTCACCGACGACCAGTACATCACCTTCTACGACCAGTTCATGCCCGCCACGGTGTCGGAGGCCAACCTGGAACAAAATCTGGACGCCCTGGGCTACGCCACCCCCGAGTCTCCCAGCCGCGTCAGCCTCTACGCCACGTCCTTTGAGGACAAGGACACCATCGCCCGGCTCATCGAGGAGTACAACAAGGGTGTGGCCGAGGAGGACAAGATCGAGTACACCGACCTTGTGGCCCTGCTCCTGGACTCCGTCACCACCATCATCGACGCCGTGAGCTACGTGCTCATCGCCTTCGTCTCCATTTCCCTGGTGGTCAGCTCCATCATGATCGGCATCATCACCTACATCTCCGTGCTGGAGCGCACCAAGGAGATCGGCATCCTCCGCGCCATCGGCGCCTCCAAGCGGGACGTGGGGCGCGTCTTCAACGCCGAGACGCTCATCGTGGGCTTTGGGGCCGGCCTCATCGGCATCCTGGCCTCCCTCATCATCATTCTGCCCATCAACCTCATCCTCCACAGCCTCACCGGCATCGACGAGCTTTCCGCCGTCCTCCCGGCCGGCGCGGCGGTGATTCTGGTGCTCATCAGTATGTTCCTCACCTTCATCGCCGGCCTCGTCCCCTCCCGCATCGCCTCCCGCAAGAACCCGGTGGAGGCGCTGAGGACGGAATAAAAACAGGAACCCATCCAAAAAGCGAAACGGCCCGCGCCGTTTCGCTTTTTTTCTGCCGCCCTGTGATACGGGCGGGGGTCAGGGCGTTATATG
>CANQSD010000190.1 GCA_947626385.1 uncultured Oscillospiraceae bacterium | reverse complement strand
GTGGCCATGAACACCCTCCACGGCAAGTCCAACTCCGGCGAGGGCGGCGAGCTGCCCGAGCGGCTTGGCACGGTCCGGGGCTCCGCCATTAAGCAGGTGGCCTCCGGCCGCTTCGGCGTCACCAGCGAGTACCTGGTCAGCGCCAAAGAAATTCAAATCAAAATGGCCCAAGGCGCCAAGCCCGGCGAGGGCGGGCACCTCCCCGGCAACAAGGTCTACCCCTGGATTGCCAAGACCCGCTACTCCACCCCCGGCGTGGCCCTCATCTCCCCGCCGCCCCACCACGACATCTACTCCATCGAGGACCTGGCGCAGCTCATCTACGACCTGAAGTCCGCCAACCGGTACGCCGACATCGCCGTGAAGCTGGTGAGCGAGGCGGGCGTGGGCACCATCGCCGCCGGCGTTGCCAAGGCCGGGGCGCAGACGGTGCTCATCTCCGGCTACGACGGCGGCACCGGCGCGGCCCCCAAGACCAGCATCCACGACGCCGGCCTTCCCTGGGAGCTGGGCGTTGCCGAGACACACCAGACGCTGGTGCAAAACGGCCTGCGCCGCCGTGTGCGCATCGAGACGGACGGCAAGCTCATGACCGGCCGGGACGTGGCGATCGCCTGTATGCTGGGCGCCGAGGAATTCGGCTTCGCCACAGCGCCCTTAGTCACCCTGGGGTGCGTCATGATGCGCGTTTGCAACCTGGACACCTGCCCCATGGGTGTGGCGACCCAGAACCCCGAGCTTCGGAAGAGATTTTGCGGCAAGCCGGAGTATGTCATGAACTTCATGCGCTTCGTGGCCCAGGAGCTCCGGGAGATCATGGCAAAGCTGGGCGTGCGGACGGTCAGCGAGCTTGTGGGCCGCACGGACCTGCTGAAGGTCCGGGAAAAGCAGGTCACCCACCGGGCGGCCAGCGTGGACCTCACGGGTTTGCTGGCGGGACCCTACAGCGTCCCCCAGCACTTCGAGCCCGAGGCGGTATACGACTTCGAGCTTGAGAAGACAAAGGACCTGTCGGCGCTTTTGCCGGCGCTGGACCTCGACAAAAAATTCTCCCGCGTGGAGCTGCGCGTGGGCAACACCGACCGGGCCTTTGGCGCGATCCTCGGCTCCGAAATCACCCGGAAGTACAAAAACACCCTGCCCGAGGACTGCTTCGTGGTGGATTGCTCCGGCGCGGGCGGCCAGTCCTTCGGGGCCTTCATCCCCAAGGGGCTGACGTTGAACCTCACCGGCGATTCCAACGACTACTTCGGCAAGGGCCTCTCCGGCGGCAAGCTCACCGTGAAGCCCCCGGAGGGCGTCCGGTATAAGGCCGGGGAGAACATCATCATCGGCAACGTGGCCCTCTACGGCGCCACGGCGGGCAAGGCGTTCATCGCCGGCCTTGCCGGGGAGCGCTTCGCCGTCCGCAACTCCGGCGCCTACGCCGTGGTGGAGGGCGTGGGCGACCATGGGTGCGAGTACATGACCGGCGGCCGCGTGGCGGTCCTGGGCCCCACGGGCCGCAACTTCGCGGCGGGTATGTCCGGCGGCATCGCCTACGTCTGGGACGGCAAGCGGGACCTTTATAAGCGGGTGAATAAGTCCATGGTGGACCTCCTGCCGCTTTCCGAAAAGCACGACATCGAGGAGCTGCGTACACTCATCGAGGAGCACTACAAGGCCACGGGCTCGGAACGCGCCAGGGAGATCCTGGACGACTTTGCCGCCAACGTGGGCCTTTTCAAGAAGATCATGCCCCGGGACTATGACCGGATGCTCCGGGCTATCTCCCAGTTTGAGGAGCGGGGCCTGGGCCACGAGGAGGCCGAGGAAGAGGCGTTCTACGCCATCACGAGAGGGGGCGGGCAGTAATGGGCAAGCAGACGGGATTTCTGGAATACGAGCGTCACGCAAACCCCTGCGAGGCCCCGGAGAGCCGTATAAAGCACTGGAACGAATTCCACCCGGCCCTGGACATCGCCGAGCGGGAGCGTCAGGCGGCCCGGTGCATGGACTGCGGCGTGCCCTTCTGCCAGTCGGGCCTGAAGCTCGGCTCCGGCTATACCGGGTGTCCCTTACACAACATGGCCCCGGAGTG
Organism: uncultured Oscillospiraceae bacterium; assembly: GCA_947626385.1. Lineage (GTDB taxonomy): Bacteria > Bacillota > Clostridia > Oscillospirales > Oscillospiraceae > RUG626. Next base: position 1,371 of record CANQSD010000190.1, on the reverse strand, counting down.
GAACGACCTTGTCTATCACGGCAATTTCGAGGAGGCGTACAAGCGCCTCCATAAGACCAACAACTTCCCGGAGTTCACCGGGCGCGTCTGCCCCGCCCTGTGTGAGGCGGCCTGCACCTGCGGCCTTCACGGGGACGCGGTGACCGTCCGGGAAAACGAGCTTTTCACCGTGGAGCGGGCCTACGCCGATGGGGTCGTGAAGCCCGAGCCCCCCAAGGTCCGCACGGGCAAAAAGGTGGCCGTGGTGGGCTCAGGCCCGGCTGGCCTCGCCGCCGCCGACCAGCTCAACCGGCGGGGCCACAGCGTCACGGTCTTCGAGCGGTCCGACCGGGTGGGCGGGCTTCTCATGTACGGCATCCCCAACATGAAGCTGGAAAAATCCGTGGTGGACCGCCGGGTGGAGCTGATGCGCGCCGAGGGCGTGGAGTTCAAAACCGACGTGGACGTGGGCCGGGATTTCCCCGCCGGGGGCCTCGCCGCCGTCTTCGACGCGGTGGTCCTCTGCTGTGGGGCCCGGCACCCCAGGGATCTGAAGGTGCCGGGAAGGGAATCCCAGGGCGTCTATTTCGCCGTGGACTTCTTAAGCTCCACCACCAAGAGCCTTCTGGACAACGGCCTCAAGGCCGGGACGTACATCAGCGCCAAGGGCAAAAATGTGGTGGTCGTAGGCGGCGGCGACACGGGCAACGACTGCGTGGGCACCGCCATCCGCCACGGCTGCGCCGCCGTCACACAGCTGGAGATGATGCCCCGGCCCCCGGTGGAGCGGGACCTCTCCGCCAACCCCTGGCCCGAGTGGCCCCGGGTGGAGAAGACCGACTACGGCCAGCAGGAGGCTATAGCCCTCTTCGGACACGACCCGCGCCTTTATCAGCGCACGGTGAAGGAGATCGTCCCCGACGAGCAGGGGAGCGTCAAGGAGATCGTCACCGTCTCCCTCATGCCCAGGACCGAGAACGGCCGGACGGTGATGGTCCCGGTCCCCGGCTCCGAGGAGACCATCCCCTGCGAGCTTCTCCTCATCGCGGCGGGCTTTCTGGGCACGGAGAGCTACATCCCGGAGGCCTTCGGGGTGGGCACCGACGCCCGGGGCAACATCGCCACGGCGGAGGGCTCCTACCGCACCAGCGTCCCCAAGATTTTCGCCGCCGGCGACACCCGGCGGGGCCAGTCCCTGGTGGTCCACGCCATCGCCGAGGGCCGCGGCGCGGCCAGAGAGGTGGACGAATTCCTGATGGGCTACACGAATTTAATTTAAGCTTCATATCGTCTTGTTGATAAGAGCGACGGTGCTTTTTACCGCCGCTCTTTATTTATATTCCATCTCCGAGACTTGCAACGGTGGAAGCCTTCGGAAATTCCAAATTTCAG
>CANQSD010000189.1 GCA_947626385.1 uncultured Oscillospiraceae bacterium | reverse complement strand
TCCAGCTGTTCCCGCCGGGACATATCCGGCAAAATGGTGGGCAGGCGCTTGGCCAGCATGGACTTGCCCGCGCCGGGAGGGCCGATGAGCAGAATGTTGTGGCCCCCGGCGGCGGCCACCTCCAGGGCGCGCTTGGCGTTCTCCTGGCCCTTGACCTCGGAAAAATCCACGTCATACGTGGGCCGGGGGAGGACCTCCGGCTTCCCCGCCGGGGCGATGAGTTGACGCCCGGCCAGGTGGTCGAGAATTTCCATGGCGTGACGGGCCGGGTAGACCGTGACGCCCCCGGCGAAGCTGGCCTCCTCGGCGTTCTGCGCCGGGACGAAGAGCTCCCGGACGCCGCTTCTGGCGGCGCGCATAGCCATGGAGAGCACGCCGGACACCGGCCTCAGCTCACCGTTTAAGGAAAGCTCCCCGACGAATGCCTGTTCCGGCGAAATGGGCCTTATGGCCTCGCTGGCGGAGAGGATACTGAGAAAGATGGGCAGATCGTAGAGCGTCCCGGCCTTCTTCCTGTCCGCCGGGGCCAGATTCACCGTGACGCGGGAGGGCGGGAACCGGTGCCCGCAGCTTTTGACGGCGGCCTTCACCCGCTCCCGGGACTCCTTCACCGCCGCGTCCGGCAGGCCCACAATGTCAAAATTCGGAAGCCCCCCGGAGAGGGCGCACTCCACCGACACCTCGAACCCGTCGATCCCCGCGATCCCCAACGACCGCACGTTCCGTACCATACCTATGCCCCCTTTGTGTAAATTGAACGCTTACTCCGATTTCCTGGCGCACAGCCAGTAGGGGAGGGCCACGAACAGCACCCCGCCGGTGATGTTCCCCAGCGTCACAAGGCCGATGTCCCGGACGTACTCCCAGAACATGGCGGATTTGTGGAGCACCGCCACGCCCAGAGAGGACATATTGGCCACGGAGTGCTCAAAGCCGCAGATCATAAAGGTGAAGATGCACCAGAAGACCATGATGAGCTTGCCGGACTCGGACTTCATCTTGAACCCGCACCACACAGCAAGGCACACCAGAATGTTGCACAGGATCCCCCGGACGAACATCTGCCCGCCGGTGAGGGAGAGCTTGGCTGTGGCGAGCGCCGCGAAGGCGTCCGCCGTGGGGCCGGTGACAAGGCCCGTGAGGTCGTAGAGAAACACCCCCAGCCACGCCCCGGCGTAGTTGCCGATCCAGCAGAAGAGCCAAAGCTTCATGGCGTCCACCGCCGAGACCTTTTTGCCCAGCACGCCGGCGGCCATCACCATGTTGTTCCCGGTGAAAAGCTCGCTGCCCGCCATGAGCACAAGGCTCAGCGCGGCGGCGAAGGAAAAGGCGGAGGCCAGCTTCGCGACCCCGCCCGCCCCGGCCAGAAGGCCGCTGACGGTGACGGAGACGAAGCCCCCGAAGGCCACGTACAACCCCGCCAGGACGCTGGCGGCGAAATACCCCAGAAGGGAGCGGCGCATAAAGCCCAGCTTCTTCTCCGCCGCGGCGCAGACAATATCAAAATCCTGCTTGAACACGGTAAACCCCTCGCTTTCCGTCCGGCGCGCCCGTCCCCCTGGGGCCGGCACGCCAACAGAGGTATTATACACCATATTTTTCGCCGTGTCATTCTTTTTCTTCAATTTTGTTGTTGCTTTGCGCCGCGGTTTTTTGTATAATTACGGAAGACACGAGAAAAACCATGAGAATGATATGAGAAGGGGAGAGGACTATGAGCTTTTTCCGGTTTTTGCTGGCGCTGATGATGTTCCTGCGGCTGGTTCCCGCGCCGGTGGCGGCCCTGCCGGAGGAGCGGGTGGTCACCATGTCCTTCGCCGGCGACTGCACCATCTCCTCCAGCAACATCTCCCACAGGGTGGGGAACCTCAACTGGTACGCCCAAAACTACCCGCCCACCTATTTCCTGGAGAAGGTCTACCCCTATTTTTCAGAGGACGACATCACCGTCGTCAACTGCGAGACGGTCCTCTCCGACCGGGATCTGCCGGAACGGGAAAAGACCTCCGAAGGACCGCATTTCTGGTTCATCGGCCCCGCCTCCAACGCCAAGATCTTCTCCAGCTCCTCGGTGGAGGTGGCGTGCTTTGCCAATAACCACATGGACGACTACGGCGAGGAGGGCGTGAAGGACACCATCGCCGCCCTGGAGGCGGAAAACCTCCTGGTGGGCAAGGACGCCGTGCCCCTCTACGTGGAGCGCAACGGCGTCACCGTGGGCATCCTGGCCTGCGGCATCTGGAACCCCGGCGAGGAGGCCCTTTTGTACGACGCCCTGGAGGAGATGAAGGAGAAGTCCGACTTCCAGGTCATCTTCCCCCACGGGGGCCTTGAGAGCATCTACAAGCCCGAGGAGTGGCGCCGCACCTCCTTCCGCAATCTGGTGGACCGGGGCGCGGACCTCATCGTGGCCACTCACGCCCACCGTCTCCAGCCGGTGGAATATTATAACGGCGGCACCATCGTCTATGGCATCGGCAACTTCTGCTTCGGCGGCAACAACGCCCCCGTCAACCGCACCTGCATCTATCAGTGTACCATCACCATGACGCCGGACGGCATCGAGTTTGAGGACAACATCATCCCCTGCTATGTCTACACCGGCTCCGTCAACAACTGGCAGCCCGCCCCCATCCCGGAGTCCGACCCCAACTACCAGAAGGTCCTGGACTTCATGGCCTGGAAGCGGGACACGCCCATGTGAAAATCCTGAGGTGATTTCGTGGGATTTTTCCGTTTTCTTCTGGCGCTTTTGATGTTCCTGCGCCTGCTCCCGGCGCCCATGGCGGCCCTGCCGGACTACCGGGAGGTGACCGTCAGCTTCGTGGGCGACTGCATGATCGCCAGCTCCAAGGGGCAGGCCAATCGCGGCAGCCTCAACTGGTACGCCCTCAACTATGAGCCCACCTATTTCCTGGAGAAGGTCGCGCCCTACTTTGAAAACGACGACATCACCGTGGTCAACTGCGAGACGGTCCTCACCGACCAGGAGCTCCCCGAGCGCCCCAAGTCCGGGACCCGGGCCTTCTGGTACCGGGGCCCCGCCGCCAACGCCAAAATTTTCTCAAGCTCCTCCGTGGAGGTGGCGGGCGTCGCCAACAACCACACCTTCGACTACGACGAGGCCGGCCGCGCCGACACCCTGGCGGCGCTGGAGGCTCAGGGGATCGAAGCGGCGCAGGACAACGTCCCGGTCTACTACAAGACCAAGGGCGTCACCGTGGGCATCCTGGCCTGCCAGCTCTGGTACGCCGGGGCCGAGCGCAATTACTACGCCGCCCTCAGGGAGATGACTGACCGCTCCGACATCCAGATCATCTACGCCCACGGCGGCGGCGAGAACACCTACGAGGTGGAGGACTGGCGCCGGACCGCCTTCCACAATCTGGTGGACCGCGGCGCTGACCTGTGCCTGTGCTCCCACGCCCACCGCCTCCAGCCCATGGAGCGCTACAAGGACGCC
>CANQSD010000188.1 GCA_947626385.1 uncultured Oscillospiraceae bacterium | reverse complement strand
TGAGCCCTGCCGCTTGCGGCGGGGCGAGGTAAAGCGGCTTGCGCGACGACGAGGACGAGGGCTCGAATACCCCGGCCCTGCGGGGCCACCCCTTTTTCCGAAAAAGGGGTCGGGGGAATAAGGTTGCGGCGCTTTGCGCCGCGTTTATATAAAAATTGCGCCGCAAAGCGGCGCATCCTTTTTGACCCCCTTTCCGGGAAAGGGGGGTAGGGGGGATTCGAGCCCCCGCCCCCGCCGCGCGGATAATAAAAATCGCGGCGAAGCCGCAAACCTTTTTCGCCCCCTCCTCGTAGGAGGGGGGACAGGGGGGCAGCGAAGGTGAGATGACAGAGCGGCATCGGCGACCCGCACCAGCCAAAGCCCCTCCCTCCGGGAGGGGTGCCCGAGGGTCGCGATGGGCAGGGTGGGGACGTCTGGCGGACCGCCCAAATCATCACACCCACCCCCTGCCCCCTCCCCAAGGGAGGGGCAAACGTGTCAGGGACGGGTACGAATTTTCGGAACCGTTCCCGTCATGCAACGTGACACGGGCGGACACATGGGTCCGCCCCTACAGAGGGTGGGGAAGGGTATCCCATTCAACCGAGATCGGAAATCATCGCAACACGGGCCGCCAGGAGTGGCGGCCCCTACGGCGTTGCTCGGAAACATTCCAAAAACTGTAGGGGCGGGTTCTAAACCCGCCCGTCCCCGCCGCGCGGATAATAAAAATCGCGGCGAAGCCGCAAACCTTTTTAAGCCCCCTCCTCGTAGGAGGGGGGCAGGGGGGAAGCGAGCGTAGGATGACAGAGCGGTCCCGATAAACCGCACCAGCCAAAGCCCCTCCCTCCGGGAGGGGTGCCCGAGCGCAGCGATGGGCAGGGTGGGAACGTCTGGCGGGCTAAAGCATTTCCGCTTTCAGCCGGCGGCCCGACAGAGAGTCTGCCTATTCTCCCGCGTCAAGCGCGACAATGAAACCGTTTTCATTTGAGGGCAGGATCCTGTATGTTCTCCCATCCGCCAGCTTTTTGATCTCCGAAGCGGAGTACGGATGAAACGCCATCCCGTTCCATTTTCCGCCGTTGAACAAATAATCCCCCTCTACGCTTGTCTCATGCGGCTCCGATTCGTACTCGCTGTCTGTCGCGTCCAGGGTCAACACCACGCAGCCGCCCGGCCTGACGATACGCAAAAGCTCCCTGACCGCGTCCATGCCCTGCGCAATGGGCATATGATCGATCACATCTCTGGCAACAACGGCGTCGAAGCGTTTGGACGGATACCCTGTTGCAAGGACGTCGGCCCGTTTGAAATCCCGCGCCGAAAAGCCGTTCTCCGAAAGCAGCTTTTTCGTCAGCAGGACAGCGTCCTCAGCGATGTCAAAACCGGAGACGGCAAACCCAAATCGCGCCAGCTTGAGCGCATAGACGCCGCATCCGCACCCGGCGTCACAGACAGTCTTCGCTTTCCTCTCCCGCAGGAACGCGACGACAGCGTCCTCCGCCGTATCGAGATGCGCGGCATAGGAGGATACGCGTTCAGGGGCAATCGCTTCCCACGTTCGGTCCCAAAAGGCTTTGTCCATATCCATACGCTTATTCCTTTCCGTAAGTTTCCGCCGGTCTTTCCGTAATCGTAGCACAACCGGCCTCCAAAGTCAACGCGCGCCAATCGCCGCCGGTTGCAACGCGGGCCAACCCAGGCGGCGGCCCCTACGGCGTTGACCGAAGGCAATCCACAAAAATGTTGCGGCTTTGCCGCGTTTATATTATAATACCCCCATCCCCTTCAAAAGGAGGCCATCCCTATGACAAATCTTCTCCTGGTGGAGGACGACCCCGCCATTACTACCAACCTCCGGGACTTTTTGCGGCTGGAGGGGTTCGCGGTGGAGGCGGTGAGCGGGCAGAGGGAGGCGCTGGCGCGGCTTCCGGGCGAGTTCGACCTGGTCCTGCTGGACGTGTCCCTTGCCGACGGCAACGGCTTCGCTGTCTGCTCCGCCATCAAGCGGGAGACGGACCTGCCCGTCATCTTCCTCACCGCCTCCGGCGACGAATTTTCCGTGGTCACCGGCCTCGACCTGGGCGCGGACGACTACATCGCCAAGCCCTTCCGCCCACGGGAGCTGGTGAGCCGCATCCGGTCCGTCCTGCGCCGCGCCGGCAAGACCGGCAGCGTCATCGAGCTCGGCCCCGTGCGGGTGGACACGGAGAAGGCCCAGGTCACGAAAAACGGCCGGGAGCTCTTCCTCTCGGCGCTGGAATACAAGCTTCTCCTGGTCTTCCTCAACAACCGGGGCCGGGTCCTCACCCGCCAGAAGCTCCTGGAGGAAATCTGGGACGTGGCCGGGGACTTCGTCAACGACAACACGCTGACGGTTTACATAAAACGTCTCCGGGACAAGATCGAGGACGACCCCGCCGACCCCCAGCTCATCCGCACCGTCCGGGGTCTGGGCTACAAGGTGGGCGTATGAGGGAGCTGTTGCGAAACCGCGCCTTCCGCCGGGAGCTGCTGACCACGCTCCTTCTGGGCGCGGCCTTCACCGTTTTGGGCTTTGTCCTCTCCCGTGAGGCCGGCGCCGTGGCGCTGGCGCTGACGGCGTGCGTCCTGGCGGCCCAGTGCTTCTTTGCCCGCCGGCGCTACCGGGCCATGGCGCGCCTCGCCGACGAGCTGGACCGCATCCTCCACGGCGGGGAGAGCTTCGACCTGGACCGCTTCTCCGAGGGGGAGCTGTCCATTCTCCAATCGGAGCTTGCCAAGCTTCTGGTGGCCCTGCGGGAGCGCTCGGACGCCCTCAAAAAGGACAAGCTGACGCTGGCCGACTCCCTGGCGGACATCTCCCACCAGCTGAAAACGCCCCTCACCAGCATGAATTTGGCCGCCGCCATGCTGGCAGACCCGGACCTGACGCCGGAGCGGCGGGGAGAGCTGGTCCGGGACCTGACGCGGCAGCTGACGCGCACGGAGTGGCTGGTCTCGGCGCTTTTGAAGCTCTCGCGCCTGGACGCCGGGACGGTGGAGCTCCAGAGGACGACCTTCACCGCCGCCCAGCTCTTCCGCGCCGCCGCCTCTCCCCTGCTCATCCCCTTCGAGGTCCGCGGGGTGGAGCTCATCGCCGATTTTTCCGGGGAGGAGACCGTCACCGGCGACCTTCCCTGGCTTGCCGAGGCTCTGGGCAACATCCTGAAAAACTGCCTGGAGCACACCCCCGCCGGCGGGTCCGTCACCGTCACCGCCCGGGAAACGCCGCTGTTCACCGAGCTTGCCGTCACGGACACCGGCGGCGGTATCGCCCCGGAGGACCTGCCCCACATCTTCGAGCGCTTCTACCGGGGCCAGAACGCCTCCCCCGACTCCGCCGGCATCGGCCTCGCCCTCGCCCGCACCATCCTCTCCCGCTCCGACGGCGCCCTCACCGCCGAAAACACGTCCGGCGGGGCGAGGTTTTTGCTGAGGTTTTACCGGTCGACGGTGTGATACATCAA
>CANQSD010000187.1 GCA_947626385.1 uncultured Oscillospiraceae bacterium | reverse complement strand
AAGCTCCGCTACCACAAGATCATCATCATGGCCGATGCCGATGTGGACGGCGCGCACATCCGCACGCTGCTGCTGACCTTCTTCTTCCGCTATATGCGGCCCCTCATCGAGCGGGGGTACGTTTACTCCGCCGTGCCGCCCCTTTATAAGCTCAACCGGGGCAAGACCCAGCGGGTGGCCTACTCCGACGAGGAGCGGGACAAGATCAGCGCCGAGATGCGCGGCGACAACCCCAATGCCAAGGTGGATATCAACCGCTACAAGGGCCTGGGCGAGATGGACCCCCACGAGCTGTGGGAGACCACCATGGACCCGGAAAAGAGGACCCTCCGGCGCATCACCCTGGACGACGCCGTGGCCGCGGACCGCATCTTCACCGTTCTCATGGGCGAAGAGGTGGAGCCCAGAAAGGCGTGGATCGAGGAAAACGCCAAATACGCGGTCAATCTTGACTATTGACGCTTGAAGGTTACGAGGTTTACGTATGGCACATAACAGAGACTACAAGCCTGAGGATATTCTGTTCCCGGACCAGGCCATCACCCAGTCGGAGCTGGTCCATGAGATGCAGGAGAGCTATAAGCAGTACGCCATGTCGGTCATCATCGGCAGGGCCCTTCCCGACGTGCGGGACGGCCTCAAGCCGGTGCACCGGCGCATCCTCTACTCCATGTACGAGGGCGGGCTTACCCACCAGAACCCCTATAAGAAGTGCGCCACCGCCGTGGGCGACGTCTTAGGCCACTACCATCCTCACGGGGACGCCTCGGTCTACGACGCGCTGGTGCGTATGGCACAGGACTTCTCCATGCGCGCGCCCCTTATCGACGGCCACGGCAACTTCGGGTCCGTGGACGGCGACCCCCCGGCGGCCTACCGGTACACCGAGGCCCGGATGTCCCGCATTGCCGACGAGATGCTCCGGGACATCGACAAGGAGACGGTGGACTGGGACCCCAACTTCGACGAGTCCCGCAAGGAGCCCCGCGTCCTGCCCAGCCGGTTCCCCAACCTTCTGGTGAACGGCTCCTCCGGCATCGCCGTGGGCATGGCCACCAACATCCCGCCCCATAACCTCACGGAGGTCATCAACGCCTGCGTATGCCTTCTCGATAACCCGGAGGCGTCCTTCTCGGAGCTTCTGGAGCACATCACGGGGCCGGATTTCCCCACACGGGGCATCATCATGGGCCGGAACGGTATCCGGCAGGCCTACGCCACCGGGCGGGGCAAGATCGTGGTCCGGGCGCGGACGGAGTTTGAGGAGTACGGGAAGGACCACCGCACACGCATCATCGTCTCCGAGCTTCCCTATCAGGTGAACAAGCGCCAGCTCATCAAAAACATCGCCGACCAGGTGAAGGACAAGAAGCTGGAGGGCATTTCCGACATCCGGGACGAGACGGACCGGAACGGGATGCGCATGGTCATCGAGCTCAAGCGCGACGCCAACGCCCAGGTGGTCCTCAACAAGCTCTTCACCCAGACGGCCATGCAGTCCAGCTTCTCCGTCATTATGCTGGCGCTGACGGACGACCAGTCCCAGCCGAAGATTTTGCCCCTCAGAAACATCCTCACGGAGTATTTGAAGTTCCAGGAGGAGGTCATTACCCGCCGGACGCGCTACGACCTCAGGAAGGCCCGGGAGCGGGCGCACCTTCTGGAAGGACTGCTGATCGCTCAGGATAACATCGACGAGGTCATCCGCATCATCCGCACAAGCTACGACGACGCCAAGGAGAACCTGATGGCCCGCTTCGGCCTGGACGACATCCAGGCCCAGGCCATTCTCGATATGCGCCTGCGGGCCCTCCAGGGCCTGGACCGGGAGAAGCTCCAGGCGGAATACGACGAGATCGAGACGAAGATCGCCTATTTCGAGGATCTTCTGGCCCACGAGGAGAAGATCCGGGCGGTGCTCAAGGACGAGCTCATCGCCATCCGGGACAAATACGGCTCCCCCCGCCTCACCGAGATTCGGGACGTGGAGGAGGAGATCGACCTGGAGGACCTGATCGCCCAGGAGGACTGCGCCTTCACCCTCAGTAACGCCGGGTACATCAAGCGGATGCCGGTGACGGAGTACAAGGCCCAGAACCGAGGCGGCAAGGGCATCCGGGCCCAGAGTCTCCGGGACGAGGACTTCGTCCACACGGTGTTCACCTGCTCCACCCACGACTATATCCTGTTCTTCACCGACGCCGGCCGCGTCTACCGCCGCAAGGGGTACAACATCCCCCAGGCCAACAGGGCAAGCCGGGGCACCAACATCGTCAACGTCCTGCCCCTGGAGCCGGGAGAGCGGGTCACCGCCATGATCCACACCTCCGACATCGAGACGAACGACCGGTTCCTCTTCATGGTCACCTACAAGGGCACGGTGAAGCGCCTTTCCGGCGCGGCGTTCCGCAACATCCGCCAGGGCGGCATCCGGGCGCTGACGCTGGACGAGGGGGACACCCTCATCGCCGTGTGCGATACCTTCGGCGACGACAACATCCTTATCGCCACCCACGACGGTTACGCTATCTGCTTCAACGAAAACGATGTCCGGGCCATGGGCCGGGAGGCCGTGGGCGTCCGGGGCATCCGTCTCCGGGACGGCGACTTCGTGGTGGGGGCCGTCAACGCCTCCCAGGGCGGGATGCTCCTCACCATCACCGAGAACGGCTACGGCAAGCGCACGCCCATCGAGGAGTACGTCCGGGGCGCCGACGGCACGCCCCAGCGGCGCGGCGGCATGGGCCTTAAAAACCACAACGTCACCCAGAAGACCGGCCCCATCGCCGGCGTGAAGATGGTGAGCGACACCGACGACGTGCTGCTCCTGGCCGAGGACGGCACCATGATCCGCACCGGGGCGGAGACCATCTCCGTGCTGGGCCGCGCCACCCAGGGCGTGAAGCTCATGCGGGTATCCGAGGGCGCGCGCCTTCTCTCCGTGGCCACCACAGAGAAGGCCGCCGACGAGCCTGAGGGCGCGGAGGACAATGAGACCGAGGAGCCCGAGACGGAGGTCGACGCCGGGGAGGACAATGGATAAGGTCACCATCTACACCGACGGGGCCTGCTCCGGGAACCCCGGCCCCGGCGGCTGGGCGGCGATTCTTATCGCGGGACCCCACAAAAAGGAAATTTCCGGCGGGGAGGCCGAGACCACCAACAACCGGATGGAGCTTTTGGGCGTCATCTCCGCCCTGGAGCTTCTCAAGCGCCCTTGCGAGGCGGAGATTTTTTCCGACTCCCAGTATATCGTCAATGCCATTAACCAGCGCTGGCTCATAAGCTGGAAAAAGCGGGGCTGGCGCCGCCGCGAGGGGGAGCTCAAGAATCCAGAGCTCTGGCAGCGCTTGGACGGGCTCCTCGCCCGCCACACCGTCACCTTCCACTGGGTGAAGGGCCACGCCGAGAATGAGTATAACAACCGCTGCGACGAGCTGGCGGTCGCGCAGCGGGACAAATTCCGCAAAACCTGAAATCTGACTGGGGAGG
>CANQSD010000186.1 GCA_947626385.1 uncultured Oscillospiraceae bacterium | reverse complement strand
CGCAAACCTTTTTAAGCCCCCTCCTCGTAGGAGGGGGGCAGGGGGGAAGCGAAGGTGGGAGGACAGAGCGGTATCGAACAACACGGGCGGACCCATATGTCCACCCTAAAAAAACTGTGGGGACACGTCCTTTCGGCGTGTCCCCTTGCGGTGCATATCAGCCTTATTTCTCGAACGATCCGGCGATCTCTCCGCTGTCGAAGGCGCTGACGACGCCGGCCAGGTCGAAGCGGATGGAGGAGATGTCCTCAAACATGGCGGTATATTCGTCGTATGCCTCCCGGGCGTACTCGCCGCCGACGACGGGGGAGGGGACCTGGACGTCGCTGGGGAAGCCCAGGCTGTAGGTGCCGTTCTCCGTGGAGAAGAGGTAGAGCGCCGGGACCGGGGTCCACGCGGCGAATTCCTCCGGCGTCATGGGCGTTTCCGAACCGACGCGGACGGCGAAGAGGCATCCCCACTTGGGGTCGGTGAGGGCCGTCTCGTCGCCGTGGAGGCGGTCGTACTCCGTGACGGCTTTGCAATAGACGACGCACTCGCTTCCGGTGCTCTTCACAAAGTACCTGTCCTTCCAGCTGTCCGGCAGGACCACGGTGAGGCCGATGTCCTCCATGACGATCTCCTGACGCTCCCGGGCGACGGGGACCTCCACCACCCTTTCCTGGCTGAAGGCCAGCGCCCCAACGGCGAGGCACGCGATCATCAGCGCCAGCACCGCCGCCGCCAGGATGATCCGGTTCACGATTTTCCTTGTATGTGTCTTCACAGGTCGTTCCTCCTTTTCTTTTTTCTCCGGGAGGCCGCCGAGACACCGGCTCAGCCGTTCGTCCAGGTCCTCCGGCAGGGCGAGGCGCTCGCTTTTTGCTAGGGAACGCAGGGCGTTGTCCAGCTCCTTATCGTCACGGTATTTCACAGCGTATCCTCCTTTTCCAACAGCTTACGCAAAAGGGCTCTCGCACGGGACAGTCTCGTTTTCACCGCGCCCTCGGTGAGCGAGAGGATCCCGGCAGTCTCACGGACGGAGTACCCGTCGTAGTAATAGAGCGTCACCACGGCCCGCAGGCTCTCCGGCAGGGAAAGCACCGCCTGCCAAAGGTCCGTTTCCTCCGGCGGTTCCGGGGCCGCCGGCTCCGTCTCCAGCTCTTCGAGGTAGGCGACACGGTCCCGGCCCCGCAGGATGGCGTACGCCTCATTGGCGGTGATGCGCAGGAGCCACGGCCGGAAGCTCTCCGGCTTCCTCAGGCCCGCCCTGGCCTCGAAGCCCCGCAGTACCGCCCGCGCCGCCGCGTCCTCGGCGTCCGCCTCGTTTCGGACGATCCCCAGCGCCAGCCGGTAGAGGCTCAGCTTGCACCTCTCCAGCTCGCGGCAGAATGTCTGCGCGTCCATGCCTGACCACCACCTTTTTCTTGTCCGGACATTCATAAGACGCTTGCGCCGGGGAAAAGGTTACATCGCTTCACAATTTTTTTGCGTCTATTCGCAACAGCAAAATCGAGACATTTTTCGAAAATTTGTTCATTTAACCTCTATTCTTTTCCCCGGTGATGTGGTATGATGGGTCCATCGACATTTTAATACCGGGAGGGCACACCTATGAGGATCAAGATCACCGCCGACAGCACCTGTGATCTTCCGGCCCCGCTGGCCGAGCAGTATGGCGTCCATATCTTCCCGCTCTACGTGGTCATGGACGGCGTGGCCCGGAAGGACGGGGTGGAGATATGCGCCCAGGACATCTTCGACCACAAGGCCGCCGGCGGGAAGCTGGGCAACACCGCCGCCGTGAACGTGGGGGACTACCTGGAGAAATTCCGGGAGTTCCGGGCCGAGTACGACGCCATTATCCACTTCACCATTTCCCAGTCCATGTCCGCCTGCTTCCAGAACGCCAACATCGCCGGCGAGGAGGTGGGGAACGTCTACGTGGTGGACTCCCGGAACCTCTCCACCGGCATCTCCCTGCTGGTGCTGGACGCCTGCGACATGGCGAAAGAGGGCAAGACCCCGGAGGAGATCGTCGCCGCCCTGGAGGAAAAGCGGGAACGCCTGGACGTGAGCTTCGTCATCGACACGCTGGAGTACCTCAAGGCCGGAGGGCGGTGCTCGCCGCTGGTGGCCATGGGGGCCAACCTCCTGAACCTCAAGCCCTGCATCGAGCTCAAGGACGGCGCCATGGGCGTGGGGAAGAAGTACCGGGGCGCCATTGAAAAGGTCCTCCCCAAGTACCTGGCAGACCGTCTGGCCGCGCCGGACGGCATCGAGCGTCGCCGCGCCTTCATCACCTGGTCCGAGGGCTTCCCCCGGGAGGTCATTGACCAGGTCCGCGAACAGGTCCTCGCCCTCTGTCCCTTCGAGGAGCTTTTGGAGGCCGTGGCCGGGTGCACCATCTCCAACCACTGCGGTCCCAAGACGCTGGGGATCCTCATGTACAAAAAATAATGCTTCAGGAGAAAATTTCTATGTATTCAGACCTTCAGGACTCCATCGGATACCTCCAAAGCGTCGATCCCGAGATCGCCGCCTCCATGGGCCGGGAGCTTCAGCGCCAGAAGCGCAACATCGAGCTCATTGCCAGCGAGAACTACGTCTCTCCCGCCGTCATGGCGGCCATGGGCAGCGTCCTCACCAACAAGTACGCGGAGGGCTATCCCGGCAAGCGCTACTACGGCGGCTGTGAGTACGTGGACGAGGTGGAGACGGTGGCCATCGACCGGGCCAAGCGGCTCTTTGGCGCCGGCTACGCCAACGTCCAGCCCCACTCCGGCGCCCAGGCCAACACCGCCGTGTACTTCGCCCTGCTGACCCCCGGTGACACGGTGCTGGGCATGAACCTGGCCGAGGGCGGGCACCTGACCCACGGCTCCCCGGTGAACCTCTCCGGCAAATACTTCAACTTCGTCCCCTACGGCGTCAGCGCCGAGACAGGCCGCATCGACTACGACGCCCTCATGGACCTGGCACTCCGGCATAAGCCCAAGCTCATCGTGGCCGGCGCGTCGGCGTACCCCCGGGCCATTGATTTCAAGCGCTTCCGCGAGATCGCGGACGCCTGCGGGGCGTATCTCATGGTGGACATGGCCCACATCGCCGGCCTCGTGGCCGCCGGCCAGCACGAAAGCCCCATCCCCTACGCCCACGTGGTCACCACCACCACCCACAAGACCCTGCGGGGTCCTCGCGGCGGCATGATCCTCACGGAGGACCCGGAGTTCGGCAAGCAGTTCAACAAGGCCATCTTCCCCGGCACCCAGGGCGGCCCGCTGATGCACGTCATCGCCGCCAAGGCCGTCTGCTTTGGCGAGGCGCTGAAGCCCGAATTCAAGGACTATCAGGCCCAGATCGTGAAAAACGCCGCCGTTCTGGCCGATGAGCTCCAGAAATGCGGCATCAACCTCGTCTCCGGCGGCACGGACAACCACCTGATGCTGGCCAACCTCCGGGGCACCGGCGTCACCGGCAAGGTCCTGGAGAAGCGCCTGGACAGCGTCTACATCACCGTCAACAAAAACGC
>CANQSD010000185.1 GCA_947626385.1 uncultured Oscillospiraceae bacterium | reverse complement strand
CCCAGCCCCGCCGCCAGCACGCCTCCCGCCGCCAGCGGCAGGACCCGCGCCGGCAGAAAATACTGCGCCGCGAAGATCCCCAACGCAAAGGAGAAGGCCACCCAAGCGAGTTTCCGCATGAAGTCCTTCTCCTTTCGTTTGATTTCCGTTGTCTTCCCGTATAGAGGGGTCTTTAAACGGGGATTGATCAATTTCCCTCATCTATGTTTTTCTTCCATTGGCTGTATTCCGGCGTTTCATCCCATTCTAATGCCCTGTCAATATAAAACTCTGCTAACTCCCAAGATGCAGGAGGTGTCAATGCTATGAAGAGATAATACGCCATGAAAAACGCACAGCGGGCGGCGGCTTTCAAACTGTTCTCTCTCTGAAACCTGTGTAACGACGCCTCTAATACAAAGAACAGGTTAAGTCGATTGACCTCATTTTCATCCCCATAAAAGTCATTCAAATCATTAAGCGTCAGGTCGAAGATATCTTTTGAATCAAAATATGGATGTCCGAAATCTATGCTGATCTTCATACTGATCTTCCTGCTCACAGATCCCCTTCAGCCGATCCGTCCGAGGACCTTTTGGTAGGTTTCGTCGGCCAGGGGGAGGTACTTGGTCTCCAGGGACGCAAGCTCCGCGGCGCAGTGGGCGGCGTGGGGGCGGTCGGTCATGGACTTTATGTTGATGCGCACGTTGAGGCCGGCGGAGAGGAGGGCGGCGCGGGCAAGCTGGGCCCCTACGCCCACGTCGGAGACGGCGATGGCGCAGCCCTTGTCGGCAAGCTCCGACAGGAGCTCGATGACCTCCCCACAGCGCCTCGCGATGCCCATGGGCGCCTCGCAGGCCGCCCGCAGGGCGCTCTCCATGACCTCGGCCCGCTCCGGGGCGTCCTTGGGGATAGAGTAGGCTTTTGACAGCGGCTCGAAGGCCGCCGCGTCGGCGTCGATGTCGGCGAGAAGCGCAAGCCGCAGGGCCTCGGCCCTGCCGGCGATGCGTTTCAGGTCGTCCTCATAGGCGGTGTATTTCTTTTTCCCCGCCGTCAGCGCGCAGACCATAGACGCCAGCGCCGAGGCCAGCGCCCCACTGAGCGCCGCCGCGCCCCCGCCCCCGGGGACCGGGGCTTTGGAGGCGAGGACAGCGGTAAAATCGTTCAAACTTGCTTCCCGCATGGATTTTTCCATCAAAATTCTCCTTAAAAGAGGCCGGAGATGACGCCGTTTTCGTCCACGTCGATCTTCTCCGCCGCCGGGACCTTGGGAAGGCCGGGCATAGTCATCACATCGCCGGTAAGGGCCACAATGAAGCCCGCGCCGGCGGAGACCTTCAGGTTCCGGACGGTGATCTTGAAGCCGCGGGGCGCGCCCAGGAGCTTGGGGTCGTCGGAGAAGCTGTACTGGGTCTTGGCCATGCAGATAGGCGTGTTGCCGAAGCCGAGCTGCGTCAGCTGCCGCGCCTGCTTCTTCGCCCCGGCGGTGAGCTCCACGCCGTCGGCGTGGTAGATTTTTTTGGAGATCTCTTCGAGCTTCTCCACGATGGGCTTTTCCGTGTCGTAGGAGAAGGTGAAATCATTGGGCTCCCGGCACAGGCGCACCACCTCCTCTGCCAGGGCCACGCCGCCTTCGCCGCCCTTGCCCCAGACCTCGCTGAGGGCCACGTTGACGCCCAGCTTGCGGCACTCGTCCTCCACAAGCTTCAGCTCGGCTTCCGTGTCCGTGGGGAAACGGTTGACGGCGACGACGGCGGGGAGACGGTAGACCTTGGTAATGTTCTCCACGTGCTGGAGGAGGTTGGGAAGGCCGCGCTTGAGGGCCTCCAGGTCCTCCGTGCCCAGCTCCTTTTTGTCGAGGCCGCCGTGCATCTTGAGGGCCCGGACGGTGGCGACGATGACCACGGCGTCGGGCCGAAGGCCCGCCATGCGGCACTTGATGTCCAGGAATTTCTCCGCGCCCAGGTCCGCGCCGAAGCCGGCCTCCGTGACGCAGTAATCCCCCAGCTTGAGGGCAAGGCGGGTGGCAACGATGGAGTTGCACCCGTGGGCGATGTTGGCGAAGGGGCCGCCGTGGACGAAGGCGGGGGTGTGCTCCAGCGTCTGCACCAGGTTGGGCTTGAGGGCGTCCTTCAAAAGCGCCGCCATGGCCCCGGCGGCCTTCAGGTCGCCGGCGGTGACAGGCGCGCCGTCGTAGGTGTAGGCCACGATGATCCGCCCGAGACGGGCTTTGAGGTCGGTGATATCTTTGGCAAGGCAGAAGACGGCCATGATCTCGCTTGCCACGGTGATGTCGTACCCGTCCTCACGGGGCGTGCCGTTGACCTTGCCGCCCAGGCCGTCCACCACGAACCGGAGCTGACGGTCGTTCATGTCCACGCACCGCCGCCAGGTGATGGTCTTGGGGTCGATGTTCAATGCGTTGCCCTGATAGATGTGGTTGTCCAGCATCGCCGCCAGCAGGTTGTTTGCCGCGCCGATGGCGTGGAAATCGCCGGTGAAGTGGAGGTTGATGTCCTCCATGGGCACCACCTGGGCGTATCCGCCGCCGGCCGCGCCGCCCTTGACACCGAAGACGGGGCCGAGAGACGGCTCCCGCAGGGCGATGACGGAGTTTTTGCCGATCTTCCGAAGGGCGTCGCCTAAACCTACCGTGGTGGTGGTCTTCCCCTCCCCCGCCGGCGTGGGCGTGATGGCGGTGACCAGGATGAGCTTCCCGTCCGGCCTGCCGGCGAGGTCAGAAAGGAGCTTCAGGTCGATCTTGGCCTTGTAGTTCCCGTACTGCTCCACGTACTTTTGGTCGATGCCGCACTTGTCGGCGATGGCCGTGATGTGGTCCATCTTCGTGCTCTGGGCGATCTCGATATCGGTCTTGTATTCCATTTTTATCCTCCGCTCCTTTGGTTTTGAAAGAGTGATCCTGTTACGCCGTATTTTATCAAAAAAGGACGCGATAGTCAACACTACCGCGCCAACAGTTTACGGCGACAGCATTTACATTTTCGCCCCTTTGTGCTATTATGTCAACCGAGGTGAAGGTTGACATGGAAAAGATCATCGAAAAGCTGGAAAAGATAACAGATACCCGCAGGCAGTGGGGGAATCTGAGGCATAAGCTGGTGGATATCGTGTTCATCGGTCTGGTGTCCGTCATCTGCGGCGGGACGGATTTTGAGCACATGGAGGACACAGGATACGGGAAACTCGATTGGTTCAGGCAATACCTTGAGCTGCCCAACGGGATACCGGACAGCGACACGTTCCGCCGGGTATTCGAGCAGATCGACCCAAAAGAGATGAACGATGCCCTGCGGGAGATCGTGGAAGTCACAGGCAGTACCGTGGCGATAGACGGGAAGACCATACGCGGGAGCGGGAATGAAGAACACAGCGCCTACCACGTGGTGAGCGCGTGGGTGGCGGAGCGGCAGATCACCTTGGGACAGCTGGCCACGGAGGAAAAAAGCAATGAGATCACCGCGATACCGGAGCTGATAGGACTGCTTGACATCGAGGGCAGCACGGTGACGGT
>CANQSD010000184.1 GCA_947626385.1 uncultured Oscillospiraceae bacterium | reverse complement strand
AACCCCGTTTTTTCCGAAATCTCTCGTTGCGTTTTTCCCTCGCTCCGCATCTCAAGCACCATCAGTCGCTTATCTGTTTGCTTCTCCCGGTTCTTTTCTCTTGCTTCTTTTATTTTTTCTTGATCTTCTTCGCTGAATTTATACCGCATTTTCATCACCTAGTTTATTTTACCACTGTTATATATAACTGTCTACTTTTTATTAGAGGTTAGTATCAAATGATAAAAAATGAAGTGGGAACCTTCGCAAATAGAAAAGGCGTAAATTCCCACTTCCATATTTTCATAGAAAATGCTCTTAGTTAAAGATAGGAATAAGCAGATTATCGATAATATCCTTTAAATTTGCAAATACCGTCTTTAAAACCTCGTTATCTAATGAGCATATATAGTTACAGCAAGCCATTTTGTCAAAATCAGTTATTGTATTATCATCGCCATAATCTCCTTCCTTAATTTTAGTAGAATAGAATCCTGTTAGGTCAATACCATCAAGTATAAGCGCATTTTCGACTCCTTTTTTCATCTTTCTGTTATTATTCCCGCTATTATCAAATGTTGGCATGACACGAGTAAAAACATTATTCTTTTCCGATTCGCTTCTGTTGGTATCACAATCAAATAAACATACATTCTTGATGGGAAGGTTCCTGCCAATCAGAAAATGAACAGCCTTATTTAAGGCGTCCTTTCCCGTGTTTTCCTCATTCTTTTCGTCTTTCATGTACCCTACCCACTGAAATTTAAAAGGAAGATTGATATTATATATTTCTGCTGCCTTTGTGAAGTATTTCTCGTCTGTTCGCCCTTCAAGGAAAACGGTTGGCACATCGGCAGAAAAGCCTTGAATGGAAAAAGCGTCTTGAATTACTTCAATGGAGGTACACTTATGGTATTCCGGCCTATCTTTCACGATTATATTTCCATTATCATCTCTAGACAATACTATTACTTTATCGTTTATCCGGTTCTCGTTGTGGATTACAAAAGGAGAATGTGTTACCGCAAATATTTGTGACGTTTGAGTTCCAAAATTGTCGGTAAAGATACTTTTATAATAATCCATGATTTTCATTTGCCAAGAGGGATGAAGGCTGATTTCAGGCTCGTCAATAAAGACAAATGCTCCATTGATTGCGTTGGCATCCTTTAAGAGAAAGCAGCCCCGATAAACGATTTGCTTTTCTCCTGAGCTGAGTGCATCAATGCTAATATCTTTTCCGTTCTTTTGGAAAAGAATAGTTTTATGACCGGCATCATTTTTTACACGATTATATGTAAGATCGCTAAATATGCGATTAAATGCGGATGTAAATCTTGGAATGCGTTCCTCAATTACAAGGTCTTTTTTTGGAGTTTCAGGATGTTGGCGTACAGCATATGCTATATCGGCATCATCCAAAGCCTGAATGTCAATCAATAGTTGATTGATTTGGGTGGGAAGATTTGTGGAGGAACGACGGCTGTCGTTTTTTTCATCCAGAGAAAGACTTGTAACGGAAGATACTTGCTGTGCGTGAAAATTGATGTCAACATCAGAATAAATCCCACTAAAACGATATGTTCGCTTAAAATCATCGGAACCGATTAAGGCGTTTAGCCCGCGTTTGTCATACTAATATCTATTTAAAAGGAGACACCGAGCGGCGAGGATTTTTCGTGTCAGGCAAGGAAGCCGCCTTGGGAATACTGTATGTATTCCCAAGGCGGCTGACGCCGCATGGCGCGAAAAAGACCGTCGCGAATGGCTTCTTTTAATTAGATATTAGTATCATTTGCATACATATATAATCTTGATCCTATTCCTTCTCTCCAAGAATAAGATATGGAAATTATGTGAGTACCAATTTGTAACTCCACATCTATAGGAAAATCAACGGTATATGAAGCTAGCTTATATAATTCGTTTAATATAGTACTTTTCCCTGTTCCATTTTCTCCGGCAAATATAACAGTATCACATGCATTTCCAGACAAATCGCAAAAGTCTAATATGAGATTTCCTAATATGGGGTGAGCGTGAAATGATATTTTTCTAATTTTATACATCATGACCCTCCGTAAAAATATGGTGAATTATTTGAAAAGTATACACATGAAGTCAACAGAATACTGATACCATTATATCAAAAACCAATACTATTTGCAATTATTCATTACAATGTAACAAGATAGTCTTGTAGCAATGAAACAGGCCGCGGCGGATACGATAGGGGAGGTGATCAATCGGGCGATGTGAGAATAGAAATACCGGCCGGCACGTTGGGGGACGTGCCGGCCGGTATTATTGGTCAGTTTTCTTTTTTAGTCGCCTCGACATAGAAAGCGGCGAGGATGAGGATATAGCAGACGGTTTTGGGGAGCATCAGCATACCGAGAAGGGGGACGATGCCTGCCGCCACGGCCACGGGGATGTAGAAAAGGAAGGAAAGGGTGACGAGAAGCCAGATAAGGCGGAAATGACGGTTTTTATTCCGGGACATGAAATAGAGCGCCACAATGATCGCTCCGAGAACCACAAAGGGTACGTTGCGGATCACGCCCCAAAGTACGCCGCTGTCGTTTTCCAACCATCTGTTTTGCGGGAACAGGCAGAGGACGATTCGGACAGCCGCCAGAATCCATATGGCGGAGGTAAGTGGCTTTTTCTCGGCTTCTCCGTAGGTACCAAGCCAGATATAATACATGAGCACGTAGAAAACGGTCATGGTGACGGAGGTAACGAGCTTCCCGACGCCCAGCGCCGCGGTGAAGTCCGCCTCCACAAAGTAGTTGAGGACACGGGGAATCAGATGAAAAGCGTCCCCAAGCCCCAGCGTCAGCGCCGCCGCACCCATGAGCTTCCCAGTGCGGCTATTCGCACGGCGCAGGATCAGTATACCGCAGACAATGGCAAAGAGCAAATAAAGAATGTCAAATGTTGACTCGCCGTATTTCATAACGCGCCTCCGTAAAATCAGAGTACAATCATTATAGCAAATATAGGAGAAAAAGTATAGGGGAAACCCGAAAATAATGCCCCACGAATTGCACTCTGAAGCCCGGAAAAGACACTATTCAAGTAGTGGGTCAGGTAGTGGGTCTAAGGCTGACCCACTACCTGACCCACAAGTGAAAACTCCAAAAAAGTTATAAAAAGTCCCAAATTTCGCGGAAATTGGAGACTTTTTGGTGGAGACTGCTGGACTCGAACCAGTGACCTCCTGCGTGTGAACCGATTTGAGAAACTTTTTCCGGGCATTTCTAATGCTTTTTGATAGTCTTTGCTACGAATCAAATACTCTCCGCCCATCTTTCCTCCGCCCCGGTCCACTGTCTCCGGGCGTGTCTGTGGCGAAATATGTGGTCAAAACCCATCACACCCTCACCCGCCAATCCGGGTGAGGGAGTGTGCGTATTGTAGCTTGAGCCAAAGAAGTTGTCAAGGACTTTCACAGATCAATAATTGTGACGGTATAAGCAAAAAGCCTGCAAATAAAAAGTCAACCCCAAACGCGAAAAAATTTGAATAAAGAGTGGCGGTAAAAATGGGCAACA
>CANQSD010000183.1 GCA_947626385.1 uncultured Oscillospiraceae bacterium | reverse complement strand
AGCTTCCCGGATTCAAAGGTGAGGCCGCCCTGGAGGTAGGCGGTGTAGGGCTCCCGCATGGGGCCGTCGCAGGAAAGCTCGATGGACGCGCCGGAGACGAAGGTCCCGGCGGCCATGATGACCTTGTCCTCATACCCCGGCATGTCCCACGCCTCCGGGGTGACGAAGGCGTCCACCGGAGAGCCGGCCTGGATGCCCCGGCAGAATTTCTCCAAAAGCTCGGGACTTCCAAAGTCGATGGACTGGATGATGTCACTGCGCGGCGCGTCGAAGGCCGGACGGGAGCGGTAGCCCAGAAGCTCCGTCATCCGCGCGGCGAAAACGGCGGTCTTCAGCGCCTGAGCCGTCACATGGGGGGCCATGAAAAAGCCCTGGTAGAAGAGCCTGTAGCCGAAGGGCGAGCACCCGCACTCCCCGCCGATGCCGGGGACGGTGAGGCGCATGGCGGCGGCGTCCACCAGCTCCGCCCGACCCGCCACATACCCGCCGGTGGGCGCGAGGCCCCCGCCGGGGTTCTTGATGAGCGACCCCGCGATGAGGTCCGCCCCCACCTCGGTGGGCTCCCGGATGTCCGTAAACTCCCCGTAGCAGTTGTCCACCAGCACCGTGGCCTGTGGGTTCACCTCATGCACGGCGGCGCAGACGGCGGCGATGTCGTCGATACCCAGCGCCGGCCGCGTGGCGTAGCCGGAGGAGCGCTGGACCTCCACCCGCCGGACGGCGGGGTTCGCGGCGGCGGCGCGGATAGCCGCGAGGTCCGGTTTTCCCTCCTCCGTCAGGTCCACCTGGGCGTAGCCGATCCCCGCCTCCCGCATGGTGCCGGGATAACCGCCCGTGAGGCCGATGACGCTCTGGAGGGTGTCGTAGGGCGCGCCGGTGGCGGCCAACAGCGTGTCCCCCGGCTTGAGGCCGGCCCACATGGCGGCGGCAATGGCGTGAGTGCCGTTGACGAAGCTCTGGCGCACCAGCGCCTTCTCCGCGCCGAACACCTCCGCCCAGACAAGCTCCAGCGTGTCCCGCCCCAGGTCGTCGTAGCCGTAGCCGTTGGTGCCGGCGAACATGGGCGCGCTGACCCGGTGGCGCTGGAAGGCCCGGAGGACCTTGGCGGTGTTGGCCTCGGACACCTCGTCGATTTTCTCAAAGACCCCGGCGCAGTCGCGCTGGGCCCTTTTGGCAAGCTCTTGTATGTCCATCACGAAAGCTCCATTACGATTTTTTTGAAGGTATTGCCCCGTTCGGCGAAGTTCTTGAACCGGTCGAAGGAGGTGCACGCCGGAGAGAGAATCACCGTGTCCCCGGCCTGCGCCGCGCCGGCGGCGGCCAGGACCGCCTTTTCAAAGTCCGGGTCCTTGAGGATGGGCCCTGTGTATCCGGCATCCAAGGCGGCTTTTTCGATCTTGTCCGCCGTAAGGCCGGTGAGGACCAGCACCTTCACGTGCTCCCGGATGTCCTCCCCCAGGGTATCGAAGGGCACGCCCTTGTCCTTGCCTCCGGCGATGAGGATGACCTTGTCCTTGAAGGACCGAAGGCCCGCCCGCGTCCGGGAGGGCGAGGAGGCGATGGAGTCGTTATAATATTTGACGCCCCGCAGTTCCCGCACCAGCTCGATGCGGTGCTCTACGCCCCGGAAGGTCCTGGCGGTCCGGGCCATGGCCTCCACGGGCACAAGGCCGTAGAGCAGCGCGAAGGCCCCCAGATAATTTTCCACATTGTGCTCGCCGGGAATGAAGATCTCCTCGGCCCTGAGGATGGGCTCCGGCTTGCCCTGAAGGGAGCCGTAGAGCGTCCCGTCCTGGAGATACGCGCCGTTTTCCACGATGTCCCGCCGGGAGAAGTACCGCACGCCCTCCCCCGCCGATTTGGCGAAGGAGCGGGTGATGTCGTTGTCCGCGTTGAGGACCGCCACCGTGGGGTGGGGCTCATGCCGGAGAATGTTCCGCTTGGCCTCCACATACTCGTCCATGTCACGGTGCTTGTCCAGGTGGTTGGGCGCCACGTTAGTGACCAGGCACCTTGCCGGAGACACGCGCATAGTCATGAGTTGGAAGGACGAAAGCTCCAGCACCGCCACGTCCTCCGGGGACATGGCATCGGCCTTGTCCAGGAGCGGCGTGCCGATATTCCCGCCCACGTGGACGGTCCTGCCGGCGGCCTTGAGGATCTCGGCGATCACGGTGGTGGAGGTGGTCTTTCCGTCAGAGCCGGTGACAGCGAAGATCTCACAGGGGCAGACCTGAAAAAACGCCTCCATCTCGCTGGTGAGCACCGCGCCGTTGGCCACGGCCCAGGCGATACCGGGCTCGTGGGGCATGATCCCCGGCGAACGAAAAATGACCTGGGCGTCGATGTCCTTCAAATAGTCCGGCCCCAGCACGAAGCGGCAGCCCCGCGCCTCCAGCGCCGGGACGATGTCCCCCAGCGCCTCCCGGCTTGCCCCGTCCCGGACGGTGACCTCAGCCCCGGCGTCCAGCAGCAGCGATACAAGGGGTCTGTTGCTCACCCCCAGGCCCAGCACGGCCACCCGTTTGCCCCGGAGAGCTTCCAGATATTGAGAAAGTGTCATGTCAAACTCCTCATACACCATAGTTGACTGTTATTATACACCATCCGCGCCCGATTTGCAAACCCCCATGAAAAAAAGAGCGCGGCGGCGTCCGCCGCGTCCGCGCGGCTTCACCTTAGCGGAGCTTCTCATCACCGTGGCGATTTTGTCCGTGCTGGTGAGCATCGCCCTGCCCCTCTACACCCACGCTGTGGACCGGGCGCGGGAGGTGAAGGACTTGGCCAACCTCCGCACGATCAAGTCCCTGGCCGTGGCGGCCATTCTGGCAAACGACATCGAGCCGGACAACGGCTGGTACGTCTTCGCCGCCATCGACCGTCAGGGGACCATCGTGGACTTTCGCGTCCACGCCATGGGCGTCCCGGACGCGTTTTTGAAGGACGGCTTCTATATAGAAACGTATGACGACCTCACCTATTATATTCTCCACCTCCAACCGGTGGAGCTTGCGGAAAGCGCCGATTTTCCTTGACAACCGGGCAAAAATGTACTACCATACCAGTGGCGAGCGGGCCGGACAGCCGCGGGCGCGCAAGCGCGTGAGGAAAGTCCGGGCTCCACAGGGCAAGGATAACGGGTAACACCCGCCAGGGGCGACCCTCGGACAAGTGCAACAGAAATAGACTGCCTCGCACTCTCGGGGCCCCCGCGCGAGCCGCTTCAGCGGCTCGTGTGGGGGATCGACGAGCGAAACCCGCGCCCGAGGGCGACCGCAAGGGAGCCCGAGGTAAAGCGGTTTCAGCGAGGAGATGGTGGAAAGGTGGGGTAAGAGCCCACCCGGAGTATGGAGACATACTTCCGCTGTAAACTCTATCCGGAGCAACTACGGGGACACAAGGGCGGCCCGTCCGTCCCCCAAACGGCTTGAACCGTCGGGCAACCGGCGGTCTAGATTAATGGCTGTCCACGACAGAACCCGGCTTACAGACCCCCTCGCCTCTTATAAAAATTGGGTGACCCACAGTCACTCAATTTTTTATGT
>CANQSD010000182.1 GCA_947626385.1 uncultured Oscillospiraceae bacterium | reverse complement strand
ATCCCGGAGGGGACGACGGTGGTCGTACATTAAACTGGCTTTGAAGGCCGCTTCGCGGCCTTCAAATGCCAAGGGGGAACGCCTCTGGCGAAAAAGGCCTGCGGCCTTTCCCGCCAGAGGGAACGTGCGGAACCCCCGGCGTGAATTCTGCGGAATTCACGCCGGGGGTTCCTGCTGTTTTGCTCCGCGCACGGCCCCGTTGGGGCCGCACACTTAAAACGGGGATTGGTGGTCAACGAAAATGGGCCGCCGTAGGCGGCGGCCCGTACAGCGTTTATCGAAACCGCTCTGTCATCCTACGTTCGCTTCCCCCCTGCCCTCCCTCCTACGAGGAGGGGGCTTAAAAAGGTTTGCGCCGCTTTGCGGCGCAACCTTATTCCCCTGACCCCTGTTCGGAAAAAGGGGTGCCGCCGCAGCGGCGGGGTATTCGAGCCCGTTGGGCGTCGCTGATGCTTCCGATAATCGAATTGCGGCACCACCCCGGCGCTTCGCGCCACCCCTCCGTAGGAGGGGCAAAAGAGGGTGCGATACTGGGACGGTTCCGCCAAATCGCATCCGCCTCCAACTACGTTGCCCCTCCAAGGTCGGGGACAGCCGCGCAAGCGGCGGGGGCGGTTTATCGGGGCCGGTCAATCATCTTCTCGGTTTTACTTCCCCGGTTCCGGGAAGCGCAGGGCGGTGGCGGGGAGGTTGTGGGTCAGGAGGCGGAGGGCGCCGGGGTCAGCCTCCAGGACGCAGACGCCGGCGTTTATGAGGCGGGTCTTGCCGCTGCCGAGGGCGCCGGAGGTGAGGGCGCGCAGGCAGGCGTTGATGGCGCCGCCGTGGCTGACGGCGGCGAAGTCGCCGGGAAGCTCATTGGCATACCGGCGGAGGACCGCCAGGACGCGGGCGGCCACGTCGTCTAGGGGCTCTAAGTCCGTGGTGTACTTCTCCGGGTTGAAGATGTCCACCACATGGCCGCTGACGCTGCCGAAGTCCCGCTCGGTGAGGTCCGGCTCCACGAAAACCTCCGTTCCGGCGGCGGAGGCGATGAGCTCCGCCGTTTTCCGGGCGCGCCGGAGGGGACTGGTGAGGACGGCGGTCAGGGGGGCGTGCCGGAACGCCTCCGCCAGCGCCCGGGCCTGATTGAGGCCCTCGCCGTCCAGGGGCACGTCCTCCCGGCCCTGGATGCGGCTCTCCCGGTTCCAGGCCGTCTCCCCATGGCGGATGAGGTAGATCTTCACGGCGTCTCCCCCTCGCGCCGCTTGTACCGGTGCTCCACCGGCGGCTGGATGCGCGCCAAGTCCACGAAGCCGCTGACGCCGTAGTTGCACAGGTCCGTCAGGATCGCCGCCAGCTCCTCCGGGGAGGACTCCGCCCCCTGGGCCAGCCACTCCTGGAGGAGCTTCACCACGCCGTAGGCGATGAAGGAGTAGAGCTTCTCCAGCACCTCCCGGGACGCCTCGGGGCTGACGCCGCTCCACTGGACGATGCACATATCGTGGGCCACCCGGACCACACGGGTGAGAAAGTCCCGGTCCCCGTTGGGGCCGAAGAGGACGCTGGCAAGCTCCCGGCGGTCCTTCAGGGCGTAGAGGGCCTTGGTGAAGATGCGCTCCACGTCGTCGGCCTGCTGGAAGGACGCCACCTCGGTCAAAAGGTCCAGATAAAACTCGTTCTCCACCTGGGCCAGGAGCTGTTCCGGGCTTGCGTAGTGGGCGTAAAACGTCCCCCGGTTGATGTCCGCCGCCGCGCACAGCTCCTTCACCGTGATGCGGTTGACGGGCTTTTCCAGCATCAGGTCCAAAAGCGCCCGCCGCAGGGCCTCCCGGGTGAAGAGGGACCGGCGGTTGTCCTTGATATTGGCCATTTTCCTCCTCCTCTGTCCTGTTATTGCCGTCATGATAGCACAAATCTGTTAAAAAATCAACAGTATGTCTTAATTATAGCGAATTGAGAAAAAAAGATTGCATCTGATTCGGAAATCATATATACTTTTACCATCTATGCGATGAATAGGGGGAAACAACATGTCCAAGAAAGAAAAGGTGCCTGTTTTTCCGAAGAACAAGGCCGGCCGGCGCATCCGGGGGATGTCCCCGTATATGCGCATCACCGCCTTCGTCATGCGCGACCGGGGCGACGCCTCCAACTACTTCCGGGACAGCGTGGAGGTGACGGAGCTGGAGAAATTCATGCGGGAGAAGCGGCGCAACGGCTATCCCGGCCTTGGGATGCTCCATATGTTCATCGCCGCCTACGTGCGCACCATCAGCCAGAAGCCCCAGCTCAACCGGTACATCAACGGCCAGCGGGCCTACGCGCGGAAAAATATCGAGGTGGTCATGACCGTCAAGAAGACCATGGAGGAGAACGGCGGCGAGACGTCCATCAAGGTCATCTTCGACCCCACCGACACGGTCTACGACGTGTATACCAAGCTCAACGCCGCCATCGACCAGGTGAAAAACGGGTCCGAGACGGCCACCGGGGACCTGGCGGGGCTGCTGGTGAAGATCCCGCGGCTTCTCTTGAAGTTCATCGTCTGGGTGCTGTGCATCCTGGACTACTTCCACATCATGCCCAAGCTCGTGCTGGAGGCCAGCCCCTTCCACGGGTCCATGATCATCACGGACATCGGGTCTTTAGGCATCCCGCCCATCTACCATCATCTTTACAACTTCGGGAACCTGCCCATCTTCATCGCCTTCGGCGCCAAGCGGCGGGTCTATGAGCTGGGCAAGGACGGCGCCGTGGAGGAGAAGCGGTACGTGGACTACACCATCGTCACCGACGAGCGCATCTGCGACGGCTACAACTACGCCCAGGGCCTCAAGATGCTCAAGCACAACCTGATGCACCCGGAGCGCCTGGAGGTCCCGCCGGAGAAGGTCGTCCAGGACATCTACTGATATGGCCGCCAAACCGGAAAAAACCAACGTTATGCGGGTCCTGGACCAGCACGGCATTGCTTACACCGCCAGGGACTATACGAAGACCGGCGCCGTCAGCGGCGCGGAGGTGGCGCGGGCGCTGGGGCTGGACCCGGACGCCGTCTTCAAGACGCTGGTCACCGCGGCCGCCTCCGGCGAGCACTACGTCTTTATGGTGCCCGTGGAGCGGGAGCTGGACCTCAAAAAGGCCGCCAGGGCGGTGGGGGAGAAGAGCATTCGGATGATCCCCCAGAAGGAGCTTTTGCCCCTCACCGGCTACATCCACGGCGGCTGTTCCCCCATCGGCATGAAAAAGCAGTTCGTTACCGTCATCGACGAGACGGCCCAGCTTTACGACACCGTCACCTTCTCCGCCGGCAAGGTGGGGTATCAGGTGGAGCTGAGCCTCAAAGACCTCCGGAAGGTCGTTCCCGTGACTTGCGCGGATATCTGCGAGGAGTGACACCCCGGACGGCAACAGGCCCGGAGCGCTTTGGCGGCGTCACGCCGCCGCGAGTCTCCGGGCTTTCAATATCCTTGCCGAAAACGCCTTCCGCCGGCGGGCGGCGGGGGAGCGGGGAAGATTGACAAAAAAGGCGGCGGAGGGTATAATACTAAAAGCTGCGGCTGACGGGGCGGAGG
>CANQSD010000181.1 GCA_947626385.1 uncultured Oscillospiraceae bacterium | reverse complement strand
AGGTCGGGGACAGCCGCGAAGCGGCAGGGGTGGTTCCGCCGTATCAAAATCACGGGCCGCCATTGCTGGCGGCCCGTGGTGCTTATTCTTCCGGCTGGGTGTCTGTTGGCGGTTCCGTAGTGGGCGGTTCCGTAGTTGGCGGCTCCGTGGTTGGTGGTTCCGTAGTGGGCGGCTCCGTAGTTGGCGGCTCTGTAATAGGCGGTTCGGTCGAGGGTGTTTCGGGGGTGTAGTAGAAGGTGACCACGTTGTCGCCGGGCTCCTCGGAGAGGATGATGTCCCGGCTGGCGGCACTCTGGAGAACATAGCCCTCGATTTCCGGGGCGTTGACGGTGACGGTGTGGCCGATGATGCCGCGGCCCTCCTCCTCGCTCACGAAGGTGTAGCCGCCGAAGCCGTCCCGGGCCATGCATCGGGCGGTATACTCCACCGTCTGGATGCCGGGGACCGGGTCCTGATGGGTGTTGGCGGGGACGGTGAAATCCCGGTAGGGCAGGTCCTCGTGGACCCGGCTCATCACCGCGTTCCAGATGCGGCAGGAGACGTTGTTACTGTTGTCGTTGATGGACACGGGGTAGGGGAAGCCCGTCCACACCGCCGCCAGATAGTAGGGGGTGAAGCCCACGAACCAGCGGTCCTTATACTGGCTGGAGGAGCCGGTCTTGCCGGCGGTGGGCATGGTTTTCAGGTTGGCCCGCTTACCGGTGCCGTTGACGGCGGCGTTGTGGAGCATATCCGTCATCCAGTAGGCCGTCACGTCGGAGAGGACCGCCTCGGCGTCGCTCTTATTTTCGTAGAGCAGGTTCCAATCCGCGTCATAGATCTGCGTGAAGGTCCGGGAGGGGGTGTAGATCCCGCCGGAGGGGAAGATGGAAAAGGCGTTGGCCATCTCCCGGACGGTGACGCCGTAATTCTGCTGGCCCAGGGCCAGGGCGGCGTAGCCGTTGTCCTCCGGGACAAGGCCGATGTGGAGCTTCTCGGTGACGAAGTTATAGGACACGTCCGTGGTCAGGTCGTCCAGCACCTGGGCGGCGATGACGTTGTAGGACTGCTCGATAGCCTTGCGGATGGTGACGATGCCGTGGTAGTTGTTGTCGCTGTTGGTGGGCAGCCAGTCCGTGCCCCGCAGCTGGATGTTGGGCGCGTCCTCGTAGCAGGTGTCGGGCGTGATGAGCCCCAGCTCCATGGCGGGGCCGTAGGTGGAGATGGGCTTGAAGGAGGACCCGGCGGGGCGGCGGGTCTGGGTAGCCATATTCTGCACCAGATCCCCGGTCTTCTCCCCCACCGCGCCGGCCATAGCCACGATGTCCCCGGTGTAGGGGTCCATGACGACGATGGCGGATTGGAGGTCCTGCTGGGTCTTGCCCGTGACGCCCAGGCTGTCGATGAACTCCCGGGAGGCGTAGATCTCGTCCACGTCCGCCTGGATGTCCGGGTCCATGGTGCAGTAGATCTTGAACCCGCCGGTGGCCAGAAGGCTCAGGCCCATTTCATAGGTGATGCCCCGCTGTTCCGCCAAAAACCGTGCCGCGTCCTGGCGCACCGCCTCGTCGAACCAGGAGTAGACCTGTTCGGAGCCGCCGCTGGTGGAGGCGTAGACGAAGTGGAGCTCCTCGGCCTTGGCCTCCTCGTACTGGGCCTTGGTGATGTAACCCTGGTCG
Source organism: uncultured Oscillospiraceae bacterium (assembly GCA_947626385.1). Classification (GTDB taxonomy): domain Bacteria; phylum Bacillota; class Clostridia; order Oscillospirales; family Oscillospiraceae; genus RUG626. Next base: position 1,928 of record CANQSD010000181.1, on the reverse strand, counting down.
TACATCTGGTAGAGGATGGTTTCCTGCCGCTTCTTGTTGGCCTCCGGGTGGTAATAGGGGTTATACATGGAGGGGTTGTTGGTGATGCCGATAATGGAGCAGATCTCCGCTAGGGACAGGTTCTCCACGTCCTTGTCGAAGTAGTACCGCGCCGCGTCGCCGATGCCCCTGGATTTGCCGTGGCCGAAGTTGACGATGTTCAGATACCACTCGATGATCTCCCACTTGTCGTACTCCCGCTCCAGCTCCAGGGCGGCGAAGATCTCCGTCAGCTTCCGGCTGATGGTGGCCTCGTTCTCGTTGGTCAGATTCTTGCGGAGCTGCTGGGTGATGGTGGAGCCGCCAAAGGTGTTCTCCATCCCGGCGAACATATGGACAAAGGCGCTGGCGGTCCGGATCCAGTCCACGCCGTGGTGCTCGTAAAAGCGCTTGTCCTCGATGGCCACCAGGGCGTGCTCCATGTCCTTGGGGATCTTCTCGTAGGGCACCCAGTACATATACCCCTCGGAGCTCTTGATGGACGTGGACTCCACCCACTCCTGGGCCGTTTTGTCGTAGTAGTAGATGACGCTCGTCTCGTTGAGCCGGTATTCCTCAAAGGTGACGCCGGGGTCGTCGGAGACGAGGTTCGTTTTGATGTAGATGACGAAGATGCAGGCGAACATGGCGCCGGTGGTGATGAAGATGAGCAGGAAAATGCCCAGCGTCTTCAGCGCGAGCCTCACCACGTCCGCCACCGCGCGCGCCCCGGTCCTCGCCGCCTTCTTCAGATTTTTCTTGGTTTTGTAGGTCACTTGGCACCTCACGATCCGGTGCGCGCCGGCGGAAAAAGCCGCCGTCCGAAAAACCGCGCACTCCAAGTCCAACCATTGTATCACAAACGGGCCCGGATTTGTAGCTATTATATGAATTTTTTCTAAAAAGAAAAGCCGTTTTTTGCCGCGGGCCGCATAGGACCGCGAAGGAAGGGGGATAATCCGGACAAAAGCACTCTGGAGGCGTCTATGAAAAAACGGTTTTGGATCCTGGCAGCGCTCCTCACGCTTACGCTCCTGGCCGCCGTCACCGCGGCGGCGGTCTGCACGGCCCCGGCCCCGGAGGAGGAGCCCCCGGCGGCCCAGGTCTCCGACGGCTATATCCTCACGGCGTCCGAGGGCACGCTGGGGCTATATCGGGACGGGGAGCTCATCTTGCGCACCGACATCCCCCTGGCCTCCCTGCGGCAGGTAGACCGGGTCCAGGTGGAGGCGGGGATACGGCTTTCCACCTTCGAGGAGGCGCTGATGCTCCTAGAGGATTTTGGCGCGTAAGTTTCTCTTGATTTCCTGTACGCTATGGGGTATAATAGGTCCATCAAGAGGAAAGGCCCGGTGACCCATGAGCGAGGACTACGGCGGCGACATCATCACCATCAGCGACGAGGACGGCAATTCCTACGAGCTGGAGCACCTGGACACCATAGAGCTTGACGGCGTCTTCTACCTCGCCTTCCTCCCTGTCACCGACGGCAAGGGCGACGAGGACCTGGGCATGGTCATCCTCAAGAGCGAAAAGGGCGACGACGGCGACGATTACCTGGTCACCCCCACCGACGAGGAGACCGACCGCGCCTACGAGGCGTTCATGAAGGAGCTCTTCGAGGACGAGGACGAGTAAGGGCCTCCCGGCAAGGCAAAAACTGAATAAACCATCCTCACCCGTGGGGTGAGGGGCGGGTCTGTTTAAACCCACATCTCTTATAAGGGATGCCACCCTCTGGCCTCTGTTTGCAGGCCTCCCGACCGCCGTTTGCGGTTGGAAGTTGGAAGCAGTAACGATGCCAGGGAGCAACCCACCTGCATATACTGTGCAGGTTATAAATGGGCCCGCCCCTCGCCGCACGGGTCTGGCTTGAAAGGCCGCTTTGCGGCCTTTCAATGCCAAGGGGA
>CANQSD010000180.1 GCA_947626385.1 uncultured Oscillospiraceae bacterium | reverse complement strand
TGGAGCAGATAATGGGAATCGAACCCACCTCTACGGCTTGGGAAGCCGTCGTTCTACCGATGAACTATATCTGCATCATCCTTACTATACCACACCCTGCGGAAAATTTCAAGAGGAATATTTAAAACTTGACCACATATTCTTTTGTAGCCGAAAAGGAGGGGTCGATATGTGGAAAAAGGTGGCCGGGGTGCTGGCCCTGGCGATGGTGCTGTCGGTGTCCGCGAAGGCGGACCTGGAGATGGAGATGGAGCCGGACGAGGAGGTGGACGAGAGCGTCTTCGACGACTCGTATATCCCCACCAGCGCCGAGGGGCTGGATGTGCCCGCGCCCTCCGCCATCCTCATGGAGAAGGAGACGGGGACAGTGCTGTGGGAGAAAAACGCCGATGAGCGGCTGCGGCCGGCCTCCGTGACGAAGGTCATGACCATCCTGCTCATCGTGGAGGCGGTGGATTCCGGGGCGCTGGGCCTGGACGACGTGATCACCTGCTCGGCCAACGCCGCCGGGATGGGCGGGAGCCAGGTCTTTTTGGAGGAGGGGGAGCAGATGCCCCTCCGGGAGATGCTCAAGTGCATCGTGGTATCCTCCGCCAACGACGCCGCCGTGGCGGTGGCGGAGCACATGGCCGGGTCCGAGGCCGCCTTCGCCGCCCGGATGAACGAGCGGGCGCGGGAGCTGGGCATGGCCAACACCCACTTCACCAACTGCACGGGGCTTATGGACGATCCGGAGCACCTGACCACCGCCCGGGACATCGCCATCATGAGCCGGGAGCTTATAAAGCACGATTGGATCAAGGAATACACCACCATCTGGATGGACACCATCCGGGATGGACAGTTCGGACTTTCCAACACCAACAAGCTGGTGCGCTTTTTTGACGGCGCCACGGGCCTGAAGACCGGCTACACCTCCGCCGCCGGCCACTGCCTGGCCGCCACGGCCATGCGGGACGGGGTGGAGTACATCGCCGTGGTGCTCCACTGCGCGAGCTCCGCCGAGCGCTTCGAGAGCGCCAAGACCCTCCTGGGCTACGCCTTCGGGGCCTACACGCTGGTGGAGCCCAAGCCGGCGGAGGTCCTGCCGGTGATCCCGGTGAAGCTGGGGAAGGTGGACTACGTCCAGCCGGTGTTGGGGGAGGGGAGCAAGCTCCTCATCCGCAAGACCGACGCCGGGAACGTGACCACCGAGGTGGAGCTGGCGGATTCCCTCACCGCCCCCGTGGAGCCGGGGTCCCAGGTGGGGACCATGACGGTGAAGCTGGGCGAGGAGGTCCTGGCCCAGGTCCCCATCCTCACTCCCGACGGCGCCCGCCGCATCACCTGGTGGGACGTGGTGAAGGACATGATGGGGATCCTGTTTTAAAAACAAAAAACCGCCCGCGGAGCTGTCCGCGGGCGATGCTTTTTTGGAGAATTTACGCCGGGAAGCCGCCGTCCACGCCTAAAACCTGGCCGGTGATAAAGCCGGCGGCATCGGAGCAGAGGAAGGCCACGGCCTCGGCCACGTCCTCGGGGGTCCCCAGGCGGCAAAGGGGGGTGGCGTCGGTGAGGCCGGCGAGAGTCTGCGCGTCAAAGGCGGCGTTCATGGCGGTGTCGATGACGCCGGGGGCCACGCAGTTGACGGTGATGCCGGAGGGGCCCAGCTCACGGGCGAGGGCCTTCGTGAGGCCGATGAGGGCGGCCTTTGTGGCGGAGTAGGCCGCCTCACAGCTGGCCCCCTGGACGCCCCAGACGGAGCTCATGAGCACGATCCGGCCCCGCTTTTCGTGGATCATACCGGGGAGGACGCCCCGGATGAGGTGGTAGGCCCCGTCCACGTTGACGGCGAAAAGACGCCGCCATTCCTCATAGGTGGTGTCCGTGAAGAGCTTCTGGAGGGCGATGCCGGCGTTGACCACCAGAATCCCCACGTTCCCCACGGCTTCCAACATCTTTTCCACTGCCGCGCCGTCGGATACGTCGGCCCGGACGGCGATGCCGCCGAGCTCTCGGGCCAAAGCCTCGGCCTCAGGCCGGCTCTCCCGGTAGTTCACGGCCACCGTGTGCCCCGCCCTCGCCAGCGCCCGGGCGCAGGCCGCGCCGATGCCCCGGGAGGCGCCGGAGACCAGGGCGGTCACAGGATGCCGCCCCATCTGAGTCCCAGCAGCACCGCCACACCGGGCAGGCCGAAGATGCCGGTGACCACGGCGTTCTGCCAGGTGAGATCGAGGGCAATGCCGAACCGCGCTCCCAGCCAATTGACCAGCAGCAGCGCGGCGTAGCCCGCGACGGTGTTGATGGCGACCTTCAGCACGAAGCGAATGGGCTTTGTAAAGAGGTAGACGGCCAGCAGCACCAGCGCCACAATGGCGATGCCGCACACCCAGGGCGAGAAGCCGGTGAGCTCGCTCACCTTCTCCAGCGCCTCCTCCGTCTTCTCCAGCGCCGCGCCGGCCTTATCCTCCAGCGCCCCAAAATCCGTTGGCATGGAAATCCCTCCTAATATCGGAATGAGAGTATTATACAACGAAGGGGAGGAAAAGGCAAATGTTTTCTTTGGGGGTCGGTGTTGGAGGCGGAGGCGGTTTATCGGAACCGGTCGGACAACGCACCCACTTTTGCCCCTCCTAGGTCGGGGTGGCCGAGCGAAGCGAGGCCGGGGTGGTGCTACACTCTGCACACGCGCGGCGGCGGGAAAAAGGTTTGCGGCTTCGCCGCATTTTTATATTCCCGCCCCCGCCGCCGCTTAAACCACCCCTGCCGCTTCGCGGCTGTCCCCTCCGTAGGAGGGGCTAACGTGTCGAGGGCGGGTGCGTTTTGTCGGAACCGCTCAGTTTCGCAACGCTCGCTGCCCCCCTGCCCCCCTCCTACGAGGAGGGGGCCCTGAGACGGGGCGGGTGTGATTTATCGAAACCGTTACGATAACGCACCCACTTTTGCCCCTCCTAGGTCGGGGTGGCCGAGCGAAGCGAGGCCGGGGTGGTGCTACACTCTGCACACGCGCGGCGGCGGGAAAAAGGTTTGCGGCTTCGCCGCATTTTTATATTCCCGCCCCCGCCGCCGCTTAAACCACCCCTGCCGCTTCGCGGCTGTCCCCTCCGTAGGAGGGGCTAACGTGTCGAGGGCGGGTGCGTTTTGTCGGAACCGCTCAGTTTCGCAACGCTCGCTGCCCCCCTGCCCCCCTCCTACGAGGAGGGGGCCCTGAGACGGGGCGGGTGCGATTTATCGAAACCGTTACGATAACGCACCCACTTTTGCCCCTCCTACGGAGGGGTGGCGCGAAGCGCCGGGGTGGTGCTGCAATCCCAATTATCGAAACCCCCAGTTACGCTCAACGGGCTCGAATACCCCGCCGCTGCGGCGGCACCCCTTTTTCCGAAAAAGGGGTCGGGGGAACAAGGTTGCGGCGCTTCACGCCGCGTTTATAAAAATTGCGCCGCAAAGCGGCGCAAACCTTTTTAAGCCCCCTCCTCGTAGGAGGGGGGCAGGGGGGAAGCGAAGGTGGGATGACAGAGAGGTATCGATAACCCGCCCCGCCCCGCCCCCGTCCCCGCTCTTTTTTATTGACAACCGCCCCATTTGGGTATATGTTCTGTTGAGAAAGAGGGTGCGGTCGATG
>CANQSD010000179.1 GCA_947626385.1 uncultured Oscillospiraceae bacterium | reverse complement strand
ACGCCGTCGGACATGGTCAGGTGCACGGTGAAGCCGCCGCGGGAGCGCAGCTCGTGGGTGGCGCGGATCATGCCGCGGCGGCGCTGGACCTCCGCCAGGGCCGCGGCGGCCTTGTCGGCGCGGACGCGGACGGAGTAGGAGAGGGTGGATTCCATGGCCTCCCCGTTCTGCCGGCCCTTTTCGGTGACGGCGTAGCCGGCGTCGCTTTTCTCGATGTGCTCCGTGCGCACCAGGTCCGCCACGCACTCGGAAAAGTCGAAGTACCCGATGCCGGAGTCGGCCAGGAGCGTGGTGTCCGTCAGCTCCTCCCAGGACGCGGCCTCCGGGAGGCGGCGGAGGATGTAGAGGATCAGGACCTTGAGGTCCATTTCCGTCTGAACAAAGCCAAATTGCCCTTCCATGTCAGATCCCTCCCCTTTGTCGATGGGCCTATTATACACGAAACGGTGATTTTTCTCAAGTGTTTTCTGTTATGAGTTGACATAACGGCAAAAATGAGGTAAAATGGGATGATGTTCCTCAAAGCTTGCCACAAAGGAGGAAAAACCATGGCAACCGGAAAGCATCAATCCTCTGGGAAGGGGATCGACGTTCAGAAGATCGTGATCATCGCCGCTGTCGCCGTCGCGGTTATCGCGCTGGTGGTGTTGGCGGTGGTATTTATCAACGGCGGGGGGGAGGAGCCTCCCACCTCCGCGCCTCCCGGCACCATCGGGTCCATCCCGGCCACCGACGCGCCGAAGGTCCAGGTGAGCGTGGTGGCCGCTGACGGGTCGGAGGCCAGGGACCTGGGCCTCCTGGTGGGGGACACCCGGGATCTCACCGCCATCATCGTGCCCAACGACACCAAGGATACGCCGGCTTGGACCACCAGCGACGCGGCCGTCGTGAGCATCACGCCGGAAGCGGGCGACGCCCGGAAGGCGCGGCTGGTGTGCGAGGGCGCGGGCAGCGCTGTCGTCACCGTCACCGTGGGCGAGGGTACATACGCGTTTACCGTGACGGTCCAGGAGGAGACCACCCCCACGGGGCCGGAGGACACGACGCCCCCGGAGCCTGTGTACACCAATCCCCTCACGGGCCTTGCCTCGGAGCGGGATCTGACGGAGGCCCGGCCCTACGCCGTGATGATCAACAACATCCGCAAGGCCACGCCCCAGGCGGGCATCACAAAGGCGGACATGATCTTTGAGATCCCCGTGGAGGGCAACATCACCCGCCTCATGGGCATCTATCAGGACCTGACGGCCGTCGACGTCATCGGGAGCGTCCGCAGCGCCCGGCCCTACTTCATCGACATCGCCCGGGGCTTTGACGCCGTCTACATCCACGCCGGCGGCAGTGACGACGCCTACGCCTCCCTGAAGAGCACCGGCATCACCCACATCGACGGCACCAACGGCACCAACGCCACCTTCTTCCGGGATCAGGAGAGGGCGGAGACGATGGGCATGGAGCACAGCTGGATGCTGGACGTGCCCACCGTGGAGCCGTACCTCACCAAGCTGGGCGAGCGCCTCACCCATAACGACGGCTTCTCCGCCGGGTTCACCTTTGCGGAGGCGGAGGACCGGACGGGCGCCAGGGCCGAGAAGGCGGAGGCCAGGTTCAACAGCAGCAAGTCCACCTTCTTTGAGTACGACAGGACCACAGGCCTATACAAGGTCAGCCAGTACGACGCCCCCATGACCGACGAGAACACCGGCGAGCAGCTGGCCGTCCGGAACGTGGTGGCCCTGCGCGTCCGCATTTCCCCCATCGCCGGCGACACCGAGGGCCGCCTCAGAGCCACCCTCACCGGCTCCGGCTCCGGCACGTACCTGGTGGACGGCGTCATGCAGACCATCAACTGGATGCGCACCTCCGACGGCACCCAGTTCACCTTCACCGACGAGGACGGCAACCCCCTCACCTTCGCCCCCGGCTCCACCTACTTCGCCATTCTCCCTATCTCTACGGGGAGCATACAGGTATCGTAAAAAAGCATCAAAGCGGCCCGGTAAGCCTCCGGGCCGCTTTGTTTTGATTTTCCTAGAGGGCGGGTGCGGGTTATCGAAATTGCCCCGATAACGCACCCACTCTTGCCCCTCCTACGGAGGGGTGGCCAAGCGAAGCGAGGCCGGGGTGGTGCTACACTCCGCACACGCGAGGCGGAAGGGAAAGGAGTGCGGTTTGCGCCGCGTCACCACCCCTGCCGCTTCGCGGCTGTCCCCTCCGTAGGAGGGGCTAAAAAAGGTTGCGGCTTCGCCGCATTTATAAAAATTGCGCCGCAAAGCGGCGCAAACCTTTTAAAAGCCCCCTCCTCGTAGGAGGGGGGCAGGGGGGAAGCGAGCGTTGGAGGATAGAGCGGCTGCGATAAACGCTGTAGGGGCGGGTTCCAAACCCGCCCGCCCCCAGCACGTTTTACAGCAGCGTCACCCCCGAATACGCGCATTCTCTGATCGTGTCGTCGTCCCAGATGCTGGCCTGGACCTCGCCAACGTGGGCTTTTTGCAAAAGGAGCATACACAGCCGCGACTGGCCGATGCCGCCGCCGATGGTGAGGGGGAGGCGGCCGTCCAGGAGGAGCTTGTGGAAGGTGAGCTTGCGCCGGTCGTCACAGCCGCGCTCGGTGAGCTGGCGGTCCAGGGACTCCGGGTCCACCCGGATGCCCATGGAGCTGACCTCAAAGGCACAGCCCAGCAGGTCGTTCCAGAACATGATGTCGCCGTTGAGGTCCCAGTCGTCGTAGTCCGGGGCGCGGCCGTCGTGGATCTGGCCGGAGGCCAGCTTCTTGCCGATCTGCATGATGAACGCCGTGGGGTGGTCCTTCAAAAAGGCGTTCTCCCGCTCCTTCGGCGTCAGATCGGGCCAGCGGTCCTCCAGCTCCTGGGTGGTGACGAAGGCCACGTCGGTGCTGATGTTGGCGGTGAGCTTGGGGAAGGCGGCCTTCAGGGCGTCGTTGGCCTCGGCGATGGCGGCGACGATGTCCCGGACGGTGGCCTTCAGGTAGTCGAGATTCCGGTCCTCACGGGTGATGACCTTCTCCCAGTCCCACTGGTCCACGTAGATGGAGTGGAGGTTATCCATGACCTCGTCCCGCCGGATGGCGTTCATGTCGGTGTAGAGCCCCGCGCCGGGGGCGAAGCCGTAGCGGTGGAGGGCCATGCGCTTCCACTTGGCCAGGGAGTGGACCACCTGCCCCTCCTTGTGCCCGTCGGGAATGTCAAAGCTGACGGGCCGCTCCACGCCGTTCAGGTCGTCGTTGAGCCCCGTGCTGGCCTCCACAAAAAGCGGCGCGGACACCCGCAAAAGGTTGAGCCGCCGGCTCAGCGCCTCCTCAAAGGCGTGCTTGAGAAGCGCGATGGCCCGCTGGGTGTCGTATATGCCGAGTACCGGCCTGTAGCCGGAGGGTATGTAAGCGTCCATGTCGGTTCACTCCCTTGAAAAAACTATGGGGTATTTTACTACGGTAATGGGAAGAAGTCAAGGGAAAAAGGTTGCGGCTTCGCCGCAGGCTTTGAATCGCCTATCCCCCGTTCTGGCCTTCCCCGCAGGGCGGGGAAGGTGGCGCCCGCAGGCGCCGGATGAGGTGGGAGGGTACGTTCATCGGGGCCTCTCAAAGCCCTTCGGCTCCCACCTCACCCCTGCCCCTCC
>CANQSD010000178.1 GCA_947626385.1 uncultured Oscillospiraceae bacterium | reverse complement strand
CCAAACGCACAAAAGCCCCCCTCATTGCTGAGGGGGGCTTTTGTGGGCTATTAAGAGCCTGACGATGACCTACTTTCACACGGGAACCCGCACTATCATCGGCGCTAAGTCGTTTCACTGTCCTGTTCGAGATGGGAAGGAGTGGTACCAACTTGCTATGGTCATCAGGCAAAACTTTGTATTGTGTTGATGTATTTTATCAACACAATGAATTCATAGAGTTTGGAATTAGCTTTAGCAGAATTTATATTTTTGACTGCGTCTGTCTTGGCATAACAATCTCTGAAGCTTATGTGCTATCAAAGTTATAGGGTCAAGCCTCACGAGCAATTAGTACTGGTTAGCTTAATGCATTGCTGCACTTCCACACCCAGCCTATCAACGTCCTGGTCTAGAACGACTCTTTAGGGGGGTCAAGCCCCCGGCAGATCTCATCTTGAAACGAGTTTCCCGCTTAGATGCTTTCAGCGGTTATCTCTTCCACACTTAGCTACTCGGCAATGCCACTGGCGTGACAACCGATACACCAGAGGTGTGTCCACTCCGGTCCTCTCGTACTAGGAGCAGGCTTCCTCAAATCTGCAGCGCCCACGGAAGATAGGGACCAAACTGTCTCACGACGTTTTAAACCCAGCTCACGTACCTCTTTAAATGGCGAACAGCCATACCCTTGGGACCGGCTACAGCCCCAGGATGAGATGAGCCGACATCGAGGTGCCAAACACCGCCGTCGATATGAACTCTTGGGCGGTATCAGCCTGTTATCCCCAGAGTACCTTTTATCCGTTGAGCGATGGCCCTTCCATACAGAACCACCGGATCACTATGTCCTGCTTTCGCATCTGCTCGACTTGTCAGTCTCGCAGTTAAGCACGCTTATGCCATTGCACTATCGTCACGATGTCCGACCGTAACTAGCGTACCTTCGAACTCCTCCGTTACACTTTGGGAGGAGACCGCCCCAGTCAAACTGCCTACCATGCACTGTCCCCGATCCCGATAAGGGACCTGGGTTAGAACCTCAAACGCACCAGGGTGGTATTTCAACGTTGGCTCCATGTGATCTAGCGACCACACTTCAAAGCCTCCCACCTATCCTACACAGATCCGTTCAAAATCCAATACAAAGCTACAGTAAAGGTTCATGGGGTCTTTCCGTCTTTCCGCGGGTAGATTGCATCATCACAACCATTTCAACTTCGCTGAGTCTCTGGAGGAGACAGTGTGGCCATCGTTACGCCATTCGTGCAGGTCGGAACTTACCCGACAAGGAATTTCGCTACCTTAGGACCGTTATAGTTACGGCCGCCGTTTACTGGGACTTCGATCAAGAGCTTGCACCCCATCATTTAATCTTCCAGCACCGGGCAGGCGTCACACCCTATACGTCCACTTTCGTGTTTGCAGAGTGCTGTGTTTTTATTAAACAGTCGCAGCCACCGATTTTTTGCAACCCCTTTCGGCTTGCCTTGTACAGGTTCACCTAATTGGGGCATACCTTCTCCCGAAGTTACGGTATCAATTTGCCGAGTTCCTTCTCCAGAGTTCTCTCAAGCGCCTTAGAATACTCATCTCGCGCACCAGTGTCGGTTTGCGGTACGGTCGTGTGTAGCTGAAGCTTAGTGGCTTTTCCTGGAAGCAGGGTATCACTCACTTCGTCTGCAAGCAGACTCGTTATCACCCCTCATCTAAGCCCGGCGGATTTGCCTACCGGGCACGACTACAGGCTTGAACCAACATATCCAACAGTTGGCTGAGCTAACCTTCTCCGTCCCCACATCGCACTACACATCGGTACAGGAATATTGACCTGTTTCCCATCAGCTACGCATCTCTGCCTCGCCTTAGGGGCCGACTCACTCTACGCCGATGAACGTTGCGTAGAAAACCTTGCGCTTACGGCGAGGGGGCTTTTCACCCCCTTTAACGCTACTCATGTCAGCATTCGCACTTCTGATACCTCCAGCATCCGTCTCCAGACACCTTCACAGGCTTACAGAACGCTCTCCTACCACGTGCAATAAATTGCACATCCGCAGCTTCGGTAACTGGCTTAGCCCCGTTACATCTTCCGCGCAGGACGACTCGATCAGTGAGCTATTACGCTTTCTTTAAATGATGGCTGCTTCTAAGCCAACCTCCTGACTGTCTAAGCCTTCCCACTTCGTTTCCCACTTAGCCCGTTTTAGGGACCTTAGCTGGCGGTCTGGGTTGTTTCCCTCTTGAGTCCGGACGTTAGCACCCGGTGCTCTGTCTCCCAAGCTGTACTCTTCGGTATTCGGAGTTTGCATAGGTTTGGTAAGTCGCCATGACCCCCTAGCCTAAACAGTGCTCTACCCCCGAAGGTAATACTTGAGGCACTACCTAAATAGTTTTCGGAGAGAACCAGCTATTTCCAAGTTTGTTTAGCCTTTCGCCCCTATCCACAGCTCATCCGCTAATTTTGCAACATTAGTCGGTTCGGACCTCCAGTACCTGTTACGGCACCTTCATCCTGGCCATGGATAGATCACTTGGTTTCGGGTCTACACCCAGCGACTATGTTCGCCCTATTCGGACTCGATTTCTCTACGGCTTCCCTATTCGGTTAACCTTGCCACTGAATGTAAGTCGCTGACCCATTATACAAAAGGTACGCAGTCACCCCTTACGAGGCTCCTACTTTTTGTAAGCATGCGGTTTCAGGATCTATTTCACTCCCCTCCCGGGGTTCTTTTCGCCTTTCCCTCACGGTACTGGTTCACTATCGGTCGATTACGAGTATTTAGCCTTGGAGGATGGTCCCCCCATATTCAGACAAGGTTTCTCGTGCCCCGCCCTACTTGTCTGCAGCCTAGTACCACACGTCGGTTTTCGCATACAGGGCTATCACCTGCTATGGCTGGGCTTTCCATCCCATTTTGCTAACCGTCGTGCTATCACTGCAAGGCTTTTCCGATTTCGCTCGCCACTACTTTCGGAATCTCGGTTGATGTCTTTTCCTCGAGCTACTGAGATGTTTCAGTTCACCCGGTTCGCCTTGCATACCTATGTATTCAGTATGCAATACCCCGAAGGGTGGGTTTCCCCATTCAGAAATCTCCGGATCAAAGCTTATTTGCCAGCTCCCCGAAGCTTATCGCAGGCTATCACGTCTTTCATCGCCTGTAATCGCCAAGGCATCCACCACATGCTCTTAGTCACTTGACCCTATAACTTTGACGTTTCTTGCGAAACATCGCCATTTAATTTTTCAAGGACTTGCCAGGTCTTTCACCTGGCGCGTTATGCCGTAAACAACTTCAACTCTTTCGAGTTGTCATCGTTAGTTTTGAATTTCAAGCTAAGCTCAAATATTCGTTTTGACGCAATCAAAAAATTCTTGTTGCTGATGGCACGGTCTGCACTAAACCTTTACGAATGTGCAGTTTCCATCAGCAACGCTAATTCGACTCTATGAATTTTTAAAGAACAGCCGATTGATCGATATATATCGATCAACATCAAAGCAGCCTTTTGCAAAGCTGCTTTGGTGTTGATTGCATCCATTAAGAATTTTTCTTAACTTATGACGCTTTAAATTGTTGGTGGAGGATGACGGGATCGAACCGACGACCCCCTGCTTGCAAAGCAGGTGCTCTCCCAGCTGAGCTAATCCCCC
>CANQSD010000177.1 GCA_947626385.1 uncultured Oscillospiraceae bacterium | reverse complement strand
GGTTCAAAAAAATCGCACCGGCCTCCAGTATAGAGCCCTCCCCGCAGGGCGGGGAGGGGCAGGGGTGAGGTGGGAGGGTGGAGGATTTTGAGCGGTCACGATGAACCCACCCTCCCACCTCATCCGGCGCCTGCGGGCGCCACCTTCCCCGCCCTGCGGGGAAGGCTAAGACGGGGGTTACCCTTCCGGCGCTTTGCGCCACCTCCCCCAGGGGGGAGGTTAATAAGGTTTCGGTTTCAGTGCCCCAAAAAATTTCCCTCACCCCTCTTGACAACCAACTGTATTACGCTTATAATACGGTCATGAACTGTATTACGCATATAATACGGTGGAAGAAGGTGAGCACGTGGGGCTGTTTGGGGATTTTCCGGCGAGGGGCGAGGGGCCGGTGTATTTGCGGCTGGTGCGGTATGTGCGGGGGAAGATCGCCGCGGGGAGCGTGGCGGACGGGGAGGAGCTGCCGTCCAGACGGGTGGTGTCAGCCACGCTGGGGGTGAATCCCAACACGGTGCAGAAGGCCTACCGCCTCCTGGAGGAGGAGGGGCTGGTGGTCTCCCGCGCCGGGGCCAGGAGCTTCGCCCGCGTGACGCCGGAGACGGTGGCGGCGGCGCGGCTCCGGCTCCAGGAGGAGGAGATCGGCCGGGCCGTCGCCAGTCTGCGGCGGTCCGGCATGGACAAAACGGAGGCTATGGCGCTGCTGTCGCGCCTCTGGGACGAGGATCAGGAAACCGAGGAAAGGGGAGAGGGATCATGAAAAGAGCATTGTCTATCCCGGCGCTGTGGGTCCGGATGACCTTCTGGGGCGGCGCGGGGATCATACTGGCGGCCTTCGGGCTGGAGCTGGGGCTTATTGTACGGGGCCTTGCCGGCGTGCGGGCCGGGACGGTCCTGTCCTTTTCGGAGCTTCTGGACGGGGCGGGGCTGGAGACGGTCTGCCGGCTGGCGTTCCCGCTCCTGGTCGTCTATCTCCTTCTGTGGGCGCGGGCCAAGCGGGAGACGCTGGGGCGGCTGCGCGTCTCCGAGACCGCCATTGCCCTCTGGTACGCCGCCGTGGCGCTGGGGTGGTTCATCCTGCTCCACGCCGCCGAGCTCGCCGCCGTGCTGGCCGGGTACGAACTCTTTCTCCGCGACGTGGACCCCGCCATCGTCAGCGGGCAGACGCTGATGCTGGCCTCGTATCTGTGCCCCGCGCTCCACGGCCTTGTGCCGCTGTCGGACTGGCTGGGCGGGGGTTCGCTGGCCGTTCTCGCGCTGTCCCTGGCCCTCACGCTGGCGGCGGATACCGCTATGATGCGCCGGGGGCGGCTCATCCCATTCGGCTCGGCGGTGCTGGCGGCGCTGTGGGAGCTTGATTTCGGGCGCTTCGGGGGCGGGACGTCGGTTTTCTGCCTCATCGCGGCGCTTGTTGTGGGCGGTCTGGAGCTTTGGAGCCTCCTGAACGCCGGAAAGGGGGAGAGTCAATGAGGACGGATAAGCTTGCCCCCGTTGGCCTCAACGCCCGGACGGAGCTCTCCGCCATTTTGGCGGGGCTGGGCCTGGCGGTCTTCTGGAGCCTCGCCGCGCCGGCGCGGATCGTCCAGGATGTAAACGACCTGACGACCACCCGCTGGCCCGCCGGGGCGGAGATTCCCGTCACGCCCTACCGGGAGCTGCTGGGCACGGCGCTGGACGGCTTCTTCCTGGTGGCGCTGGTGCTGATTTCCCTGGCCCTGGGCCACTACCTCTACCACCGCCGGGGGGCCCGAACGGACTACCTGATGCGCCGGCTTCCCCAATTTTGGGAATACCATCTGCGGTGCCTGGCCCTGCCGGTCCTGGGTATCGTGCTGGCCTTGGGGCTGGAGGCCCTCGGATACGTAGGGTACCGCGCCCTCTACCGGGCGCTCCTGGAGAAAGCCGCCGGGGAGCTTGCCGGCCGCGCACAGCTTTTGCTGGAAGGGTGGTGACGGCATGAAGCTTGACTGGAAGGCGCTGGCCCCGGAGGGCGTCAGCGCCAAAAAGGAGGCCGCCTGGACGGGCGCAGCCGTGGCCGCGTCCACCCTCTGGAGCCTCACCTTTCTCCTGCGCCTGCGCACGGAGCGCGCCACGGCGGAGCCGGAGAGCGCGGCGGGGCGGGTCACGTCCCTCATGAGCTTCCACACCATGCTGGGCACGGCGCTGGCGGGCTTCTACCTCGTGGCGCTGGGCATGGCGGTGCTGGCCATGTGGCACTACGCCAAGCTCAGGCAAAATGCCAAGAAGGAGCGGGTCTTGGACCCCAGGGAGGCCCACTGGCGGGCGCTGACCATGCCGGTCCTCGGCATCTGCGCCGCCGTGGCGGCAACCACTGTCGTCTACTTTGTCTACCGCGCTATTTTTTCAAGCTACCGGGAACATCTTAGCGAGCTTTTCAATGCCGCGCTTCATTTGGAGGGATGACTATGCTGGAGCTGCATGACATCACAAAACGCTACTATGGCTTTATGAAGGCCCTGCAGGGTGTGAGCCTCACCATCCGGCCGGGGGAGCTGGTGGGCCTCTTCGGGGAAAACGGCGCGGGGAAGACTACGCTTCTCAAGTCCGTCCTGGGCCTTCTCCCTCACGGCGGGGAGGTCCTGCTGGACGGGGAGCCGGTGACGCGGAAAAACATCGAGCGCCTGAGCTTTGCCACCTCGGAGCACTCCTTCTTCCCGAGCCTCACCGCCCAGGCCCACCGGGACTTCTACCGGGAGCATTTCCCCACCTGGCGGGACGGGCGCTACAAGGCGCTGACGGAGTTTTTTGATCTGCCCGACTACAAGCCTCTCCGGGCATACTCCACCGGGCAGAAAAACCAGTTCGAGGTGATTTTGGCGCTGTGCCAGGGGGCGGACTACATCCTCATGGACGAGCCCTTCGCCGGCAACGACGTCTTCAACCGGGAGGACTTCTACAAGGTCCTGCTGGGCATTCTGGAGCCCAACGAGACGGTGATCCTCTCCACCCACCTCATCGAGGAGGTGTCCGGCTTTGTGAGCCGCGCGGTGCTCCTCAAAAAGGGCCGCGTGGTGGGGGATAAGAGCCTGTCCGCCCTGGAGGACGAGGGCGTGACCCTCATGGAGTACGTCAAGTCCGCCTACGGCTACCGCCCCGACCGGGTGAGCCGCGCCCTCGATAAGCTCACCGGAGAGGAGGAGCCATGAGAAAGCTTACTGTCTTTTTCACCGCCCTCGCCCTGTCCCTGGCGCTCCTTGTCACCGCCGGCGTCCGGCTGCTGAGCGCCCAGACCGAGGTGGAGGTGCGGGAGGTGGTCTTTTCGGGGTCCCGGGACGCCGCCCACGGCCTCACCGTGGACCTCACCGCTACGATGCAGTCAGAGAGGATGCTGGACTTCAACACCCGCCTTTCCCTCGCCGACGGCGAGCTTGCGCCGGAGACGGACTTTGTCTACGACCCGGAGTTCGTCTGGAACTATGACTGGGACCGCAACCTGGCCCTCACCCTGCGCTCCTTCGGCATGAGCGTGAACAGCATGGACGACAACGACCTGCTGGACGGGTCGGGCGTGACCGTCAACGCCTATGGGAACGACATTGACATGACCGTTGCCGGGGACGTGGCCGCCCGCACCGATCCCGGCACCGTCCGCACCGAGTGGGTGCCTCTGCGGGGCTACATGGACGCCTTCA
>CANQSD010000176.1 GCA_947626385.1 uncultured Oscillospiraceae bacterium | reverse complement strand
TGTCTTCTTTTAAATAGATATTAGTATGACCAAGAAGGAGGACAACATGGGTTTTTTCGATAAGATCAAAGCCGGGCTTGCCAAGACGAAGCAGAGCTTCCAAAACCGGCTCAACGCCACCATCGCCTCGTTCACCGGGGAGAACGAGGACTTCTTTGACGACCTGGAGGACACGCTGATCCTCTCCGACGTGGGTGCCGAGGCGTCCATGGACGCGGTGGACAGGCTCCGGGACGAGGTGGAGGAGCGGGGTCTCCGGGGCTCCGACGAGGTGCGGGACACCCTCCGGGACATCCTTGTGGATATGCTGGGACAGGGCGGGGAGCTTAGGCTCGCCACCCACCCCTCCGTCATCCTCGTGGTGGGCGTCAACGGCGTGGGGAAGACCACCACCATCGGCAAGCTCGCCCTCATGTACCACCATCAGGGCAAGAAGGTCCTGCTGGCCGCCGGGGACACCTTCCGCGCCGCCGCCGCCGAGCAGCTGAAAATATGGGCCGACCGGTCCGGGGCCGATTTTGTCCGCCATGAGGAGGGCTCCGACCCCGCCGCCGTGGTGTTCGACGCCATCAGCGCCGCCAAGGCCCGGGGCAGCGATATCATCATCGTGGACACCGCCGGACGCCTCCACAATAAGTCCAATCTCATGAACGAGCTTGCGAAAATAAGCCGCGTCATCGACCGGGAGCTTCCCGGCGCGGACCGGGAGACGCTCCTGGTCATCGACGCCACCACCGGCCAGAACGGCCTTTCCCAGGCGGAGGAGTTCAAGAAATACGCCGGCCTCACCGGCATCGTCCTCACGAAGCTGGACGGCACCGCCAAGGGCGGCATCGTCTTCGCCATCACCCAGAAGCTTGGCGTGCCGGTGCGGTTCGTGGGCGTGGGGGAGAAGGCGGACGACCTCATCCCCTTCGACCCGGAGGAATTCGCCGAGGCCCTGTTGGGGTGAGAAAGGAAAGCTATGGAGATCGTCTTAGCGTCCAACAACAAGGATAAGCTTCGGGAAATTCGGGAGATCTTAGCCCCGCAGGGCATTACCGTCGTCTCCCAGTCCGAGGCAGGCTGTCATTTTGAGGCCGAGGAGACAGGGGAGACCTTCGAGGAGAACGCCCGCATCAAGGCCCGCGCCGCCGTGGCGGCCACAGGCCGGCCCTGTGTGGCGGACGACTCGGGCCTGGAGGTCAACGCCATGGACAATGGTCCCGGCGTCTATTCCTCCCGCTTTTGCGGCAACCGGAGCTACCGGGAGACCTGCCGGGAGATCGTGTCCATCGTGGACGGGTCTGATGACCGGGGCGCCAGGTTCCGGTGCGCCGTGGTCTGCGCCTTTCCGTGTGGGGACGAGCTCACCGCCGAGGGCGTCATCGAGGGGACCATCGGGCACGTCTTCGAGGGGGAGCACGGCTTTGGCTACGACCCCATCTTCGTCCCCGAGGGGCATACGCACTCCATGGCGTGCCTGACGGATGCCGAAAAAAACGCCATCTCCCACCGGGGCCGGGCCTTCCGGGCCTTCGCCCAGGAGCTTCAAAAGTACATGGAAAAGGAGCATACGCCATGCTGACAAGCAAGCAAAGGGCCGCCCTCCGGGGCCTCGGGGGCAAGCTGGACCCGGTCATTATGGTGGGCAAGGGCGGCGTCACGGACGCCGTGGTCCAGGAGACGGAAAACGCCTTCCGCACCAGGGAGCTTCTCAAGGGCAAGGTGCTGGAATCGGCGCTGATGACCGCCCGGGAGGTGTGCGACGCCCTCGCCTTACGCACTCGCGCCGACGGCGTCCAGGCCATCGGGAACGTGTTCGTGCTCTACAGGCCGAACCCCGACCTTCCGGAGGAGAAAAGGATACGTCTATGAAGATCGGTATCTTTGGCGGGACGTTCAACCCGCCGCATAGGGGGCATATGGAGGCGGCGGCCCAGACGATACGGGCGCTGAGGCTGGATAAGCTCCTGGTGATCCCGGACTTCGTCCCGCCCCATAAGGAGATGCCGGCGGGCTCGCCGGAGGGGCGGGAACGGCTGGAGCTTTGCAGGCTGGCCTTTGGCCGCGTCAAGCATTGCAAGGTCTCCGACATGGAGCTTGCCCGCGGGGGCGTGAGCTACACCGTGGACACCCTGCGGCGGGTGCGGGAGAGGTACCCGACGGACAGGCTCTACCTCCTCATGGGCACGGATATGCTCCTGAGCTTCACCCAGTGGCGGGAGTACGGGGAGATCGCGAAGCTCGCGACTCTCGCCGTCTTCGCCCGCCGGGAGGAGGACAGGGGAGCGGTGAAACGCGCCGCCGCGCAGCTTCGAAGCGGCATCAATGCCAACGTGAAGGTGGTCCCCATCCGCGCCTTGGACGTGTCGTCCACCCTGGTCCGGGAGGAGCTGACGCGCCGCCGGGGCTGTGAGCTGGTGCCGGAGAATGTCTACGGGCGCATCGTCAAGCTGCGCCTATATGGCGCCAAGCCGGATTTCGCGTGGCTCCGGAAGAAAGCCTACGCCATGCTGGAGCCCAAACGCGTGCCCCACGTCGCCGGGTGCGAGGAGGAGGCCGCGCGGCTGGCAAAGCGCTGGGGCGCGGACGAGGAGCAGGCCCGGGAGGCCGGCATTCTCCACGACATCACAAAAAAAGAGAAATTGGATGAACAGTTGCGTCTTTGCGAAAAATATGGTATCATCCTGGATGAGATGGAGAGGAGCGAGGGAAAGCTCCTCCACGCCAAGACCGGCGCCGGCATCGCCAAGTACGAGTTCGGCTGTGACGACGAGGTATACGGCGCCATCTACTGGCACACCACAGGCCACGAGGACATGACGCTTTTAGAGAAAGTCATCTACATGGCGGATTACATAGAGCCCAACCGGGATTTTCCCGGCGTGGAGGAGCTGAGAAGGCTCGCCTACTCCGACCTCGACGGGGCTCTTGAGTTGGGATTTAAGATGAGCATCGAGGATATGCGCTCACGGGGGATCGTACCCCATGAGCGGACCCTGGGAGCCCTTGCGTATATCACCGCGGCGCGAAGTTGAGCTTGCGGCCGGGGGGATCACGGCGAAAGGATAAGCGATATGAAGCTTTTCGGAGACAGTAAAAAATCAAAACACGCGGGTGGCGCCTCAGCGGGTGCCGGCCGCGCGAAGCAAAAAAAGAAGATGTCCGGCAAGAAGAAGGCCCTCCTGATCGTGGGCATTGTCGCCGGCGTGCTGGCGGCCCTGGCGCTGGCGGCTTTGCTCTACTTTAAGATCGCCGTCAAGCCCCCGGAGTACACGAACCCCGGACTCAACCTCCCCTCCCGGGTCACGGAAGCCACGGAGCCCCAGGAGCCCGGCGGGACCGATCCCGCCGCCTCCGGCTCCACGGTCCCCCCGACGGCGGCCACCGAGCCCCCGGATGTGATCCGGAACGACGGCATCTACACCGTCGTCATCGCCGCACGGGATATCGCCGGGGCCAATACCGACGCCATCATGGTGGCCAAATTCGATACTAACAACTACACCCTCAACGTGGTGAGCATCCCCCGGGACACCCTGGTGAATGTGAGCTACCGCAGCAAGCTGGTCAACGCCATGTACGCCTACGGCGGCATCGACGGGTTTATGGAGGGCATCACGGACCTTATCGGCTTCAGGCCTGATGATTACGTGGTCATCAAGCTCCGGGC
>CANQSD010000175.1 GCA_947626385.1 uncultured Oscillospiraceae bacterium | reverse complement strand
CGGTTTTTGATGGCGAGCTGCTCGTTGATCCGGGAGAGCTGCTCCGCGACGCGGTCCGCGTCGGGGGCGCGGTCGAGCTTGGCGCCGAGCAGCTCCGGGACGGTCACCTCCAGGATGTCGGCGCACCGGATGAGGGTGTCCGCGTCGGGGACGGACAGGCTCTTTTCCCATTTCGAGACCGTCTGTCGCACCACGTGAAGCCGGGAGGCCAATTCCTCCTGGGAAAAACCTTTTTGCTTTCTGAGGGCCTTCAAATTCTCACCAAACATACGTACAACTCCTTTGCTATGATCGTCCGGCGGACCGGGCCGCCCGGTACATGAAAAGCATAGCAGAGCTTTTGCCCCACGGCAAGCAACGGGAAATAACAAAAGCGCAACGGCAAAGTGAAACCCTTATTTTTCGCCGCGCGCCTTCGGCAGCCTCGTGTGCGCGAGGAGCATGAGGGCGGTGAGAAGGAGGAGGGAGGGGGGATAGAGGGCGGGGGTGAGGCGGCGGAGGAGGAGGCCGAAGAGGGGCGGGATGAGGGCGGTGCCCAAGTACGCGGCGGCCATCTGAACGCCGATGATGGACTGGGACTTGTCCGCGCCGAAGAGGGCGGGCGTCTCGTGGATCATGCAGGGGTACACCGGGGCACAGCCCAGCCCCACGGTGACAAGGCCCGCGGCGGCGAAGATTCGGCCCAGCGGAAGGAGCAGGCTCAGCGCGCCCACTCCCGCCACTGCCCCGCCCAGGCGGACGAGGAAGCGGTCGGAGAACCGCAGGGTGAGAAAGCCGTTCACAAACCGCCCGAGAGTCATGCCCAGGTAGAAAAAGCTGGCGAACGCCGCCGCCGTCGTCTCATCGACGCCCCGCCCCAGCACCAGAAAGCTGGCGGCCCAAAGGCCGGCGGTGCTCTCCAGGGCGCAGTAGCAGAAAAACGTCACGACGATCGCCATGACGCCGGGGAGACGGAGGACCTGACGGTTGGACATGGACGTTTCGGATTTCTTTTCGCTCTTTTCGGATGAATTTCCCCCGTTTTTCGCCCACAACGGCAGGGACAGAAAGAGCGCGGCGGTGAGCAGGAGCTGGAGGCCGCCCACGATCCGGTAGCCGGCGGGCCAGGCAAAGCGCGTCAGGGCCGCGCCCATAATGCCGGGGCCCACGGCCGCGCCGATGCCCCACATACAGTGGAGCCAGCTCATGTGGCGGCTGGGGTAGTGGATGGCCACATAGTTGTTGATGGCCGCGTCCACGCCCCCGGCCCCCAGACCGTAGGGAATGGCGACGAGGCACAGCATGGGAAAGCTCCGGCAGAGGGAGAACCCAAAAAGCGCCGCCGCCGTGAGGCCGGTGCTCAGCGCGGTGACCTTGCCGGGGCCGAGGAGCCGCGTCATGCGGTGGGAGTTGAGGCTGGAGACGACGGTCCCAACGGAGATGATTGTACTCACGAGACCCGCGTAGGACACCGGCGCACCCAGGTCCGGGTACATACTGGGCCACGCCGCTCCCAGGAGGGCGTCCGGGAGCCCCAGAGAGACGAAGGAGAGGTAAATGACGGCCAGCAGGAGGTGGGTCATGAGGCGCTCCTTTGGAGGGTGTCCGCCAAAACCTCAAGGCCCCGCTCAAGCTGGGCGCGGGGACAGGCGATGTTGAGGCGCAGGAAAGCGTCGTCCCCGTACCGCCGGCCGTCGTTGAGGATGACGCCGGCGGCGTTGAGGCGCCGGCACAGCTCCACGGAGCTCTGGCCCGTGAAGGACGCGTCCAGCCACATGAGGTACGTCCCCTCCAGCGGCGCGACGCCAAGGTCCGGCAGCGCGGCGGCGAGGCGTTCCCGGACCAGCGCCGCGTTCCCGGCGAGGTACGCGTTCTGCGCGTTGCACCAGGCCGCGCCGTGGGTATAGGCCGCCTCGCAGGCGATGAGGCCGAAGTTGTTGGGTCCTTCTATGTGCCGGGCCTCCTTCCAGGCCACGAGCCTGCGCCGGAGGGCGCTTGATGGGATGATGTCGTTGGAGCACTTGAGCCCCGCCACGTTGAAGGTCTTGCTGGGGGCGGTGAGGACGATGACGTTGTCGTCGATCCCGGCGTTCCCGGCGGTGAAGTGGGTGATGCCGGGCATGAGAATGTCCCAGTGGATCTCGTCGGAGACGAGGAGGACGCCGAACTCCCGGCAAAGCCCCGCCACAGCCCGGACCTCGGCCTCGGTCCAGACCCGCCCCACGGGGTTGTGGGGCGAGCAGAGGATCATCATTTTCACCCCGGAGCTCAGGTCCCGGCGCAGGTCGTCGAGGTCCATGGTGCAGCGCAGCTTTTCATCCCGCACGAGCCGGTTCTCCGCCAGCGTCCGCCCGGAGGACGTCACGATGGCGGCGAAGGGGTCGTAGACCGGCGTCTGGATGAGCACCTTGTCGCCGGGGGCGGTGAAGCACCGGACGATGTTGGCAAGCTCGGAGACGATGCCCGTGGAGGGGACGATCCAGTCGGGTTGAATCTGCCAGCCGTGGCGGGTCCGCACCCAGTCCGCCACGGCGCTTTTATAGCGCTCCGTGGGGAAGGAGTAGCCGAAGACGCACCGGGCGGCGGCGTCCCGCAGGGCGTCCACGATCTCCCGCGGGGAGCGGTAGTCGGAGTCTGCCACCCAGAAGGGCAGGGCGGAGGCGTTGCCGAAGGAGCTCTCCCGCAGGTCCCACTTGACGCTACCCGTGCCCGCCCGGGGCGCGGGGGTATCGAAATCGAACATATGTACACCTCATTTGTGTTTTTTTCTATCATAGCATGGCCGGGGAGGGAAGTCAATCGCCCTCCAGAAGTGCCCGAATGTGCCGGCGGGTCAGCTTATCCACGCCGGAAAAGTCGGTGTTGGGGATGTAGAGCGCCTCCAGCTCGTCGTGGAGCGCCTTGGCCTCCCGGAGGGCCGCCAGGGCCTCGTCGAGAAGGGGCGCGCGCAGCTTCCGGGTCCGCTTGGCGGCGGCACGCAGGTCCTTGCCCGCCGGGGCGTCCAGGCGCAGATGCCGGTAGGGCTCCAAAGGACAGGGGTGGCCCGCGGTCTGTGTCACCAGAGCGAAGCCCGCCTCCGGTACCAGAAGGTGCTCGATCCTTCCCGGCGCCATGGGGTCCATGCACTCCACGGCCCGGAGGCCCTGACGCCGGCAGGCCTGGGCGGCCTCCTCCAGGGCCGCCGTCCCCAGCCCCAGGTCGTTGTCCAGTACCCACACCCGCTCACAAAGCGCCGGGACCGTGTCCCAGAGGGTCACGTGTCCCTGACACGACCAGGCCGAGAGGAACCGGCGCGCCGGCGCCCCGTCCCCCTGGGGCGCGCCTCGCAGCTCCAGCCGCAGAAGGGACCGCACCCGTTTTAGGGCGCTCTCCCGCGCCTCCGGCGGCACGGCGGGCGTCTCGTTCAGCGCCGCCGCGCCGGCCAAAAGCCGGAAGGCCCGGTCATATTGGGCCTTGTAGGCCCGTGTGAGGCGGGCGATGTCCCCCCGGACGGGCAGAAGCGCCTCCCGGTCGTAAAAGGCCCCCAGGTTGACGTAGACGCCCTGTGCCCCGGCGAAGCTTGGCTCCACCACGTGGGGGGACGTGCCGTCCACGTAGGCGACGCCCTTGGCAGGAATCTTCACCCCATCCAGGCTGTCCGGGTCGCCGGAGCAGTGGATGAGCTCCACCCGGAGGCCCGCGCCCTCCGCCGCGGCGGCGATCTTTTTCATCATGGTGGATTTTCCGCACCCCGGCCCGCCCTTGAGGATGTAAAGCGTCTCGGCGTCCGGGTCCGTGAACCCGCCGTACAGCGACGAAAACCCGCCCGGCGA
>CANQSD010000174.1 GCA_947626385.1 uncultured Oscillospiraceae bacterium | reverse complement strand
GTTGCGGGGGAAGGACTTGAACCTACGACCTCCGGGTTATGAGCCCGACGAGCTACCAACTGCTCTACCCCGCGATTTGGCGTGCTATTATCATACCACATCGCGCGGGGTTCGTCAAGAGCTTTGGCGGGAAAAGTTTTTGGGGTTATTCGCTTTTTTCCGACTCGCCGGGGGTCTGGGGGCGGGGGCCGGAGCGGCGGGAGCGCTTGCGGCGGCTTTGCTGGGAGCGGGAGGCGGCGTCCGACTGGTCCGGCTGGGGCTTGGGCTGGCCCTGGGGGCGCTGGGACTGACCCTGCCGGCGGTCCTGACCCTGACGGGGCGGGCGCTGGCTCTGGCCGCGGCGCTGGCCCTGGCGGAGCTTGGCCTCGCCCTCGGGCTCGGGGGCGTTCTCGGGCTCCTCCCGGCGTTCGGCGCCGCGTGCGCCGCTTTTGGCGGCGTCCCGGGAGGCGGCGGAGCGGCGAAGGCGCGGCTGAGTCCTGGCCGGGGGCTCGATCTTCCCCTCCGCCAGGGCCGCCAGGTACTCCGCCCGTTTGGCCTTGCCGCCGAGGACGGTGATCTCGCCGGCCTCGAAGGTCTTCATGGACGTCTCCGTCTGGTCCTCCAGGCGGACCCGGACGGTGCCCTTCAGGAGGTTCACGTCCACCACGGTCCCCACGCCCGCCGGCGTCTCCACGAAGGCGTCCAGCTTCGGGACGCTCTGGACCAGCTCCTCGTAGGCGTCCTGCTCGTACTTGAGGCAGCACATGAGCCGGCCGCAGGAGCCGGAAATCTTGGTGGGGTTGAGGCTCAGCCCCTGGGTCTTGGCCATTTTGATGGACACGGGCTGGAAATCGTCCAGGAACTGGGCGCAGCAGAAGGGCCGGCCGCAGATGCCCAGACCCCCCAGCATCCGGGCCTCGTCCCGGACGCCGATCTGCCGAAGCTCGATGCGGGTCTTGAAGGTGCCCGCCAGGTCCTTCACCAGCTCCCGGAAGTCCACGCGGCCCTCGGAGGTGAAGAAGAAGAGGATCTTGGACCCCTCGAAGTTAAACTCCACGTCCACCAGCTTCATCTCCAGCTTGTGCTTGGCGATGCGCTGACGGCAGATCTCCATGGCCTCCCGCTCCCGGCGGCGGTTTTCCTCGAAGCGCCGGGTGTCCGCCTCGGTGGCCAGGCGCTCCACAGGCCGCAGGGGCGGGTGGACGGCGTTGTCCTCCACCTCATGGTTGCCGGTGACGCACTCGGCAAACTCCAGGCCCTTGGCGGTCTCCACGATGACGTTGTCGCCCTTTTGAGCGGTGACGCCGTTGGGGTCGAAATAGTAGACCTTGCCCTTATTTTTAAAGCGTACACTGATGACCTCAGTCAATTGTCATTCTCCTCTCCGGCTCGCGCCGAAATCTATGGTTACGTCTCCTCCGCGCACAGTCTCGCCAGCATCCAGGCGGCGATGTGGACGGCGCTGACGTTCACGGCGGTCATTTTGTCGGCCTTGTCCAGCGTCTCGGAAAGCCGCTCCACCGTATCTTCCGTGAGCTTCCCGGCGGCAAAGGCGTCCACCGCCTGCCGCCGCAGGCTCTCAAGGAAAACGGGGACCGTCTCGCGGCTGAGCTTGTCCACGGGCAGGATTGCCCGGATGAGCGCCATGTCGTCCCGCCGGGACAAAGCGTCGATGACCGCCCTGGCGGCGTCGTCCGTCTCGCTTTGGGCTTTGGTGGGCGTGGGCGTCAGGTTCACCGTCTCGCACCGGGAGCGCACCGTCTCCAAAAGCCGCTGGGGGTTCTCCGCCAGGAGCACGAAGACGGCGTGGGCCGGGGGCTCCTCGAAGATCTTCAGCATGGCGTTCTGGGCCGGGACGTTCATGGCGTCGGCGTCCCGGATGAGGAAGACGCTCCGGGCGGCCTCGTTGGGCACCACCGCCACGCGGGAGCGGACCTCCCGCAGGGAATCCACCGTGTGCTCCCGGGCGGTGCGGTCCACCGTCTCGATGTCCGGGTGGACGCCCCGCAGGGCCTTAGCGCAGTCCCGGCAGACGCCGCAGGGCGCCCCGGAGGGCGCGGCGCACACGGCGGCCCGGGCAATGAGCTGTCCCGCGCTCTCCCGCGTCTCGGCGTTCCCGCCGGTGACGATATAAGCGTGAAAGAGCTTGCCCGCGCCAAGCCTCGTTCTCAAATCGGAAAGGTCCATACCGCCGCCTCGACTCCGTCACTTGTGATAAAGCTTGTTCGTCTCATACGCCGGCTCGCAGGTGACGCTGCAGCCCAGCTTCTTCAAAAGATTTTCGTCCACCTGGGAGAGGATCACCGTGGAATGGACCTCGCTGCCGGCAAGCTTCGTCAGCTGCTGCATGGCCGTCTCCGCCAGAGGGTTGGTGACGGCGCAGATGGACAGGGCCAGGAGGACCTCGTCGGTGTGCAGGCGCGGGTTTACGTTGCCCAGGTGGTTGACCTTCAGGTCCTGCACGGGCTCAAGAATACTGGGGGAAAGGAGGCGTATCCGGTCGTCGATGCCCCCCAGGGCCTTCAGGGCGTCTAAGAGCATGGCGCTGGCCGCGCCCATGAGCTGGGAGGTCTTGCCCGTGACGATCCGCCCGTCGGGAAGCTCGATGGAGGCGGCGGGCTCGCCGGTCTCCTCCGCTTTTTTCAAGGCCTCCGCCCGGCCGGGGCGGTCCTCCACGCCGGTGTTCACGGTGTCCATGAGAAGCTTTATCTTGTCCGCGTCGGCCCCGCCGGGGAGGCCCTTGACCCGGGCGCAGCAGGCGGCCAGATACCGGCGGACGATCTCCCGGCGGGACGCCTCCTGGCAGGCGGCGTCGTCCACCACGCAAAAGCCCGCCATGTTGACGCCCATATCCGTGGGGGATTGGTAGGGGCACTCCCCGCCCATGAGGCGCTTGAAGAGGGCCGACAGCACCGGGAAGGTCTCCACGTCCCGGTTGTAGTTCACCGCCAGGGACCCGTAGGCCTCCAGGTGGAAGGGGTCGATCATGTTGACGTCGTTGAGGTCCGCCGTGGCGGCCTCGTAGGCCACGTTCACCGGGTGCTTTAAGGGCAGGTTCCAGATGGGGAACGTCTCAAACTTGGCATACCCCGCCTGGACGCCCCGCTTGCCGTCGTGGTAGAGCTGGGAAAGGCAGGTGGCCATCTTGCCGCTCCCCGGTCCGGGGGCGGTGACCACCACCAGAGGCCGGGTCGTCTCGATATAGTCGTTTTTGCCGTAGCCCTCGTCGGAGACGATCCGGTCGATGTCCGCCGGATACCCCTCGATGGGGTAGTGGCGGTAGACCCGGATGCCCAGGGCCTCCAGGCGCCTCTGGAACGCCTCAGCGGCGCTCTGTCCGGCAAACTGGGTGATCACCACGCTGCCCACGTAGAGGTCGAAGCTCCGGAAGGCGTCAATGAGCCGCAGAACGTCCAGGTCGTAGGTGATGCCGTAGTCGCCTCGGACCTTGTTTTTGGCGATGTCCCCGGCGCAGACGGCAATGACGATCTCCGCCTTGTCCCGGAGATTGGCCAGCATCTTGATCTTGCTGTCCGGCTCGAACCCCGGCAGGACCCGGGAGGCGTGGTAGTCGTCAAAAAGCTTCCCGCCAAACTCCATGTAAAGCTTCCCGCCGAATTTAGCGATCCGCTCCGCGATCTTCTCCGACTGGAGCGACAGGTATTTCCCGTTATCAAACCCGATCCTCATAAGCGCCTCCGGTTCTCTCTCTTTATAATAGCCCATCCTCTATTTTACCTTTTCCACAGGAGGCCGTCAAGTGCTAAATTTTTCTCCGCCCCAAAGCAGGCAAAAAGCCGCGCGGCAGCGGGGAAAA
>CANQSD010000173.1 GCA_947626385.1 uncultured Oscillospiraceae bacterium | reverse complement strand
GGCGCCTGCGGCATCGCCCCCGCCGTCTCCATCAACGGCAAGGTCTACCCCAAGGTCAAGGTCAGCGATGTCCCCGATATCGTTGCATCCTACAGGAACGCGTAAGGAAAGGGAGGAACGCTGATATGGAAATGATCAAGACACCCGCCCAGCTTCAGGAAAAGGTCGCCGCGTGCTCCGCGTGTCTGGACGGCAAGTTCAAGGGCGAGGACGGAAAGCGCGCCGTGGTGCTCTGCGGCGGTACGGGCTGCCTCAGCTCCAACTCCGCCGAGATCCGGGAGAAATTCCAGCAGGTCATCGACGAGAAGGGCCTGCACGACAAGGTCTCCGTCAACCAGGTGGGCTGCTTCGGCTTCTGCTCCCAGGGCCCCTTCTGCAAGATCTTCCCCGAGGACACCCTTTACCGCATGGTGAAGCTGGAGGACGTGGAGGAGATCGTGGAGAAGGACCTCCTGGGCGGCCAGATCGTGGAGCGCCTTCTCTACGTGGACCCCGCCACCGGCGAGAAGGTCCAGCGCCAGGACGACATCAACTTCTATAAGAAACAGCGCCGCATCGCCCTCCACGGCTGCGGCACCATCGACCCTGAGAACATCGACGAGGCCCTGGGCTTCGGCGGCTATCAGGGCCTGATGCGCGCCCTCACCATGGACCGCCAGGACGTCATCAACGAGGTCCTGAAGGCCGGCCTTCGCGGACGCGGCGGCGGCGGCTTCCCCACGGGCCGCAAGTGGCAGTTTGCCTACAACGAGGCCGGCGACGAGAAGTACGTGGTCTGCAACGGCGACGAGGGCGACCCCGGCGCGTTCATGGACCGCTCCATCCTGGAGGGCAACCCCCTCGCCGTCATCGAGGGCATGGTCATCGCCGGCTACGCCATCGGCGCGAAGAACGGCTACTTCTACGTCCGCGCCGAGTACCCCGTGGCCGTGCGCCGTCTGCGCATCGCCATCAAGGAGGCCAACGACCTGGGCCTTCTGGGCGAGCACATCCTGGGCACCGATTTCAGCTTCAACGTACATATCCGTCTCGGCGCGGGCGCTTTCGTCTGCGGCGAGGAGACGGCGCTTTTGAACTCCATCGAGGGCAAGCGCGGCATGCCCCGGCCCCGCCCGCCGTTCCCGGCGGTGAAGGGCCTGTGGCAGTGCCCCACCATCGTCAACAACGTGGAGACTCTGGCCTGCGTGCCCTACATCCTCCGGGAGGGCTGGGAGAAGTTCGCCCAGTACGGCACCGAGCGCAGCAAGGGCACCAAGGTCTTCGCCCTGGGCGGCAAGATCAACAACGTCGGCCTCGTGGAGGTCCCCATGGGCACCACCCTCCGGGAGCTCATCTACGACATCGGCGGCGGCATCCCCGGCGGCAAGGAGTTCAAGGCCATCCAGACCGGCGGCCCCTCCGGCGGGTGCCTGACAAAGGAGTACCTGGACGAGCCCATCGACTTTGACAACCTGGTGGCCAAGGGGTCCATGATGGGCTCCGGCGGCGCCATCGTCATGGACGAGGACAACTGCATGGTGGACGTGGCCAAGTTCTACATGGAGTTCATCTGCGACGAGTCCTGCGGCAAGTGTACCCCCTGCCGCATCGGCACCAAGCGGATGCTGGAGATTCTCACCAAGATCACCGAGGGCAAGGGCGAGCCCGAGGACATCGACGCCCTCAAGGAGCTGGTGGAGGTCACCCGCAACGGGTCCCTGTGCGCCCTGGGCCAGACGGCCGCCAACCCCATCAGCTCCACCATGACCCACTTCATGAACGAGTACGAGGCCCACATCTTCGAGAAGAAGTGCCCGGCCCATGTGTGCAAGAACCTGATGCAGTACAAGATCGTGAAGGACCAGTGCTTCGGCTGCGGCATGTGCGCCAGGCAGTGCCCCGCCTCCGCCATCTCCCGCACCGACTACGTGGCCCCCGGCAAGAAGCTGGCCGCCATGGAGATCGACCCCCCCAAGTGCGTGAAGTGCGGCGCCTGCATGTCCACCTGCAAGTTCAAGGCCATCATCAAGGAATAATAGGGGAGGGACTGAGAAATGTCATTAGTGAATATCAAGATCGAGGGACATCCCTACCAGGTCGAGGCCGGCCTTACCATCCTGGAGGCCGCGAAAAGATGCGGCTATGAGATCCCGTCCCTTTGTACCTTCAACCACGGCGAGTGCAACCAGGGCTCCTGCCGCGTGTGCCTGGTGGAGGCCACCGGCGCACGGGGCCTCGTGGCCTCCTGCGTCTACCCGGTGAGCGAGGGCATGGAGATCACCATCTCCTCCCCCAAGGCCGTCCAGGCCCGCCGCACCAGCGTGGAGCTCCTCCTTTCCAACCACTCCACCGACTGCCAGCAGTGCCCCAAGAACGGCAAGTGCGAGCTCTACTACGCCGCCCAGATCACCGGCGCGCGCAACGTGGAGAAGAACGGCGCCAAGACCCCCGCCACCGTGGACGAGCTGAGCCCCAGCATCGTGCGGGATACCTCCAAGTGCATCCTGTGCGGCCGGTGCATCGCCCGGTGCCAGAATGCCCACGGCCTGGGCGTCCTGGGCTTTGAGAACCGGGGCTTCAAGGCCATCGTGGGCCCCGCGGAGAACCGGAGCTTCATGGATTCCCCCTGCATCCTCTGCGGCCAGTGCGTCAGCGTCTGCCCCACCGGCGCTCTCATGGAGAAGTCCGAGATCGGCAAGATCGACGAGGCGAAAAAGGCCGGCAAGTACATCGTCGTCCAGACCGCCCCCGCCGTCCGCGCGGCGCTCGGCGAGGAGTTCGGCATGAAGATCGGCACCCCCGTCACCGGCAAGATGGTCGCCGCCCTCCACCGCTTAGGCTTCGATAAGGTCTACGACACCAACTTCGGCGCGGACCTCACCATCATGGAGGAGGCCAACGAGCTGGTCAACCGCATCAAGACCGGCGGCGTCCTCCCGATGATCACCTCCTGCTCCCCCGGTTGGGTCAACTACGCCGAGTATTACTACGGAGATCAGCTTGACCACCTGAGCTCCTGCAAGTCCCCCCACGAGATGTTCGGCGCCATCGTCAAGTCCTACTACGCCGAGAAAAACGGCCTGGACCCCAAGAACATCTTCGTCGTCTCCATCATGCCCTGCACCGCCAAGAAGTTCGAGAAGGAGCGGGACCAGCTGAAGAACGCCGACGGCCTTCCCGACGTGGACTGTGTCCTCACCACCCGCGAGCTGGGCGCGCTCATCCGCAGAAGCGGCATCAACTTCGCAAAGCTCCCCGACGAGGAGTTTGACCAGGACCTCCTGGGCGAGTACACCGGCGCCGGCGTCATCTTCGGCGTCACCGGCGGCGTCATGGAGGCCGCCCTGCGCACCGCCTACCACATCCTCACCGGCAAGGAGCATGAGCTTGTGAAGTTCGAGCAGGTCCGCGGCCTTGACGGCATCAAGGAGGCCGCCATTGACATTGACGGCACCACCGTCAACGTCGCCGTGGCCCATGGCATGAAGAACGCCAAGGTCCTGATGGACGAGGTCCGCGCGGGCACCAGCAAGTACACCTTCATCGAGATCATGGGATGCCCCGGCGGCTGTGTCGCCGGCGGCGGCCAGCCCTACGTGAAGCCCTGCTTCCTGCCCAACGAGGACATCGACATCCTGGACACCTACAAGGCCAAGCGTTCCGCCGCCCTCTACAGCGAGGACGAGCGCCAGACCGTCCGCCAGTCCCACAACAACACCCAGATCCAGCAGCTCTATAAGGATTACCTGGGCGAGCCCTGCGGACATAAGGCCCACGAGCTCCTCCACACCACCTACGCCGCCCGCGAGCGGTTCAACTAAAGCTTTATCGGGCATTGCCCGACCAGCGAAACGCGTCATAAAAACCGGGAAAGGTCTACGGG
>CANQSD010000172.1 GCA_947626385.1 uncultured Oscillospiraceae bacterium | reverse complement strand
AAGCCGGCGAGGCCCTGGATCTCGGAGGGGATGATGATCTTGGTGGCCTGGCCGTTGGCGGCGGCGGCGAAGGCCTCCAGGGCGCGGATCTTGATGACGGAATCGGTGGGGCTGGCCTCGTTGAGGAGCTTCAGGCCCTCGGCGGTGGCCTGCTGGACCTTTAAGATCGCCTCGGCGCGGCCCTCGGCCTCCAGGATCGCGGCCTGCTTCTTGGCGTCGGCGCGGAGGATGGCGGACTCCTTCTCGCCCTCGGCGGAGAGGATGGCGGCGCGCTTTTCGCCCTCGGCCTTCAAAATCGCCTCCCGGCGCTCGCGCTCGGCCTTCATCTGCTTCTCCATGGCGTTCTGGATCTCCTTGGGAGGCAGGATGTTCTTGAGCTCCACGCGGTTGACCTTGATGCCCCAGGGGTCCGTGGCCACGTCCAGGATGGAGCGCATCTTGGAGTTGATGATGTCGCGGCTGGTGAGGCACTGGTCCAGCTCCAGGTCGCCGATGATGTTCCGGAGGGTGGTGGCGCTCAGGTTCTCAATGGCGGTCATGGGGTTCTCGATGCCGTAGGTGTAGAGCTTGGGGTCGGTGATCTCGAAGTAGACCACGGTGTCGATCTGCATGGTGACGTTATCCTTGGTGATGACGGGCTGGGGCGGGAAATCCGCCACCTGCTCCTTCAGGGAGACGATCTTGGCGACCCGCTCGATGAAGGGGATCTTGAAGTGCAGGCCCACGCTCCAGGTGGTGCTGTACGCGCCCAGGCGCTCCACCACGTAGGCTTTGGCCTGCTGGACGACCCGGATGTTCCGGGCGATGATGATAATGACGAGAAGGACGATGGCGATGAGGACGATGATAATAGGATCAGGCATGATGCTCCCTCCAATATAATGAATTTTTCAATAGGGTCCGACGTTATTTCGCCTCCGCCGGCCGGCGCACCGGCTCCACGATGAGCTTCACGCCCTGGATGGAGGTCACCCGCGCCAGCGCTCCCCTGGGGATAGGCTCGCCGGTGAGACTGCGGGCGGTCCACTCCTTTCCCCCGGCGGAGACGGCGCCGGTGGCGTGGATGTTGTCGATGTCCTCCGTGACGGGGCAGACGACGCCCAGAAGGCGGTCGGCGTTGGTGGGCTTGGTCCCCACCTTCAGATATTTGACGGCCAGGGGCTTCAAAACGGCCAGGGCCACGGCGCTCACCGCCAGGAAGAGGACGACCTGCACCCACACCTCGGCCCCCAGCGCCGCGCCGATGAGAGCGGCGGCGGAGCCCAGGGCGAACCAGACGGACACAAGCCCCACCGTGGCCGCCTCCAGCGCCACAAGGGCCACCGTGGCGACGATCCAGAAATAGACCACATCCCTCACGCTCCTTTTTTGAAATCATAAACAGTATACCACACTTCCGATGAAAATGGTAGTGGTTTTATTGGGTAAATCCGTCAAATGGTGAAAAAATCCCGGATTTTTTGGCGCTCCCGCCCGCCGGGAGGGAGGTTTTTGGCGGGTTCCCCCTTCGACTGCATTTTCACCGGGCCCGGCCTATAATCTCCCGTGAAGGGGGCGGAGACATGCCGGTCGTTTACGCGGACGCGGTGTTTTTGGAAAATCTGGCGGTGGATTACATACTTTTGGTGGCCTGCGCCCGCATTGCCGGGGTGCCGGCGCGGCGGTGGAGGGCCGCCCTGGCGGCGGCGGTGGGGGCGGTGTACGCGCTGGTGAGCGTCCTTGTATCCCGGCCGGTGCTCACGTCCCTGGCGGTGAAGGCGGCGGTGGGGCTTTTGATGGTGGTAATGGTCTTCGGGTTCGACCGGCGGCTTTTGCGGCTGGCGGTGGTGTTCTTCGCCGTGTCGGCGGCCTTCGCCGGGGCGGTGATGGCGGCGTGCCTCGTCGGCGGCCGGAGCGTCGATCTCGCCTCCGGGGTGAGCTTCGGGACGCTTCTGCTGTCCTTCGCCGTCTTCTACGCCCTCTTCACTGCCGTCTTCCGGGCCGTGGGGCGGCACCGGGTGCGGGGGGAGATCCGGAATCTCACCGTGACCTACCGGGGCCGGCAGGTCACCTTCCCGGCGCTGGACGACACGGGCAACGGGCTCACGGAGCCGGTGTCCGGCCTTCCGGTGACGGTCTGCTCCCTGGAGGCCGTGGCGCCGCTGCTGGAGCCGGAGGTCCTGGCGGTCCTCCGGGACCACCCGGACCCGGCGGAGGCGGTGGAGGTCCTGGGGGAGAAGGAAATTTACAGCTTTTTCCTGGTCCCCTACCGGGCCGTGGGGGTGAAGGGCGGGTTCCTCCCGGCCTTCCGGCCCGATTCCGTCCGGGTGGGGTTCCGGGAGAAGACAACGCTCATCGCCATCGACGCCGGGGGGCTCAGCGTGGGCGCGGGGTACTGCGCCGTGACGGCGGCATGAAAGGGAGGCAGATATGAAACGAATTTTTTGGAGGCTTCGGGCGCTCCTGGCGCGGCTTTGGGAGCGGCTCGCGCCCACGGAGGGCGTCTATTACATCGGCGGGGCGGACACCCTGCCGCCGCCGCTCACCCGGGAGGAGGAGCAGGAGGCGGTGCGGGCCCTGACGGAGGGGTCGGAGACGGCGCGGAAGCTGCTCATCGAGCACAATCTGCGGCTGGTGGTGTACATCGCCCGGCGGTTTGAGAATACCGGCGTCAATCTGGAGGACCTCACCGGCATCGGGGCCATCGGCCTCATCAAGGCCATCAGCACCTTCGACCCGGCCAAAAACATTAAGCTGGCGACCTACGCCTCCCGGTGCATCGAGAACGAGATTTTGATGCACCTTCGGAAGATCGCGCCCCAGCGCACGGAGGTGTCCCTCTCGGAGCCTCTGAACACCGACTGGGACGGCAACGAGCTGCTCCTCTCGGACATCCTGGGCACCGACAACGACATGGTCATGCGCCCCCTGGAGGACGACGTGGACCGCCAGCTTCTGCGGGAGGCTCTGGAAAAGCTCTCCGACCGGGAGCGGACCATCATCTCCCTCCGCTTCGGCCTCGCCGGGAGGCGCGAGCTCACCCAAAAGG
This sequence comes from uncultured Oscillospiraceae bacterium, assembly GCA_947626385.1. Taxonomy (GTDB): domain Bacteria; phylum Bacillota; class Clostridia; order Oscillospirales; family Oscillospiraceae; genus RUG626. Next base: position 838 of record CANQSD010000172.1, on the reverse strand, counting down.
AGGTCGCCGACCGCCTCGGCATCTCCCAGTCCTACATCAGCCGCCTGGAGAAGCGCATCATATCCAGGCTGAGGCGGGAGATGACGAGGAGGATGGGGTGAGGTAAAAAAAGGCACGGGCGGGTTTAGAACCCGCCCCTACATTTTAAATTGTATCCAATCACCGCCGTACGGGCCGCCGCCCACGGCGGCCCAGGTTGCAGTTTTCGGATTGCCTCCGATAAACGCCGTAGGGGTCGCCGTCCCCGGCGACCCGCGTTTCGATAATCTCCGAAATAATTTATATGGGGTAACTTTCCATATCCCCTGTAGGGGCGGGTTCCAAACCCGCCCGTGCCACGTTGCGGAACGGGACGGTTCCGATAAAACAGCACCTGTCGGTCAACGGGGAAAAGGGCCGCCGTGGGCGGCGGCCCGTACGGCGGTGTTCGAGGCGGGTCAATGGTCGATGGGCGGGTCGCCGGGGACGGCGACCCCTACGGCGGCGGACCCTTCCGGCGCTATGCGCCACCTCCCCCGAGGGGGGAGGCTAGGGCGGGTGGGAATATAAAAAACGCGGCGCAAGCCGCATACCTTTTTCCCGCCGCCGTGGGAACCCTTCCGCCTCGCTGCGCTCGGCACCTCCCCCAGGGGGGGGGAGGTTAAGAGCGCTCTCACACCTGCTTTGCCTCGTACCGCATCTCCCCGCGCTCAATGGTGAGGACGCCGTAGGTGCGGGATCCCATGCCGATGGTGCCGGGGTTGATGACGGGGACGCCGTTTACCTCGGCGTAGTAGGGGGTGTGGGTGTGGCCGAAGAGGACGGCGTCGGCGCCGGCGGCGAGGGCGGTGTTGATGAG
>CANQSD010000171.1 GCA_947626385.1 uncultured Oscillospiraceae bacterium | reverse complement strand
ATTTTTTCCGACGTACATGCCGCCGGAAAAAATGCTCGATGAGAGTTTTTTGACAAACTAAAACGGGAAGTGTCCTTGACACCTCCCGTTTGGTACGCCTGAAGGGACTCGAACCCCCGATCTCACGGTTCGTAGCCGCGCACTCTATCCAGCTGAGCTACAGGCGCGTATGGGCGCTTTTTGAGCGCTTTATTATCATAGCATCGGCGGCGGGAAAATGCAAGCATTATTTTTGATTTTTCAAAGATTTTTTGCCTCACAGCAAAAAAAGTGTTGACAACCCCGCCGCCATGGGGTACAATAAGGGACGCTGACGGACGATTAGCTCAGCTGGTATGAGCATCCGCTTGACGTGCGGAGGGTCACAGGTTCAAGTCCTGTATCGTCCACCACCAACGCCTCGGAGTTCATCCGGGGCGTTTTTGTTTACCTTTATCTGATTTTCCGGGGCGGCGCCCTGAAGGAGGTCACACATGAAACTATCCGACAGTCCCTTTTTAACGGCGAAAAAGCCGGTGCTGGATGCGCTTTTGCGAAAGCTCCTGGACCGGTATCCCTTCGCCTCCATCCTGGCGCAGGACGCGTCCCAGAAGTCCTGCGCGGTGTCACGGCGGCTCACCAATGTCAGCATGGGCGGGCGCTTTTCCGCCCGGGGCTTCGTGGTCAAGGTCTTTGACGGCGAGCACTGGTCGGAGCACTCCTTCAGCCACATCTCCGAGGAGACGGTGCCCGAGCTTCTGGAGCGCATCTCCGCCACGGCCGCCATGTCCAAGGCGGTCCTGCCCGACGGGGTCCGCGAGCGGGTCTACGCCGCCCCCAGGTCCGAAAAGCTCACCTTCCACGGCGGCACGGACTACGAGGTCGACCCCGACGAGGTGGGCGACGGCGAGATCGTCGCCCGTCTCACCGCCCTGAGGGACCGGGGACTTGCCGTCTCCGACAAGCTCCTGGACTGCCAGGCAAACCTGGTCTGGCAGAAAAACCATAAGCTCTACCTGGCCCCCGACAGGGAGCTGGAGCAGAACGTCCTCTGGACCACCGGCGCGGTCCTCACGGTAGCGGCCAAGGGGCAGGAGATCAAAATGAGCCGCAAGAGCTTTTCCGCCCTCGGCGGCGCGGAGCTCATGGACCGCATGGACGCCGGCGTGGAGGACGTGGCCCGCGTCACCCTGGAGCTTCTGGACTCCCAGCCCCTCACCCCCGGCGAATACGAGTGCGTCTGCACCCCCGAGGTCACGGGCATGATCGTCCACGAGGCCTTCGGCCACGGCGTGGAGATGGATATGTTCGTGAAAAAGCGGGCCCTGGCCGAAAAATACGTGGGCGAATACGTGGCCAGCCCCCTGGTGACCATGCACGATGGCGCGGCGGCGGTCCCGGAAACGGGCAGCTACTTCTTCGACGACGAGGGCACCATGGCCCAGGACACCGTCATCATCGAGAAGGGCATCCTCCGCCGGGGCATCTCCGACTATCTCTCCGCCATGACCCTGGGCACCGCCCCCACCGGCAACGGGCGCCGCGAGAGCTACCGCCGCAAGGCGTACACCCGCATGACCAACACATGGTTCGAGGCGGGGAACGACAAGGTGGAGGACATGATCGCCTCCGTGAAGGACGGCCTTCTCCTCTGCGAGCCCTCCAGCGGCATGGAGGACCCGAAAAACTGGGGCATCCAGTGTATGGTCAGCTACGCCCGGGAGATCAAGGACGGCAGGCTCACCGGACGCATCTTCTCCCCCATCGTCCTGACAGGCTACGTCCCGGACCTGCTCAAATCCATCACCATGATGAGCGACGGGCTTGAGCTGGGCGGCGGCGGAATGTGCGGCAAGGGCTACAAGGAGTGGGTCAAGGTCTCCGACGGCGGTCCCTGGATCAAGGCCCGTATCCGTCTGGGCTGAAGGAGGGCAGAAGCATGATCGACAGGATCAAAAAAGCATTGGAAGCCGAGAAAATCGCCACCTGGGCGGTGAACGAGACAAGGTCCGAGTCCGCCGAGGTGTTCTTCGTCAAAAAGAATATGGACCTGAAGCGCCGCACCGACCTCACCGACTGGTCCGTCAGCGTGTACAGGACCATGGAGGCCGAGGGCGGCAAGCTCCTGGGCTCCTCCTCCGTACCCGTCTATCCCGGCATGGAGGACGCCGAGCTCCGGCAGGCCCTGCGGGAGGCGTATTTCGCCGCTTCCTTCGCCGGGAACCGGTATTACGACCTTATCGAGGGCCAAAGGGAGCCCCACGAGCCCTCCGGGAGCGCCTTCGCGCGGATGTCCTGCGAGGAGGCCGCCCGCGTCATGGGCAGCGCCCTCTTCGCCTCCGACACCGAGGACGGCGTCTTCGTCAACTCCGCCGAGATCTTCGCCATCAAGCGCTCCTGCCGCGTGGTCAACTCCCGTGGCGTGGACGTGAGCTGGGACGCCTGCGAGGTCCGGGGCGAGTACGTGGTCCAGTGCGTCGAGGGACGCGACGTGGAGACGTACCACTCCTTCGCCTACGGCGAGCCTGACACCGAGGAGCTCCGGCGGGACGTGGAAAAGTCCCTGCGGGAGACGCGCGACAGAGCGGCGGCGTCCGAGCCCCCCAAGGCGGGGACCTACCGGGTGATCCTCTCCGGCGACCACGTGGAGGAGCTTTTGAGCTACTACGTCGCCCGTTCCGGCGCCGGCATGGTCTATCAGCACTACTCCGACTATAAGCCCGGCGACCCCGTCCAGGGCACGGACATCACCGGCGACAGGCTGACCGTGGAGCTTGTGGGCGTGGAGCCCTTCGACTCCGAGGGCATACGCCTCACTGACAGGACGCTCATGGAAAACGGCAGCTTGAAGCTCCTTCACGGCGGCGCCAGGTTCGCCTCCTATCTGGGCATAGAGCCCACCGGCACCTACCGCGCCATCCGTGTCCCCACGGGCTCGACGCCCCTGGAGGAGTTGAAGCGTGAGCCCTATCTCCAGCCCGTCACCTTCTCCGACTTCCAGATGGACCCCATGTCCGGCCACTTCGCCGGGGAGATACGCCTGGCCTACCTCTTCGACGGCAGCACCGTCACCCCCGTCACCGGCGGCTCCATCAACGGAAACCTCATGGAGGCCCAGAAGACCATGCGTTTCAGCAAGGAGCGCTACGTCAGCTCCACCTACACCGGCCCCTGCGCCGTATCCCTTGAAAACGTACCGGTCGCCGGAAAATAAGCGAAAAACTCAAATCGGTCATTTTTTCCTTCCGGCGGCACGTACGTCGGAAAAAATACCTTTTGTCACGCAAGTTGAGCGCCCGCAGGCGCCATGCAAGCGAGCAACCGCCCGAAGGGCGGCTCTTGGCGAGTCGCAGTGCCGCTTGCGGCGCGCGCAACGTGACAGCAGGAAAGCCCCTCGCGAAAGGTCCGCAGACCTTTCGCGAGGGGCTTTCCGCACGTTCCCCCTTGGCATCGAAATGCCAAAGGCATTTCGAGCCAGTTACAGGGCCGCCTTCGCCGTGGCGCACAGCTGGGTGAACGCCTCGGGGTTGTGGATGGCGGTCTCGGAGAGCATCTTGCGGTTCATTTCGATGCCCGCCTTCTTGAGGCCGTGCATGAAGGTGGAATAGTTCATGCCGTTCATCTTGCAGCCGGCGGAGATGCGGGTGATCCAAAGCTTCCGGAAATCACGCTTTTTCTGCTTGCGGCCGATGTAGGCGTAGGTGAGGGACTTCATCACGGCCTGGTTGGCCATCTTGAAGTGCTTGCTCTTGGCGCCCCAGTAACCCTTGGCGAGCTTCAGGACCTTGTTTCTTCTCTTGCGCGTCATCATCGCGCCCTTGATTCTAGCCATGTTCGTCTGCCTCCTTATTTATACAGGATCATGCGCTTGATCGCCGCTTCGTTGGTGACGTCGGCGTAGGTTCCCTTGCGGAGGCCTCTCTTGCGCTT
>CANQSD010000170.1 GCA_947626385.1 uncultured Oscillospiraceae bacterium | reverse complement strand
GTGAAGAAGGTCACCGAAGAGGTGGGCCACATCAACATCCTGGTGAACAACGCCGGCATCATCATGCGCATCCCCATGTGCGACATGACCGCCGCGCAGTTCAGGAAGGTCATTGACATCGACCTCAACGGGCCCTTCATCATGTCCAAGGCCGTCATCCCCGATATGATCTCCCAGGGCGGCGGCAAGATCATCAACATCTGCTCCATGATGAGCGAGCTGGGCCGTGAGACCGTCTCCGCCTACGCGGCAGCGAAGGGGGGCCTCAAGATGCTCACGAAGAACATCGCCTCCGAGTACGGCCAGTACAACATCCAGTGCAACGGCATCGGGCCCGGCTACATCGCCACGCCCCAGACCGCGCCGCTCAGGGAGCGTCAGCCCGACGGCAGCCGTCACCCCTTCGACCAGTTCATCATCGCCAAGACCCCCGCTGAGCGCTGGGGCGAGGCGGAGGATCTGGCGGGCCCGGCGGTGTTCCTGGCCTCCCCGGCCTCCGATTTCGTCAACGGCCACATCCTTTACGTGGACGGCGGCATTTTGGCCTACATCGGCAAGCAGCCCGGCAACGACTGAGCGTAAGGCATACGCTTTTCCCGCCGGAAAACGGTTTAAAATGGCCCGGATCGCTGGTCCGGGCCATTTTTTCCGCGATAGGGCGGGGAAATTTTTTTCTTATTTTTTTGTGAGTTTTTGGCGTTTGTGGGCATTATTATGATAGAGCGTTCCGGCGCGTAGAAGACGTCCGGCGGCGGGCGGACAGAGAGAAAAGGTGACCTCCCATGGTTTTTTCCAGCATGATCTTCGTTTTCGCGTTTTTAGTCCTGAATCTGCTGACGCACAGCCTGTGCCGGAGCATGAGGGCGAAGAATATCTGTCTTCTCGTCTCCTCCCTCATCTTCTACAGCTGGGCGTCGCTGACGTTTACGGCGATCTTGCTCTTTGATACGGCGGTCTGCTGGTTTCTGGGGCTCTTCGTCGAGGTAAGCGGCGGGAAGGCGCGCAAGAGACTGCTGGGGCTGTGCGTCACCATACTGCTGCTGGTGCTGGGGACCTTCAAGTATACCGGGTTCCTTTTGGAGAACGTGCGGCTCCTCTTCGGCGTGCCGGAGAAGGTGCCGGAGATCGTCCTGCCGCTGGGGATCTCGTTTTACACCTTCCAGCTCATCTCCTACGTGGCGGATGTGTACCGGGGGCGTGTGAAGGCCCAGAGGAAATTCTGGAAGCTCCTTTTATACGCCAGCCTCTTCCACCAGTGTGTGGCCGGACCCATCGTCCGCTACGGCGAGGTGGCCGAGGCCATTGAGGAGCGGCACGTCACCACCGCCCAGATGTCCCGGGGCATCAGCCGCTTTACCGTGGGGCTTGCCAAGAAGGCGGTGCTGGCCAACGCCTGCGCCGCCGTGGCCGATATCTTTTTCAGCGGGGACGCCGCCGCGCTGGCCGCGCAGAGCACGGCGGGTCTGTGGCTCTCCGGGGCGGCGTGGATGATGCAGATATACCTGGACTTCTCCGCCTACTCCGATATGGCCGTGGGGATGGGGCTCATGTGCGGGTTCCACTACCCGGAGAACTTCGACTACCCGTACCTGTCCGGGTCCATCACGGACTTCTGGCGCAGCTGGCACATGACGCTGGGGAATTTCTTCCGCGACTATGTGTACATCCCCCTGGGCGGCAACCGGCGGGGCAAGGGGCGGCAGGTGCTGAACCTCCTGATCGTCTGGAGCCTCACGGGGCTCTGGCACGGGGCGTCCTGGAACTACGTGCTGTGGGGGCTTTACTACTTCGTCTTCCTGGTGTTTGAAAAGTTTGCGCTGGGGAAGAGGCTGGAGAAGATCCCCGGTCTTTTGCGCCACGCGGCGGTGCTGGTCATCGTCTTCTTCGGGTGGATCCTCTTCCGGTTCGAAGACATGGCCTCTCTGGGAGCGGTGCTCCGGGGGCTTTTCGGGCTCAATGCCAACGCCGCGGCGCCTCTGACGGCGCGGATCACCTTCACCTCCAACTGGGCGCTGCTGCTGGTGTCGGCGGTGGCGTGTACGCCGCTGGTTACGAATCTGCGGTTGCTGCTCAAAAAGCGCTCCGTCAGGAGCGGCGGGGCGATGACCGCCTACGCGGTGGTGGAGGCGGTGCACCCGGTGCTTCTGCTGGTGGTGTCCGCCATGGCGCTGGTGGGGAACAGCTACAATCCGTTCCTCTATTGGATGTTCTGACAGGGTCGGGGAGAAAATGAGAGAGACTATGGATAAAGAGAAAGCGAAAGAAAAGCTCAGGACCATATACCGGCTGAAAAACGGCCTCTTCTTTGCCGCTCTCGGCGTTTTCGCGGTCATCGGGGGGCTGTGGTTCCTGCGGCCGGAGGTGTCCGAGATTGAAAAGCGGGAGCTGACGGCCTTCCCGAAGCTGACGGCGAAGGGCGTGCTGGACGGGAGCTTCGGCACCGGGCTCGACCTGTGGTACGCGGACACCTACCCCCTGCGGGAGAGCCTGATTGCCGCCAACCACCGGCTCCAGGCGCTCTACGGCAGCCAGAGCGAGCAGATCATCATCAAGGGCGACGGGAATAAGGCCGACGAGATCCCGGACATCACGGGACCCAGGGACTCCAAGCCCACCACCACGCCTGTGGAGACGCCCTCCACCGCCCCGGAAGGGACGCAGGGCGGGGAGACGACCCCGTCGGGGACCACGCCGCCCGCGACGGAGACCGAGCCCACCGCCACGCCGGCCACCGAACCGGAGGAGACACTGCCTGATGGCACCGTGCATCAGCAGGGAGAGATGATGGGGGATATCTACACCACCGGGGACAGCGCGTACAGCCTTTACTACTTCAACAGGAGCGGCACCGAGCGGTACGCCAGGGCGGTGAGCCGCGCCCATGAGCTTCTGGGGGACGGCGTGCGGGTCTTCTCCATGCCCATTCCCTTGAGCTCCGGGGTGATCCTGGACCAGTCGATCCAGTCCAGCGTGGGGGCCAGCGACCAGCGGGCGGCCATCGAGTATATCAACAGCCAGACAGATCCCGGCGTCTACGCCGTCAACATCTACGACATCCTGAAAAAGCACAACGCGGAGTATATCTATTTCCGCACCGACCACCACTGGACGGCCCGGGGGGCGTATTACGGCTACGTGGAGCTGTGCGGGGCCATGGGCGTGGAGCCCCACGCCCTGGAGGACTTTGAAAAGCGGGAGTTCCCGGGATTCCTGGGGTCGTTCTACGCGGACACCCAGTCCAAGAGCATGAAGAATAACCCCGATACGGTGGAGGCCTTCGTCCCCATGGGCACCAACAGCATGACCTACGTGGACAACAAGGGCAAGGAGATCAAGTGGAACATCATCATGAACGCGGAGAAGTACGCCACCGGCAATAAGTATTACTGCTTCTCCGGGTCTGACCAGTCTCTGGCCTGGGTCCACAACCCCGCCATCACCGACGGCAGCGCCTGTGTCATCGTCAAGGACTCCTTCGGAAACGCCTTCGTGCCGTTTATGGTGGACCATTACGAGTATGTGTACTGGATCGATTTCCGGTATTTCAAGCAAAAGCTCCCGGATTTCGTGGCGGAGAAGGGCATCCAGGACGTGATCTTCTGCCTCAACATCTACAACACCACAAGTTCCGGCGCCGTGGGATTGGTAGAGAAATTGGTTGGATAAGAAACATTCCGAAAAACGAAAAAGCCCGGGAAAAGGATGTGCCTTTTCCCGGGCTTTTGTATAGGGGGCGCTCAGTCCTCCTCGTCCTTTTTCCCGGACTTTTTGGCCTTCATGCCGCGGACGACGCTGTCCTCCACGGCCTTTTCCAGGGCCTCGGTGGTGATCTGAAGGGTGCGGATGCGGGCGTATTTCTTGTCCACGGACTCGATGATGTGCCAGGGGGCGTACTCCGTGCTGGTCTTCTG
>CANQSD010000169.1 GCA_947626385.1 uncultured Oscillospiraceae bacterium | reverse complement strand
CGGATGTTGTCCTCGGTGGGTCTGGAGTCGATGACCTTGCTCTCGGAAAAGCCGCAGTACGGACACCTCATGGAAAAGCCCCCTTTTATAAGTTAAATCAATTATACCAAATCCCCAAGGGCTTGTACAGTCAAATTTTATAAATTTTCTTGGAAATTCGACACAGACGCCCCAGAATTTTTGCCTTGAAACGGCTCCCCCGGTACCGTAAAATAAGGCTGGGGGTGGTCCTATGCGTAAAAAGCTCCGCCGGCTTTTCTCCGGCGAGAATATTTCTCAGCCGGCGCGGCGGCTCCTGCGCGGGTGTCTCGCCCTCTCCTGCGTCCTGCTGGCGCTGTCGCTGGTGCTGGCGGTGTGGGCCGGGCCGCTAACGGCGCGGAACGTACATATTCTAAGGCTCTCCGCCGACCTCTACCGGGCCCCCCAGGGGGTCCTGCTGGTGGCGTCCCTCGGGGCGCTCATTGTGGACGCAAAGATGAAAGGAGACTAACAAGCTCCGTTTTGTCCATGAGGAGATTCAAAACGTCCAGCAAAGCGTTGGCCGTCAGCCGCTCGGGCAGGTCCAGCGCCCTGAGGAGCGCCGCCCGTTTCGCGCGGCTGCCGGGGCCGGTGAGGCCCAGCTCCAGAAAATCAGCCTTCGTCAGGGCGCCCCGGACCTCCGGGGCGCTTTCCTCGTCCTCGAAGGTCGCCCCGGCACGGCGCAGGGCCTCCAGGATGACCTCCGGCGGCACGCCCTCCACCCCCAGCTTCCCCTCCCGGGAGGGGGCGGTTTTACGGCGCTCCTTGCCCAAAATGTCCGGGATGTAAGCCTCCTTGACGGATACCCCCGCCAGCGCGCCCTTGAGGTGATTGCGGATAAGGAAGCCGGCGCTGTCCGGGTCTGTGAGCAGGATGACGCCCCGCTTTTCCGCCACGGCGCGGATGAGCTTCAGCTTTTCCGCGTCCCGGAAGATGCCGAAGCCCTCTGTCTCCAAAATGAGCGCGTCCACCGCCTGGCTCACGGCGTTTTTGTCGTAGCGGCCCTCCACGACGATGGCCTCGCGAATCTTTTTCTTCATAGAAGGAGCCTCGCCACAAGCTCTGTGAGCAGGGCCCGGTCGTCGCCGGAGGTGCTGTTGAGCTTCAGCGCCGTGTCCGCCGCAAGCTCCGTCATGGTCCTGCACCGGGGAAGATCCGTGCGGCGGGCGGCGTCGAAGACGGCCTTGGCCTGGAAGCGGTATTTCATGTCGGCCAGCTTCATGAAGCCCTCCAGATCCGTGCGGTTTTCCTGGCAGAGCTTGGCGATCAGCAGCTGGCGGAGCTTTTGGGAGACGGTGTAGAGGATCTTGTGGGGCGCCTCGTCCATCAGAATGAGGGCGGTGAGCTTTTCCATGGCAAGGTCGTTTTTCCGCGCCAGGAGCGCGTCCGTCAGCTCCCAGACCGCCGCGTCCGGCGTGGGGGTGACCACCGCCTCCACGTCCCGGACGGTCACCGTCTCGCCGGGGACGTAGCTTATGAGCTTCTCCGCCTCCGTCTTCATGGTGGTCATGAGCCCGCCGGTCATCTCGATGAGCCGCGCGGCGGCGTCCCTGTCCAGCCTCTTGCCGGCGGCGGCGAACTGCTTTGCCAGCCATTTTGTGAGGTCATAATCGGACTGGACGGTGAACTCCACCTCCGTGAAGAGCTTTTTGAGCTCCTTGTTGGCGTTCACCCTCCCGTCCAGCTTGTATTCCACCGTGTCGAAGGCGAAGACCACGGTGGCGTAGTCGGGAATGTCCGAGAGGATGCGGGTAAAATCCCGGCGCGTCTCCTCCCCCATTTTGGAAAAGTCGTAGTCCCAGACCTCCGTCAGCGTGCGCTCGGCGAACACCGGCAGGGCGTCCACCGCCTCCTGGAGGTCGTCCGCGCCCAGTGTCCGGCCCTCCAGCCGGTGGTGGTTGAACTCCCGCGTCCCCTCCGGGATCATGGCCCGCAGGGTCGCGACGGCGTTTTCCAGAAGGTAGCGCTCCTCGCCCCGGAAGACGTAGAGCCGCCCGGGCGTGCCGGCCTTCAAATCGGCGCGGAGCTTCTGATACGCCTCGTTTTCCTGGTCCTTTTTTCCGTATGCCATATGCTCACCTCGATGTGACTGTGATGGTGCCGTCCTCGTCCGTGCGCAGGACGGGGATGCCCCGGCAATGAAGCCGCTCCAGGACCTCGGGCGTAGGGTGTCCGTAGCTGTTCTCCCCCACGGAGATAATGGCCGTCTCCGGCGTCAGGGTATCCAGGAGGAAGTCCGTGGTGGAGCTGGCCGAGCCGTGGTGCCCCACGATGAGACATTCGATGTCCGGCACGGCGTAGCTTGCCAGAAAGAGCCGCTCCAGATTCCCCGGCGCGTCGCCGGTGATCAGCGTGTCGAACCCGTCCGCCGAGACCGTGACAAAGAGGCCCCGCTCGTTTTCCGATTCCCCGCCGATGGGCGGGTAGAGGGTGAGGTTGGCCTCCCCCAGGGAAAGCGATGTGAGGTCCGTGATAAAAACCACCCGCGTGCCGGCTTTCTCGGCGGCGGCCAGGACCGTCTCGTCCAGGTCGCTCTCCGCAAAGTCCGGCTCGGGGACGATAAGCGCCGCCACGTCCAGCGTGGCAAGGAGCCGCTCCACGCCCCCGGCGTGGTCGGCGTGGTAGTGGGTGAGGATCAGCGCGTCCAGACTGTCCCGGCCAAGAGAACGAATGGTCCGCTCCGTGACGGCCCCGGCGTTCACGCCGCTGGAGGAGCCGCAGTCCACCACGGCGGTGTAGCCCGCGCTGGTGATGACCAGGCTCTGCCCCTGCCCCACGTCCAGCGCCGTCAGGGTGTAACCCGCCCGTGTCCGGTCGGAGAGGTCCCGCCAGATAAGCACGCCGCACACCGCCACCGTTCCGGCGCATACCACCGGGAGGAAGGCGCGCAGGCGCGCCCGCCGGATCACCAGCGCCGCGCAAAGGACGTAGAAGACCACGAACACCCACAGCATCGCCGGGTCCGTGAGATAGATACAGGCCGCGCGCGGCTTTGCCAGGACCTTGGCCGCGAGCAGGATAAACCGCGCCGCCAACGCCGGATAGAACCCCACCAGCCGCCCCAGCGGCAGCCAGAGATACGAAAGGCCAACCGCCACGACCCCCAGCAGGAAGGCCGGAGACACCGCCCAGAGGATCAGGAGGTTGGAAAGGGGCGAAACCAGCGACACGCTCTCAAACGTCCACGCCGAGATGGGGAGCGTCAGCGCCAGGGCTCCGAGGGAGGTGGAGATCGACCGCGCTACGGTAAGATAAACGCGGCGCTTGAAGCCATTTTTCTCCGGCGCGTGCTTTTCAAGCCGCGCCTGAAGGCGCGGGGAGAGGAGGATGATGCCCAGTGTGGCAGCGAAGGACAGCTGCAAGCCAACCCCCGCCACGGCGTAGGGGTTGAGCATCAAAAGGAGCATCAGCGCCGCCGCGAGGCTCGTAAGGCTGTCGCTCTCCCGCATGACGAGAGGCGCGGTCAGCACAAAAAGCTGCATCACCACCGCCCGCACAACCGACGGCGAACCGCCGGAGACGGCCATGAACATAAGGAGCACCGGCGCGACGACAAGGACGGTCCAGCGGCGTCTTCCCAACAGGGCCATGAGGAACCCAGCCAGGATCGCCACGTGCATCCCGGACACCGCCACGATGTGTGTGATGCCCGCCCGCTCCATGTCGCTGACGGCGGCGGCGTCCGAGTTGAGGACGGACCGGTCGCCGGTGAGCAGGGCCAGCATGAAGCCCTCCGCGTTCAGGGGAAAGATCCGGCGTATGTGCTCCTTGATGGACCGGGCGGCGTAGGCGGGGAAATTTCGAAAGGTGACGCCGGGAGAGTCAAGGACCTCCAGGTCCTCGACGCCCCGGAGGAAAAGAAACGTCCCACGGGAGGTGTAACCGGTGATCTCCCGGTC
>CANQSD010000168.1 GCA_947626385.1 uncultured Oscillospiraceae bacterium | reverse complement strand
CCGACTACCATGACTACCGCCAAGACCAAGCACAGGGTCTTTTTCAGAGTCTTCATGTAGTGTTTCCTCCTTAATAACACTGCGGGTTCGGCCGGATCGTACTTTTGCGGGTTGCAGGCGGCGGTTTTTGGGCGGGACAGGTGAAAATCCGCATTTTGGGAGGGCGAATTTTTCGGCGCTTGTGTCTTATGCGTGACTTTAACAGAAATTCCCAAATCATTGACTTTTCTGTAGAGTGTATGGTATAATATTAAATTTATCTTTCTTTTTGCGCCGGACATATTTTTTAAAAATGTCGCATTAATCTTGACAACGGCGCTTTGTTGCGGTACATTATGAGAGATTACATAAAATCAAAAGGAGGGCACACCTATGATCGATATATTCAAAAAACTGGAGCACGGCAACGTCCAGGCCGCCGAGGCGCGGCGGCAGGGGGTCTACCCCTATTTCCACGCGCTGGAATCCCGGCAGGACGTGGAGGTCATCATGGAGGGCAAGCGCCGCATCATGCTGGGGTCCAACAACTACCTTGGCCTCACCACCAACCCCGAGGTCATCGAGGCCGGCGTCAAGGCCATCGAGAAATACGGCACCGGCTGTTCCGGCTCCCGGTTTTTGAACGGCACCCTGGAGCTCCACCTGGAGCTGGAGGACAAGCTGGCCAAATTCCTGGGCAAGGAGGGGGTCGTCACCTTCTCCACCGGGTTCCAGTCGAATCTGGGCATCATCTCCTGCGTGGTGGGCCGGGGGGACTACGTCATCTGCGACCGGGAGAACCACGCCAGCATCTACGACGGCTGCAAGCTCTCCTACGGCACCATGCTCCGCTATCACCACGCGGACATGGCGGACCTTGAAAAACAGCTCCAGAAGGTCCCCGAGGAGGCCGGCGCCCTCATCGTCACCGACGGCGTCTTCTCCATGGGCGGCGACATCGCCAAGCTCCCGGAGATCGTGGCCCTCGCCAAAAAATACGGTGCGCGGGTGATGGTGGACGACGCCCACGCCCTGGGCGTCATCGGTAAAGGTGGCCGGGGCTCGGCCAGCTACTTCGGCCTTGAGAAGGACGTGGACATCTACATGGGCACCTTCTCCAAGTCCCTGGCGTCCCTGGGCGGCTACATGGCGGCGGACGCCAACGTGTGCGACTACGTGCGCCACGGCTCCCGGCCCTTCATCTTCTCCGCCTCTATCACCCCGGCCTCCTGCGCCACGGCCATGGCCGCGCTGGACCAGCTCATTAAGCACCCTGAGCTGGTGGATAACCTCCAGAACATCGCCGCCTACTTCCGCCAGCTTCTCACCGAGCGCGGCGTCAAGATCCGCGAGTCTCAAACGCCCATCGTGCCCATCTATACATACGAAATGGCGGACACCCTGCTCATCACCAAGCAGCTCTACGACGCCGGCGTCTACGTCAACTCCTCCATTCCCCCCGCGGTGGCCCCCCACGAGTGCCTCATCCGCACCTCCCTCATGGCCACCCACACCAAAGCGCTGGTGGAGGAGGCCGCCGACATCATCCAGTCCGTCCTCCATCAAAACGGCCTATGCTGAAGGGGAAAAAGGTCGCCCTGGTCACCGGCGGGTCCAGCGGCATCGGCCTCGCGGCGGTGAACGCTTTGGCCCAGGCCGGCGTCACCGTCTATGAGACGAGCCGCCGGGAAATCGACCTTCCCCACGCCGTCCACCTCCCCGGCGACGTCACTGACGAGATCGCCATGGCGCGCGTCGTGGACACCGTCCTCGAAAAGGAGGGGCGGCTGGACATTCTCGTGTGCTGCGCGGGCTTCGGCATCTCCGGGGCGGTGGAATTTACGGACCTCGCGGCGGCGAAGCGCCAGCTGGAGGTCAACCTCTTCGGCGTGGTCAACGCCGTGAAGGCCGTCCTGCCCCATATGCGCTCCCGCAAGGCGGGGCGGATCGTGGTGGTTTCCTCCGTGGCGGGGGCGATTCCCATCCCCTTCCAGACCTACTACTCCGTCTCCAAGGCGGCGCTGAACGCCTACGTCTCCGCCCTGCGCAATGAGGTGCGCCCCTACGGCGTCACCGTCACCGCCGTCCAGCCCGGGGACATCGCCACGGGCTTCACCGACGCCCGGGAGAAATCCCCCGCCGGCGACGATGTCTATGGGGGCCGTATCGCCCGGTCCGTTTCCCGTATGGAGCACGACGAGCGCAACGGCATGAAGCCCGAGGCCGCCGGGGCGTACATCCGCAAAATGTCCCTCCGCCGCACTGTCCCGCCTGTCTCCACCATCGGCATAAGCTACAAGGCGCTGGTAACCCTGTCCCGCCTTCTGCCGGGAAGGTTGGTGAACTGGGTGGTGTATTTGATGTACGCGAAATAAGTCAGTGAGAGCGGCGAAGCCGCACCATTTTAAGCCTTCCCCGCAGGGCGGGGAAGGTGGCGCGTAGCGCCGGATGAGGTGGGAGGGCGCGTTCATCGCAACCACTCAAAGCCCTTCGGCTCCCACCTCACCCCTCCCCCTCCCCGCCCTGCGGGGAGGGCTCTAAGACGGGGGTTGGATGCAAATTATTGGAACTACTCAAATAACCCACTTGTAGGGGCCGCCTCTTTTGGCGGCCCGTGTTTCTTTTTTGTAATGATTTGTAAGCCGATTTTCATGGTTTTTTCAAGCCGGCGCGGTATAATAAGGGAAAAGGGGGAGTATGCATGAAAAAAACGCTGTCGTTCATCCTGGCGCTGTCTCTGGCGCTGTCTCTCGCGGCCTGCGGGACTCATGAGGTCCCGGCGGGGTCCTCCGCGCCCTCGGAGCCGCCGGCGACGGAACCGTCCGGGACAAGCGAACCCAGTGAGCCCACAAAGCCCACGGAACCTCCCATCACCGCGCCCCATTTTACCCGGGAGGAGTTTCCCCGGCTGGACGGGTCCACCTCCACCGCGCCTCTGGCCGTGGCCATGGCGGCGCTGATGCTGGGCGAGAGCGAGGAGGACGTGAAATCGCTCATCAGCTTCAATCGCACCACCAACTCCTACTATAACCTCCTCTACGGCAGCGCGGACCTCCTCATCGTCAGCGAGGGGAACGAGGAGGTCTACGCCGAGCGGGAGCGCATGGGCTTTGACTGGGAGCAGACGCCCTTCGCCACCGACGCCTTCGTCTTCGTAGTGAACGAGGCAAACCCGGTGGAGTCCCTGACCGTCGACCAGATCCGCAAAATCTACACCGGCGAGGTCACAAGCTGGTCCGAGGTGGGCGGCCTTGACGAGCCCATCATCCCCCTCCAGCGCAACCCGGAGGCGGGGAGCCAGTCGCTGATGGAGAAGCTGGTCATGCGGGGCACGCCCATGATGGAGCCGCCCACCCAATATGTAGCCACCTCCATGGGCGGGCTCATGGAGGCCGTCCGGGGCTATGACAGCTCCGCCGGGGCCATCGGGTACTCCGTCTACTACTACGCCGAGGAGATGCGCGCCGCCGAGGGGCTGAAGCTCCTGGCCGTGGAGGGCGTGGACCCCGAGCCGGAGGCCATCCGCTCCGGGGCCTATCCCCTCACCAACCCCTACTATGTGGTCCTCCCCGCCTCCGCGCCGGAGGGGTCCCCCGCCCGGGTCATCCGGGACTGGCTTTTGAGCGAGGACGGCCAGCGTCTGGCCGCCGGGCAGGGATACGTGTCCGTCCTCGACCTGCCCACCGCGCCCAGGGAGCCCGCGCCGGAGGTGGGCACGCGGCTCTTCCCGGAATTTACCGGCGAGCTCGTCCCCGGCAGCTACGGCCTGCTCATTCCCTACGCCGGCCGGCGGCTGTCGGCCAGCGAATTTGTGACCACCGGCTGCCTCTACGGCCTCATGACCCCCGAAGGGGCGGTGGTCATGGACCCGGTATGTACCGACGTCTGGGCCTGCGGGAATGTTCTGGTGCTCACCGAGGTCGTGGACGGCGAGACCCGCGCGGCGGCCGCCGC
>CANQSD010000167.1 GCA_947626385.1 uncultured Oscillospiraceae bacterium | reverse complement strand
ATCTAAACAAGTTTGCTTATGAGCTATGATACCCAGTATTTCCACGATTTGACCTATCCATATTATCCAGCCTACACAATGGGCTTTATCATTCTTTATCACGGGTGATAACGGGAAAGGGTTCGGATTTTTTTGCTTCTGAATCGTAGCTGAAATTATACCACTTACAATGTCAAAAAACAACCGCTTTATAAACATCCAATTTTTCATTATGAATGTTCCTTTGCATCTCGCATAAACTCCGATGTTTTTGACCAGTATTTGATTTCCCAATGCTCAAAATTCCAATGCTCCATATACTCGCTGCACTCAAAGTCGATATAATAGAGCGTCCCGTTCCGCACCACAAAGTTTTTGGGAAATAGTCGATGTTGAGGTGGGCCGGGTAGAGCAGACGGCACATAGCCCGCACCTGGTCCAAATATGTTTTCCTCATCTCGTCCAGCAGGACTAAATGCTGCACGTTCAACATTCATTTTGCAAATGTTTTTAGTGCCCTCACGCTTTCAATTGGTTCATCCATCCACGGCGCCTGAAAACGACGAGAGAAACGGCGAAGCGGACGCACTCCTCCATGGACAGGGTGAGATAGACCATCGGGATGGGCCATTGGAGCACGAAAGCGGTGACAAGGCCCAGGGGGACGCCGAAAAGCCAGGTGCCGATGAGGTCGATGGCCATGACGTAGGTCGTTTTCCCGCCGCTGCGCAGGATGCCGCTGCCGATGATCATGTTCAGCACCTTGAAGGGCATGACGGCAGAGTAGGCGGCGAGGATCTGGACCGTCAGCTCCCGAATGCCCGCCTCCACCTTGTAAATACGCACATACCAGGGGCTTATGAAAAATATCACCGCAGACAGCAGCAGAGAGCCCGCCAAACCGTAAAACAGGAGCTTTTTGGCTTCCCGGTAGGCCGTCTCCCGGTCCCCGTCGCCGAGGCGCTTGCCGATGAGGATCGCCGCGGCCTGGCTCAAGCCGCACAAGGCCCCGATCGCCAGAGACTGCACCGGGTTCGTCAGCGTCATGGCGGCACTGGCGTCGGTTCCCAGGTGCCCGTAGATGCCCGCGTACACGTTCTCGCCCAGGACCCACATAAATTCACTGATTAGGAGCGGCAGAAGCATGCAGAGGTACTGTTTCCAGGCAAAGGGACCGGCCGGGGCAATCTCCGCCCGCTCCCGAAATTTAAGATACATTACAAATATGACCGCAAAATAGACGAGCTGCGAGATCAGCGTAGCCAGCGCCGCCCCCGTGACGCCGAGAGCCGGTGCGCCCAGCTTACCGAAAATCAATATCCAGTTGAGCCCCGTGTTGACCGCCGCCGACGCGAACCCGGCGTAGAGCGGGAAGGACGCCTTTTCCATGCACCGCAGCTGGGTGGACAGTATGGTGACCCCCGCCGCAGGGAGGAAGGTGCCGGAGACGATAAGAAGATACCGCCCCGCGGTTTCCGCCGTCGCGCGGTCGTTGATATAGAGGCCCATGACTTTATACGGTGCGGCAGCGCCAACCAAAGTGAACAGTACGGCGAGGATGAGGCATACCCGCAGATTGAGAACCATGCTCCGCCGTGTCTCGGCGGCATTCTTCTGACCCATGTATTGCGAGATCATGATCCCCGCCACCGCGCCCACGGCGGAGACCACCACGTTATAAATCCCCGTGAATTTCCCGGCAAGACCCACAGCGGCCACCTCCATACCCCCGAGCTGGCCGATCATCACCTGATCCACCACGCCGAAGGAAGCCTGGAGCATGGACTGCAGCGCCACGGGAACGGCCAGGGCGCAGACGGAACGGAAAAAAGACTGTTTTTTCATGGAAACACCTCCTGACAGCTTGATGATACCCTGTCAGGAGGTGTTTTTCAAATCTTAAATCCGTAAGCTGTGACAAAAATGGAGCGCTGATTTTGTGGAAAATGACGGTGGGGAGAATTAGTCTTCCTTAGTCAAAACTTTTTTCTGCCGGGTCCGTTTGCCACACGCGGGGCATTTCATGTAACGCGTCCGGCCAGTGTGCGGCGCGAGATTGGTTTGCCAGTAGGTCGGGACATACCGGTGGCCGCAGCTTTGGCAGGCGTAGTATCCGGCCTTCTGCTCAATGCCCACCGCAATGAAAGCGACGGTATCGATTGTGGCGGCAGCGAATACAATCAGCGCCCCGCGCAACCATGCGGGCATCGGGACAAACGCGGCCACAAATACCAGAACAATTCCGACGAGTATCGCCGGAAGGGCGACCCAGTATTCCATCCTTAGCATCTGCCGGTTCTTTTCCTCGATCTCCCGTTTCATGGCCAGGAGATTTTCCTCCGCCCGCTTGTCATAAAAGTCCGCCATGATCATTTCGCCCGACAGGAGCTCGTTGACGTTGATTTTCAGAAGCTCGCACAGCTCCAGCATGATCCCGGAATCAGGCATCGACTTTCCCGTCTCCCATTTTGACACGGCCCGGTCGCTGATTCCCAGCTTCTCGGCAAGTACGGCTTGGGTCATGCCCTGTTCCTTTCTGCGGGACGCGATGAATTTTCCGATTTTGATTTGATCCATATCGGGCACCTCCTTTCACGGCCTATCATAGCGTAAACGGTCATAAAAGAACACGAACCGGCGGTTGATTTTCGCTGGCTCTACCGCAGGTTGAGCATACCTTACGCGCTTTCTCTCGTGCTGGCCCGGACCACGAGGGTCGTGGAGAGGGTGACGACCGGGTCCACGGGCTTGCCGGCCCGCAGTCTGGCGAGGGCGTCCAGGGCCGTCCTCGCCCGTTCCCCGGTGTCCTGACGGACGGATGTGAGGGACGGGTAGACGAGGCCGCAGAGGGGCGTGTCGTCAAAGCCGGCTACGGAGATCTCGCCCGGGATGTCCACGCCGCTGCTCTGGAGAAAATGGATGAGGTCCACCGCGTAATAGTCCGATACGGCGAAAGCAGCGGTGAAGCTCCTGATCTCCGGCAGCTTCTCCTGGTAAAATGCCATCCGCTCCGCGCGGGTCTCCGGGATCATCATAAACTCCGCGCCACTCCCGAAGCTCTCCCGAAAGCCCTTCCAGCGTTCCAGGTCCATGTCAGTATCGTTGTCGGACAGGCATAGGGCCCGCTCATGCCCACAGAGGCGGAAATATTCGCCCACCTGAAATCCCCCGTGCCGGTCGTCGATGTTCACGGCGCAGACGCGCTCGGCCGTGACACCGCAGGCGTCATAGACCGCGAAGGGGACGCGGACGCGCTCCCGCAGGCGCTTATAGTCCGCGCCGCAAAAGCCGATCAGCACCAGCCCCTCCAGATTCCACATGGTGGCGAAGGAGACGATCTCGCCGAGGTCTTTCACGGTCCTCACCATCATCTGCAATCCGCGCCGGGCCGTCTCCGCGCCCAGAGCGTTGAGCGCGGAGGCAATAAAGACATCCTCCAGAATGTGGGCCTCGTATTTCTCGTGGTCATGGATGACCACGCCCACGATTTTCGCCGGGTTTTCCGCCAGCAGCACCTCCGCCGCCCGGGGCAGATATCCCCGCTCCTCCAGGGCCCGGCGCACACGTGCCGCCGTTCGCTCCGACACCATGCCGGTCTTGCCGTGGAGCACATACGACACCGCCGCCGTGCTCAGCCCCAGCTCCTCCGCAATATCCGAAAGCCGCACCTTCTCTTCCATGTCACACCTCTTGAATGACACCTTTTTCCGCCTTTTAGTCAAGATTCTGTTGTGATGAATATAATTTACCAATCATTATACAAGTTAAATTACCTTCTGACAAGCGAAAAAGTTTAAAGATCTACACCCATCCATAGGGCAGCAAAAGCCCTTACCGGTAATTCCATCGGTAAGGGCTTTCTAATGATCATTCCCACTCATTGCTGGGTATCACAATCTAAACGATTTTGCTTATGAAATGTGATACCCAGTATTTCCACGATTTGATCTATCCATATTATCCAGCC
>CANQSD010000166.1 GCA_947626385.1 uncultured Oscillospiraceae bacterium | reverse complement strand
TTTTAATTAGATATTAGTATAAGGTTGACGCCGTCGATTTCTGTCGAAAACGGTATGAATGGATTATACCACAGCCGCCCGGATGAGAAAAGCCCTTTGCAGAAAATTTTCAATTTCCTCACAAATTCATCCTGGCAAAAATTTTCGTTTCCTTTTCCGGCAAAGCGTTGTATAATGGACGTATCTATTGAGAAAGGACAAATCCCATGAACCTCACCGCCGAAAAGAAAGAGAAAACAAAGAAAAATTTGCGGCTCTGGGTGCTCTTTGGCGTGCCGGCGGCGCTCATCCTCCTCTTTTTCCTGCTCTCGCCTCTGCGTCCGGCTGCCAATTTTGTGTCCCGGTACTTCTCCCGCCCGGTGAAGGACGCCCTGGGGACGGTCTTCGGCCTTCTCCCCTTTTCCGTTATGGAGCTGGAATACGTGGCGGCGGTGGTCTTTCTCCTCTGGTTCCTCGTGCGGACGGGCATCCTCGCCGTCCGCGCTACGGAACATTGGAAGACTCTGGGGCGGCGGGCGCTGACGCTGGCGCTCATTCTTCTCTACTTCCTCACCGTCTTTTTGTGGATCTTCGCCATCGACTACCGCGCCGACAGCTTCACCGAGCGAAGCGGACTTTCCGCCGGGGCGGTGGAGCCGGCGGACCTGGAGGCCGTGACGGAATATTTCCTCCGCCGCGCCGCCGAGACTGCCGGGAACGTCAAGCGCGATGCCGGCGGCCACTGGCAGGAGGACCTGGACGACGCCATCGCCGCCTCCCGGCACGTCTACGACAACCTCTCCGAGGAGTTCCCGTTCCTCGCCATGCGCTCCCGGACGCCTAAGAAGATGTACCTGTTTTCGCGCCTCTCCTCCTGGATGGGCTTCACCGGCGTCTACTTTCCCTTCTCCGGGGAATCCAACATCAACATCGACGCGCCGGGGTGCCTCATCCCGGAGACTATCGCCCACGAGCTGGCCCACCAGCGGGGCGTCACCTCGGAGCTGGAGGCCAACTTCCTGGGCATCGCCGCCTCCGTCTCTTCCGGCGACCCTGTCTTTACATACTCCGGGTATCTGGCCGGCGCCATCTATCTCTCCAACGCCCTCTACCGGGCGGACGCGGACCGTTGGGCGGAGCTCTCCGCCCTCATCGCCGGACCCATGGCGGTGGACTGGAACGACAACAACGCCTACTGGGCCCAGTTTGAGGGCCCGGTGGAGAAGGTCAGCTCCCAGGTCTACGACGGCTACCTGAAGGCCCAGGGCCAGGAGCTGGGCATCCGCTCCTACGGGGCCTGCGTGGATCTTCTGGTGGCGTACTACAGCGACGAGGCTCATGCGTACCTCGCCGCCTCTACCGTCCCATGAGCGCGGTCTGGCTCTCCCATCGCGCCTGTGAGCCGCTGAAAACGTATTTGCGCCAGCGCGGCCACACCCTGCGCCTCATAGAGGACGACCCCCGCTTCGGACCCGGCGTTTCGTCCCACGCGGACCTGCGCCTTTGCCCGGTGGGCGGGCGGCCCGTCTTTTATGAGGGCGTTCCCCTCCCCCGCTACCCCGAGAACGCCGCCCTGTGCGCCGTGGTGCTGGACGGGCTTCTCGTCCACCGGCCGGACATCACCGCCCCGGCCCTGCGGGCGGCCTGCCGCGCCCTGGGCTTCCGGGAAATAAGCGTCCGCCAGGGGTACGCCAAATGCTCCTGCGTGGTGGTGGACGGCGGGAGCCTCATCACCTCGGACCCCGGCATCTACGCCGCGCTCTCCAAAGAACCGGGCCTGTCCCTTTTGAAGATCCGGGAGGGCTTTGTCTCCCTTCCCGGCTTCCCTACCGGCTTCCTGGGCGGCGCCTCGGGGCGGGTGGGAGACGAGATCGTCTTCAACGGCGACGTCACCGCCCACCCGGACTACCCGGCCATCCGGGACTTCATCCGCTCCCGCGGTCTTAGCGTGCGGAGCTTCCCCGGCATTGAGCTTTGCGACATCGGATCTATCCTTGAAACGGAGGAATGACTATGACTTACGGCTACGGCATCGACATCGGCGGCACCACGGTGAAGCTGGGCCTCTTTTCCGAAGACGGCACGCTTCTCGATCAGTGGTCCATCCCCACGGACACCAGCGCCCACGGGGCCCACATCCCCGGCGACATCGCCGCCTCGGTCTTGGCGGACATGAAAAAGCGCCCCTTTTCCGGGGACGCGTTTCTCGGCCTTGGCGTGGGCGCTCCCGGCCAGATCTGGCCAGACGGCACGGCCAGCGCCGTCAACCTGGGCTGGGACCACCAACCCCTTCTCCCGGAGCTTGAGCGCCTCACCGGCCTTCGGGCTGTGGGCGATAACGACGCCAATCTCGCCGCCATGGGCGAGGCCTGGCGCGGCGGCGGTATGGGCTACCGGAGCATGGTCCTGGTGACTTTGGGCACCGGCGTGGGCGGCGGCATCATCCTGGACGGCAAGTGCCTTCGCGGCGCCCACCGCGCCGGCGGCGAGATCGGCCACATCCCCGTCAATCCCCAGGAAACGCGTCCATGCAACTGCGGCGGTCACGGGTGCCTGGAGCAGTACGCCTCCGCCACCGGCTGCGCGCGCCTGGCGCGGGAGGCCCTGGCCGCCTCCACCGAGCCCTCCACCCTCCGCTCCCTCCCCGATCCGGACGCCAGGGCCGTCTGGGACGCCGCCAACGCCGGCGACCCCCTGGCTCTGAAGATCGCGGACGAGTACTGCACGTATCTGGCCCGTGGCCTCGCTGTCGTTTCCAGCACCGTGGACCCGGAGGCCATCGTCCTCGGCGGCGGCGTCTCCCGCGCCGGGAAGCTTCTCCTGGACATGACCCGCGAGCGCTACCGCCCCCTCGCCTTCCCCGCCTGCAAAAATACCCCCATCGTCCTGGCCACCCTCTCCAACGACGCCGGCATCTACGGCGCCATGGCCACGCTGATCGCGGAAAACTGGACCTGAACACGGAGGTATGTATGGAAAACGTTTCCCTTCAAATGGAAAATCTCTGTGTCCCCTGCAACTGCCGGTGCCGGCACTGCCTTTTGGCCTACGACGGCCATCCCGTCGGCGCGGAATATGAGCGGGGCAAGGCTCTGGCGAGGCGGATCGCGGCGGAGTCACCGGTCATGTTCGGCTATTATATCGGCTATTGCATGGACACGCCCATGCTGTTCGACCATATCGCCTTCTGCCGGGAGATCGGTTCGCCCGCCGGACGGTTTTTGCAGATGAACGGCTTCCGGGTAAGGCCCGACCGGGACATCCGGGAGCTTATGGAGCAAATCAAACATGCCGGTGTGGAGCTTATCGACCTCACCTTCTACGGTCTTCCGGAGTACCACGATACCTTTGCCGGGAGACGGGGCGACTTTCGCCTCCTGACGGCCATGCTGGCGGCGGCCAACGAAGCCGGTCTCCCCGTCTTTATCAGCGCGCCCATCACCGAGGAGAACGCCGGACAGGTGGAGCGTCTTCTCGACCTCCTCTCGGCTTACAAAACCGAGGACATCCAGTTTTACCTCCCCCACGCCAAGGGCCGCGGCCGGTTTTTGGAGGAAAAACGGCTGAGAAGCGCCACGCTGGATCGGCTCCCGCCGGCGGTGCGGGCGCGTATGCCGAAGGTCAAAACGCAAAGCGAAGCTCAGTGGCTTGCCGAAGGCGCGTTCCCCGAGCCGGAAACGCGTTCCCTCACGCTGTCGCTCACGCCGGAAAACCTCGCCCGCTGCGCCTCCATGTCCGCGCCGGACATGCTCGCCGACTTGGAGGCCCTGGACGACGCCTTCTACGCCGCCATCCCCGCGACGTCAGAGCTCGCCCGCTTATACGGGGACCCCTCGGGGGACAAGCTGTACCGCTATCGTGACCTGGTCCTCCTGTGGACCAAACAATACGTCCGCGATAACCACATAACCCTCCACGACATGACCGACGAGCGAGGCCATTTCAGCGTAAGGCAATAACCCCCGCCGCG
>CANQSD010000165.1 GCA_947626385.1 uncultured Oscillospiraceae bacterium | reverse complement strand
ATCCATAACCGCGCTGGCGGCAACGACCCGGCCTCGCGCAGGATAAGATACCCTCTCCCCGCAAAAAGCGAAAAGGAAATGTATTTTACCCCCGCGCCCCACCCTCTGTCAAGCTTTTTTCTTCAAAACGGCGCAAAAAAGGAGCGGGCCGGTGGTCCGCTCCTTGGGGTTATAGGAAAATTATGTTGACGGCGTCCGGCCGGGTCTGGATGGATGTGTCCGGGACCTGGTAGAATCGGGCGGCGGGGGGTGGGCTGGGGGGGAGGTGCAGGATGCCCACCGGAACCGTGATCTGCTGGCCCTCGTAGAAGGGGGTGTGGTTCTCCCTCAGGAGGGCGGCGAGGCTCACGGTGAATTTCTCGCTGACCGACTGGGCGCTCTCGCCTTTTCCCACTGTGTAGGTGTGCACGGTCATCTTCCTCGAACTTTTGACGCGCAAGGGCGTCTGGTTCATTCTATGCCGCGCAGGCCCCGGCGTCACAGAAGCGCGCAGGAAAAGAGGAGCGACCCGCCCGCCGGGACCAGGAGACCCTCAGCGTTAAAGTCGATGCTCCGGCCCAGGAGGTCCCGGTCGGAGGCCGGTCCCCTGGCGCCCACAAGGGCGAAATCCACGTACAAGCGCGTGTCCTCCGGCTCGTTGGAAAGGGCGGCGGCGATGACCTCGTCGGGCGTGAAGCGCGCCAGCACCAGGACGCCGCCTTGGGCGGCGAGGAACTTCATTCCGCCGCGCCGGAGGGCCGGATGCTCGGCCTTCAGGTGGGCAAGCGCGCGGTAGACGCGGTAGTTTTCCGTCTTCGTAAAGTCCCGGCCCCAGGGCATGGGCCAGCGGCAGCCCTCGTTGGTGCCCAAAGTCCCTTCAATGGCCGCCTCGTCGCCGTAGTAGATGCTGGCCGCGCCGGGGAGCATGAACTGGAAGACGGCGGCGGCGGTCCAGTTTTCCTGCGACACGGCGGGGTTATTGTGGAAGCGCTGGATGTCGTGGCTGTCGATGAGGTTGAATTGGTTCTCCTGGATGACCCAGGGGAGCTTGGCAAGGTGCTGGGTGACGCGTTCCCGCAGCTCCTGCGCCGTCATTTTCGGCGCGAGGGCCCGCAGCTCCGGCACCCGGCCCAGCATATGGTCCGGCTCGCCGTAAAAGGACCGGATGGGACGGGCGCAGCCGAAGTAGTTCATGGGCGCATCCCACTCGCTCCCCTGGAGATACTCGGCGCAGTCGCCCCAGTCCTCCGCCAGGATATAGCCCTCCGGGTTCTCCTCCCGGATGGCGCGGCGGATCTCTGGCCAAAGCTCGTGGGCAAGCTGGATGTCGTCCCGGTGGGCGAAGGTGTCCGCCACGTCGAAGCGCCAGCCGTCGATGCTGTAGGGGGGCTTCAGCCACTTGCGCAGGACGGCGTCCCGCCCACGGTAGATGATGTCCCGCAGGGCGTCGGAGGTATAGTTGAGCGTGGGGAGGCTGTCCACGCCCATCCAGTAGTGAGGGCGGCCCTTGGCGTCGAAAAAGTAGTAGCTCCGCTCAACGCTCTCCGGGTTGTTGTAAGCCCCCTCGGACTTGGGGAAAAAGGCCCCGTCCCGGTTGAACCACCGATGGGCGGCGCCGGTGTGGTTTACAGAGATATCCAGAATGACCCGCATCCCCCGTTCGTGGGCGGCCTTCGTGAGGCTTGCCAGCGCCTCGTCCCCGCCGAAGTGGGGGTCCACGTGGAAGAAGTCCACGCAGTCATATTTGTGCACCGAAGGGGCGGCAAAGATGGGGTTTAAGTAAAGCGCCGTGACGCCAAGGTCCCGCAAATAGGGCAGCTTTTCCTCGATGCCCCGGAGGTCCCCGCCGTAGAAATCGAGACACCGGCCGTGGGCGTAGTCCAGAGGCTCGGCCTCCCAGGAGGGCATTTTGACGGTGGGGTGTCCGTCCACGGCGTATTCCCCGTCCCGCACGTCGTTGGACGGGTCGCCGTTGCAAAAGCGCTCCGGGAAAATTTGATAGAACACCGCGTCCTTCACCCACGCTGGCTGGACGTAGTCCGTGAGGAGCGAGAAATCATACGTCCCGTCGGGGATAAAGGTGGTGACGCCCCGCTGGGTGTAGTAGTAGACGCCCTGGCCGTCGGTCAGAACGAAGTGGTAGCGGATACGCGCCTCGGTGAGCCTCAGCTTCGCCTCATAGGTCGCGAGGCCGTGGGCGGTCCCGGCTTTTTTCATCCGGGTAAACTCCTGACAGCCGTTGTGGAGGGAGCGCAGGAAGACGGCGGTCACCGGCGCGTCCGCCAAAAGGCGCAGACGCACCGTCACCGTCTCCCCCATTTTGGGGGACGGGTCGCTCACAAAGGCCGCCGTGCCGTCGGAATAGACGCTTTCCAGCCATTTTTCCATGGTCATACCCTCTTGGCCTCCACAAGAAGCCGTCTCAGCTCCGGTATCTTCCGCTCAAAGGGGGCGAAGGTGTCGAGCCGCCACTCCCAGTTGGGGCTTCCCACGGTCCCCGGCAGGTTGAGCCGCGCCCGGTCGTCCAGGCCCAGCACGTCCGCCATGGGGACGATGGCCATGTCGGCACGGGAGAGCATGATATACCGCGTCAGGCGCTTGGAAAGCTTCTCCCGCCCGGTGCCGTAGGACGCGAGGGCCCGGTTGACGGCGCGCCGCTCCTTGGCGGTCCTGTCCTTGTACCAGCCCATAACGGGTTGGTTGTCGTGGGTGCCGGTGTAGACGAGCTGGTTTTTCAAAATGGGCTGAGCGGGGTCCATGAAGGTGAACTCCGCCACGTTCATGCCCATGAGGCCATAGTGGTCCCGGAGAACGCCCACCTCGGGCCGCAGGTCCCCCAGGTCCTCCGCCACGATCTTGATCTTCGGCATCTGCCGGAAGATCTCGTCAAAAAGCTCGTACCCCGGCGCTTCGATCCACGCCCCCTCCCTGGCGGTGGGGCAGGATGCGGGGATCTTCCAGTAGGTGTCGAAGGCCCGGAAGTGGTCGATGCGCAGGATGTCGTAGAGGGTGGAGGAATAGCGCAGGCGGTCGATCCAGAACTTAAAGCCGTTGCGCCGCAGGACCTCCCAGTTGTAGATGGGGTTCCCCCAGCGCTGGCCGTCGGCGTTGAAGTAGTCCGGCGGCACGCCGGCGATGAAGTCCGGCTCTCCGTCGCCATTGATGAGGAACTGGTCCCTGGCGCTCCACACGTCCAGGGAATCGAGGCCCACGTAGAAGGGGATGTCCCCCATGATCTCGATCTTCCTGGCGTTGGCGTACTTTTTCAGCGCCATCCACTGCTTGTGGAATTCGTACTGGGCGAACATCCGGTAGCCGATCTCGTCCTCCAGCGCCGAAAGGTCGCACTGGCCGTCCAGGATCCAGTTTTGCTCCTCCTTCGGCCACTCGGTCCAGGCGCGCTGACCGTTTTTCGCTTTCAGCGCCACGAAGACGGCGTAGGGCCGCACCCAGGAAAGCTCCGTAAAGCGCCGGTAAGCCCCGTCGGGGGTGAAGCGGCGGTAAGCCTCCCGCAAAAAGGGCTCCTTGTACGCCCGGACGCCGGTGTAGTCGATCCGGTCGCTCTCGGCGGGGGTGAAGCCCGCCGGACGCTCAGGCAAAAGGCCGTCCTCGTAGAGCAGGTCCAGGTCTATGTAGAGCTCGTCCCCGGCGTAGGAGCTCAGGGGCTGATAGGGGGAGTTGCCGAACCCCAGGGGGTTCAGGGGGAGGAGCTGCCAGATCCTCACCCCCGCCCTTTGGAGAAGGTCCACGAACCTGTACGCCTCGGCTCCGAAGGAGCCCGCCCCGAACCTTCCCGGCAGGGATGCCGCCGGCATCAAAATTCCGCTTTTTCTCATAGTCATTCCTCCCACGGTATCTTTGTGAAAAGTATATCATAGTCCCCGCCGTTTTGCAAGAACATCACAGGAGCTTTTCGTAGGCCACCCGCAAAGCCCCGGACCGGAGACGGATAACGCCCCGGAGGACGAAGCCGTTGCGCTCCAGCGTCC
>CANQSD010000164.1 GCA_947626385.1 uncultured Oscillospiraceae bacterium | reverse complement strand
CTTCGCGTCCGCTGATCCTCGCCTTTTTCCATTTGTGGGGTGAGTTAATCAGCGGTTACCTTGGGGGAGGTGGCGCGTAGCGCCGGAAGGGTCCGCCGCCGCACACACCACCCCTGCCGCTACGCGGCTGTCCCCGACCTAGGAGGGGCTAACGTGTCGGGGGCGGTGCCATTTATCGGAACCATTCTGTCATCCAACGCTCGCTTCCCCCCTGCCCCCCTCCTACGAGGAGGGGGCCCTGAAACGGGAGCGGGTGCGTTTTTTCGAAACCGTTCCGGTATCGCAACTTTTTTGCCCCTCCTAGGTCGGGGTGGCGCGAAGCGCCGGGGTGGTGCTGCAATCCGTTTCCCGTAAGCCCCAGCGACGATCCACGGGCTCGAATACCCCGGCCCTGCGGGGCCACCCCTCTTCCCCGAAGAGGGGTCAGGGGGAATAAGGATGCGGCTTCGCCGCTTTTATAAAAAATTGCGCCGCAAAGCGGCGCAAAACCATTTTGACCCCCTTTGGGGCAAAGGGGGGTAGGGGGGATTCGAGCCCCCGTCCCCGCCGCGCAGGGAATTAAAAACCGCGGCGAAGCCGCAACCTTTTTCGCCCCCTCCTCGTAGGAGGGGGGCAGGGGGGAAGCGAAGGTGGGATGCCAGAGCGGTTATAATGAACGCGTCCACCTCATCCGGTGCCTGCAGGTTCCCCCGTCCTCGCCGTCCACGGGTAAAATTCCTGTGAAAAAATCCATTTTTGACTTGAAAACGGGCAAGGAAAGTTATAGAATAGATTCCGGACTTTTTGGGGGGATGGGTACGGTCAACATTGTGCTTGTGGAGCCGGAGATCCCGCAAAACTGCGGGAATATCGCCAGGACCTGCGCCGCCACGGGAAGCCGCCTGCATCTGGTGCGGCCGCTGGGGTTCGATATCTCCGACAGGGCCGTGAAGCGGGCGGGGCTGGACTACTGGCATCTGGTGGACATCACCGTCTACGAAAACCTGGACGAGTTCCTCCAGAAGCACGGGTCGGAGGACCTGTGGCTGGCCACCACCAAGGCCCCGCGGCGCTACACCGAGGCCGTGTTCCGGGACGGGTGCTGGCTGGTGTTCGGCAAGGAGACGGCGGGGCTTCCGGAGGAGTTCCGGGAGGCGTACCGGGAGAAATGTATCCGCCTTCCCATGATCAGCGAGGCGCGGAGCCTCAATCTTTCCAACTCCGTGGCGGTCCTGTGCTACGAGGCCCTGCGGCAGCTGGGGTTCCCGGGCCTACTGGGCACCGGGTCCATGGCGCGTTGAAACTCCCTTTTGAAAGGGTTTCTCTAAAAAATTCTTTGGATAGGAGAAGAAGCATGAACTACAACAAGAAATCGGTCCGTGACATCGACCTTCAGGGCAAGAAGGTCCTTCTGCGCTGTGACTTCAACGTCCCCCTCAAGGGCGGCGTGATTACCAGCGACAAGCGCATCGTGGCGGCTCTGCCCACCATCCAGTACCTGCTGGACCAGGGCTGCGCCGTGATCGCCTGCTCCCATCTGGGCAAGCCCGAGCCCAGCTTTGAGAAGTGGTCCAAGAAGCAGGCCGAGAAGGGCAAGGCCCCTGAGGAGCTCACCGAGGCCAAGTGGCAGAAGTCCCTGGACGCGCTGAGGATGGAGCCCGTGGCGGCCCGTCTTTCCGAGCTGCTGGGTAAGCCCGTGATCCTCGCCGGCGACGTCGTCGGCCCGGACGCGCAGGCCAAGGCTGCCGCCCTGAAGGGCGGGGAGATCATGCTTCTCCAGAATACCCGTTTTGAAAAGGGCGAGACGAAGAACGACCCCGCCTTCACCGAAGAGCTGGCGGCTCTCGCCGGACCCGACGGCGTTTACGTCTCCGACGCCTTCGGCGCCGTCCATCGCGCCCACGCCTCCACCGCCGGCGTGGCCGCCTATCTGCCCGCCGTCTCCGGCTTCCTCATCGAGAAGGAGCTGGGCGTCATGGGCAAGGCCCTGGCCGATCCCGACCGCCCCTTCGTGGCGATCCTCGGCGGCGCCAAGGTCTCCGATAAGCTCAACGTCATCAACAACCTCCTGGAGAAGGTGGACACCCTCATCATCGGCGGCGGCATGGCCTACACCTTCCTGGCCGCCAAGGGCTATTCCATCGGCACCTCGCTCCTCGACGGCGACAAGCTCGACTACTGCAAGGACATGATGGCCAAGGCCGAGGAAAAGGGCGTCAAGCTCCTCCTGCCCGTGGACACCGTGGTGGCCGCCTCCTTCCCCGACCCCATCGACGGGCCCGTGACCGTGGAGACCGTGGCCTCCGACGCTATCCCCGCTGACAAGATGGGCCTCGATATCGGCGAGAAGACCCGTGAGATCTTCGCCGAGGCCGTGAAGAACGCCAGGACCGTGGTGTGGAACGGCCCCATGGGCGTCTTTGAGAATCCCACCCTGGCCGCCGGCACCATCGCTGTCGCGAAGGCCCTGGCCGAGTCCGACTGCATCTCCATCGTGGGCGGCGGAGATTCCGCGGCGGCCTGCGAGCAGCTTGGCTTTGCCGACAGGATCACCCACATCTCCACCGGCGGCGGCGCGTCCCTCGAGTTCCTGGAGGGCAAGGAGCTGCCGGGCGTGGCTTGCCTCTTAGACAGATAAGGGGTGCGGTCCGATGAACAGGAAATACCGCACCACCGTTATCGCGGGCAACTGGAAAATGAACCAGACCCCCTCCGAGGTGAAGGGGTACGCTGAGGAGCTCAGATCCATCCTGGGGAGCCGCGTCAAGTGGTGCGACATCGTCATCTGCGCGCCCTTTGTGGACCTGCCCATCGCCGTCCGGTCCTTCCGGGACCTGAAGGTGGGCGTGGGCGCCCAGAACGTCAGCCAGTTCCCCTCCGGCGCGTACACCGGCGAGGTGTCCGTGGGGATGCTCAAGGACGCCGGCGTCAAGTACGCCATCATCGGCCACTCCGAGCGCCGGCAGTATTTCGCCGAGACGGACGAGTCCGTCAACGCCAAGGTCCTGGCCGCCCTGGAGGCGGGGCTCCAGCCCATCGTCTGCGTGGGCGAGAGCCTGGACCAGCGCGACCGCGGCCTGACGCTGGACTTCGTGTCCTGCCAGGTCAAGGCGGCCCTGTGCGGCGTAGCGCCGGAGAAGGCGCGGAAGGTCATCTTCGCCTATGAGCCCATCTGGGCCATCGGCACCGGCCGCACCGCCACCGCCGAGCAGGCCGAGGAGGTCTGCCGCCACATCCGTACCATTGTCCGGGGCCTTTACGGCGCCAGAACAGCCCGGGCCACCTCCGTCCTCTACGGCGGCTCCATGAACGACCAGAACGCCTTCGAGCTCCTGGCCCAGCCGGACATCGACGGCGGCCTCATCGGCGGCGCCAGCCTCGTCCCCGCCAAGTTCGCGGCGATCGTGAACGCGGCGAACCAGGAGTAACTGGCGAAAAATGGCTGCGCCATTTTCCTGCCAAAAGAGAACGTGCGAAACTCCCTCCCTGAATTCCGCGGAATTCAGGGAGGGAGTTTCTGCTGTTTTGCTGCGCGCACGGCCCCGTAGGGGCCGCACACTCCGCAAAACAAAAGGTATTTTTCCGACGTACATGCCGCCGGAAAAAATGATCGATGAAGGGGCGCCGCGGCGGGGACGGGGGAACCCCTCAGTCACGGCCTTTGGCCGTGCCAGCTCGTCTCCGGCCTAAGAGCCGCCCCTGCGGGGCGGTTGGCCTCCGACACGCGCCTGCGGGCGCAGCCCCAAGGGGGAGCTTATACTAATATCTAATTAAAAGAAGCCATTCGCGACGGTCTTTTTCGCGTCGTCGTCGCTGATGCCGCTTTACCTCGCCCCGCCGCAAGCGGCAGGGCTCGGGCGCGGGCATCGCTCCTCCTCTCCCCAGCGGGCTTTGCCCGCCGGGGACCCCAGGTGCGTCAGCCGCCTTGGGAATACATACAGTATTCCCTGCGGCGTCTTCCTTGCCTGACACGAAAAATCCTCGCCGCT
>CANQSD010000163.1 GCA_947626385.1 uncultured Oscillospiraceae bacterium | reverse complement strand
CAAAGCCCCTCCCTCCGGGAGGGGTGCCCGAGCGAAGCGATGGGCAGGGTGGGGACGTCTATTGGACCGCCCAAATAACCGCACCCACCCCCTGCCCCCCTCCCAAAGGGAGGGGCTGAAAGAGGGGCCTCTCCCTTTGGGAGGGGCAACCGTATCAGGGGCGGGTTCAGAACAACCCCCCGTCCCAGGCCCAGTTCTCCACCGGGTGGAAGCTGACGTAAACCTTGTCGCCGGGGATCCCCAGCTCGTCGGAGAGGAGCTTCGTGACGGCGGCGGCCATTTTGGCGCAGTCGGGACGGGCGGGGGAGCCGAAGGCGCTCACGGAGACGTAAGCCCCCTTCTCAAGCTTCTCGCCGGCAAACCACAGGTCCTTTTTGTCCTCGATGTTCACCATCAGCCACGTCTCCGGCTTGCGGATGCAGGTCACCGCCTTGCCGAACCCGGCCTTAAGGGCCTCCTTCTTCTCGGCCCCCACCGGGACCGTGACCTTCGCTTCGATATAGGGCATCGTATTGACCTCCTAAAAAATGTTGATTATAGTTGAAGTCCCAAAAGCCGCGCGGCGTTCCCATAGAGCACCGCCTCCAGCTCCTCCTCGCTGAGCCCCGAGGCGCGCACCGCCTCCAGAGACTCACCCATGTCGTTCCACGGGCTGTCGGTGCCGAAGAGCACCCGGTCCGCCCCGTGGGTCCGCACGAAGCGGACGAATCGCTCCCGGCCCAAGGCCTCGTACTCCGGATGGGGCGTGAGTACCCCCGCCCGGTTTCGCCAGGGGCTCAGGGCGCAGGCGGTGTCCAGATAGACCGGCGCGCCCAGGAACGCCTCCGGCCACTGGCCCAGCCCGCCCATGTGCGCCAAAATCACCGTGGCGCCGGGGGCCGCTTCGATGAGCCGCTCGAGCCGCGCGGGGCTTGCCAGGTCCTCGCCGGGGAAATTGGGGTCAAGCCCCGCGTGGATCAGCACCGCCAGCCCCAGCTCCGCCGCCGCGTTCACGATGCGCTTATACCGCCCGTCGTCCGCCGGCACCCGCTGGAAGAGGGGGTGGAGCTTCACGCCGGGAACGCCCCGAGCGGCCAGGTCCCGCAAAACGCCCTCCGGGTCTTCGCAGTCCGGGTGGATGCCGCCGAAGGACCGCAAGCGCCCGCCCGAGGCGTTCAGCGCCGCGGCCTCGCCGTTGATGTCCGCCGTCTGCCGGGGCTTCGTCACCACCGGCTGAAGAACGGCCATGTCCACCCCGGCGGTATCCATGGCATTGAGGAGCCCCGCCTTCGTCCCGTCGGCGTAGGCCCGCATATCCGCCCCGGCGGACATCCCCGCCACCGCCCTGGCGGCAATGGCGTCGGGGAAGGTGTGGGCGTGAAAATCGATAACCATGGCTCAGAACGCGAAATTCCCGTCCACGAAGACGGGGATCTCCCGCCCGTCGTGGGTGGAGCCCACGATGGTGAGGTCCCTGGAGCCCACCATGAAGTCCTCATGGGTGATGGACTGGTTGAGGCCGGCGGCTTTCCGTTGCTCCTCGGTCATGTCCGCGCCGCCCCGGACGTTGGGGTAGCTGGCGCCGAAGGCCAGGTGGCAGCTGGCGTTCTCGTCGAAGAGCGTGTCGTAAAAGAGCACGTCCATCCTGGAGATGGGGGAGTCGTAGGGCACCAGCGCCACCTCGCCGAGGTAGCTCGCTCCCTCGTCCAGCGCGATCTCCGCCTCCAGAAGCTCCCGGTGATGGGGGTCCTCGGCCTCCACGCCCACGATCTTGCCGCCTTGGAAGGTGAAGGCAAAGCGGGGGATGATCACGCCGCCCACGTCAAAGGGCTTGGTGGACACCACACGCCCGTTGACGCCGTCGCGCTTCGGCGCGGTGAAGATCTCCTCCGTGGGCATATTGGCGTTGAAGGGGATCCCCTTGGCCGACACGGAGTTGCCCCCGTCCCAGTAGTGGTTCTCCGGCAGCTCGATGGTGAGGTCGGTGCCCAGTGAGTTTGCATAATGCAACGATTTGAAGTTGAACGCGGTGAGCTTCGCCTTGCGCTCGTTGAGGGCCGCGTTGTGGGCCCGCCAGGCCTCCGCCGGGTCGTTGTCGGCGGTGACGCGCATGGTGGCGCAAATGGCGTCCATAAGCTTCGCCTCGGCCTCCTCCTCGGGGACGCCGGGGAACATCTTTTTGGCCCAGTTTTTCTCCGGCAGGGCGGCGATGCACCACTGGACCTTGTCGGTCATCTGGAGCTCCCGGTATTCCCGGATGGCCGGCCCGAAGGCGCGGCTCCGGCGCGTCATCCGCGCATGGTCGATGCCGGCCATGCCGTCGGGGTCGGAGCTGTCGATGGAGAGGAACGCCGCGCCCTCTCTGGCCAGAGTGTTCATCTCGTCCGCCTGCCACGGACGGTAGGTGTCAAAGATCTCGTCAGCGGCGTGAAGCCAGGTCTCCCGGCTGATGAACTGGTCGCCCCACCACATGACCACCTGGCGGACGCCCACCCGGTAGGCCTCGCTCACCAGCAACCTGGCAAACGGCGCCTTGTCCACGGGGCACCGGATCACCAGCGTCTGCCCCGGCTGGGCGTTGATGCCGGTGTGGATGAGAAGCTTCGCGTATTTTTCAAGTCTCGGATCCATGGTTCATTTCCTCCCATTCTTCTTCTATCTCGGCAAGGAGCTTTCGCTCCTGCTTTGTGTCCTCAAATTGGAGCTTTTCGTACATATCCGGCCTTCGCTTGCGCGTGCGGAGGATGGACTGCTTGCGCCGCCACCGGGCGATGCGGGCGTGGTCGCCGGAAAGCAGTACCTCCGGCACCCGCCGGCCCCGCCACACCTCCGGGCGGGAGTATTGGGGGTACTCCAGAAGCCCCGCCCAGTGGGACTCGTTTTCAAAGCACTCCGGGTCCGGCAGGACGCCGGGGATGAGCCGGCAAACCGCGTCCGCCACCGCCATGGCGGGGATCTCCCCGCCGGTGAGAACGAAGTCGCCGAGAGAAATCTCCTCGTCCACGCACGCGTCGATGAACCGCTGGTCCACCCCCTCGTAGTGCCCGCAGACGAGAATCAGCTTGTCATACTCCGTGGCCAGCCGTCTGGCGTCGGCCTGGGTGAAGGTCCTCCCGCAGGGGGAGAGGAAGACGGTGTGGACCCGCTCCCGGTGCGCCTTACAGAGATACGCCCAGCAGTCCCGGAGCGGCTGGGCCTGCATCACGCACCCGCGCCCGCCGCCGTAGGGGTAGTCGTCCACCTGGCATTGCTTATTGGTGGTGAAATCCCGGATCTGGTGGGTCTCGATGCGGATGATGCCCCGGTCCTGGGCGCGGCCCAGAATGGACTCGTTCATCAGGTCCCCCACCGTGTCGGGGAAGAGCGTCATAATGTCGATCCAGTATCTCATCACATACCCTCGATGAGCCGCACCGTCACGGTCCCGGCCTCCACGTCCGCGTCCAGCAAAAATTCCTCCACCAGCGGCACCAGGATCTCCCGCTCACCGCGGATCTCCAGCACCTCCCCGCCGGGGAGGGACAGCACGTCCGTCACCGTCCCCAGCGCCCCGCCGTTCTCATCCACGGCGCGGCACCCCACAAGGTCGGTAAGTAAGAACCCCCCGTCCTTCAGGGGGATGTCCTCCCGGGGCACGTACACCACATGGTTTTTCACCCGCTCGGCCTCGTCGATGGAGTCGATACCGGCAAGCTTCACGATGGCGAACCCCTTCTGCGCCCGCCCGCGCTCCACCTTCCGCTCCATACCGTCCACAAAGAGCCGCCGGAAACAGCACAGCGCCTCGACCGAATCGGCCCACACCTCGATCTTCACCTCGCCCCGGAGCCCATGGGTATTCACGATCCGCCCCGTCTCGATAAGGTCCATAAAATCACTTCCAAGCCACATTTTCCCCCATTGTACCACACCCGCCTTCATAAATCAATCCCGTAACCGCCCGCCGTCACAAGAACCACCCCCGCCGCTGCGTCAAAAGCCCCTCCCTCCG
>CANQSD010000162.1 GCA_947626385.1 uncultured Oscillospiraceae bacterium | reverse complement strand
AGCTTGCCCAGCTCTATGTACTTCTTCTTCATCCCCTCCCGCTCGGCGGCGATCTGGGCGTTGAGCTTGGCCTTCTTGGCCGCGCCGGACGCCTTCCCGGCCACGTTCTTCGCGGCGTCCGAGGATTTGCCCGCCACGTTCTTGACGAAGGTGGTGGTCTTCTCCTTCACGGTGTCCGCCGTCTCCACGATCTTCTTCTTGACGTCCTCAAAATCGATGCTTGCCATGAGCTTTACCTCCGTTTGATGATGATTTTTTGTTTCAAATTCGATTTCCCGCTCAAAGGCGGCGGTGCCCTGCCGGCCCAAAAGCTTGCGCAGGGGCTCCAGGGCCTTTTCCAGCTCCTCGTCATCCATGGCCCTCACCTCCGCGCTCCTCCCCGGGGTCCTTTTCGTCCTCCCCGGGCTTTTCCGGTTCCTCGGCGGCCTTCTCGGCGTCCCCGTCCCCGGTCCCCACGATCTCCACGGCCCCGGCCATGGCGGCGCGGCGGCGGTTGACGAACATATTGGCCGGGTCCGGATGCCTCTTGAGCCTATTATACAGGATAATGCTCAGGGATGCAAGCAGAAGAATGAAGGAAACCAGCTGCGAGACGCGGATGCCGGTATTCCCGATCATCAGGCTGTCCGTCCGAAGCCCCTCGATGAACATCCGCCCGCAGCCGTACCAGGCAAAGTAGGTGAGGATCATCTCCCCGTCGAAGGTCCTGTGCTTCTTGGACCACAGGTGCATGAGGATGAACCCCGTGAAGTTCCACAGCGACTCGTAGAGGAAGGTGGGGTGGACGGCGTACTGGACCCCCGACGGGGTGGTGAGCACCATCCGGCAGAAGATGTCCGTCTCGTACCCGAAGGCCTCCCGGTTCATGAAGTTGCCCCAGCGGCCCACGAACTGGCCGATGAGGAAGCCGAAGCAGACCATGTCCAGAAACGCCGGGAAGTTGAGCTTCTTCTTGGCGCAGTATATGACCGTCGCCAGCACCGCGCCGAAGATGACGCCGTACATCCCCAGGCCCCCCTCCCAGATGTAGAGGACGGAGAGGAGGTCGTCCTTGTAGGAGTCCCACTCAAAGGCCACGTAGTAGATCCTGGCGCAGATGATGGCCAACGGCACGCCCAGGAGGATCACGTTGAAGACGTCGTCCGCCGTCATGCCGAACTCCGGGGCCCTTTTCGCGCAATAGAGCACCGCCAGCAGAAAGCCCGTGGCGATGATGACGCCGTACCAGTGGATGGTCAGCGGCCCCAGGGAGAAGGACGACGGCGGGTTTATGGTGAAGCCCCCCAGCATGGGGAAGGATATGGACGCGCCCGGTAAGCTTTTGGGCATAGGTCACCGCTCCTTTGTCAAAATTTCGGAGACAGCGCAGCTTCGCGCCGTCAGATAGGAGGCCAGGAACCCCCGGCAGTCCTCGGCCGTGACGGTATCCAGCACCCCCAGCGTCTCAAAGTAGTCATACCCCGCGAAGGCCCCGGCGGCCAGGTTGTAGGCGATGTTCTCCAGGGACCCCAGCGCCCGGATGGCCCCGCCGTAGGCGGTCTTCTTCTGGCGCTCAAAAAACGCCCCGTCGAGTCCCCTGGCCGCCTGGTTCGCGGCCTCCTCCAGCACCCGCAGGCACACAAGCTCCGCGTTCCTCGTCTCCCCACCGAAGCTCAGGTGCGACACGCCGGCCACGTTCTCAAAGGCACAGCCGAAGGTCTCGTTGATGAGCCCCTCGTCGTAAAGCCGCCGGTAGAGCGGCGAGGACGTGCCCAGGACGGCGCTGAGCGCCAGAGTGGCGGTGAGCTCGAACTTCACGCTCTCCCGGCCCAGAAGGCCGCTCTTCGTCTTGGCTCCGGCCAGGAACATGGGCGCGCCCACATCCATGGCCCGCTCTACCCGCACCGAGACGGGTCCCGGCTTCTCCGGGCCGGGGCTCACCGTCAGAGGCCGGGGGCGGGAGCTTCGTGGCAGGGCCTCCAGGCAGATGTCCTCGATCCTGGCCGGGTCCGCCCGGCCCGTCACCACCAGCGCCATGTTGGCCGGGACGTAAAAATCCCGGTGGAGGCGGTATAAGGTCTCGGCGTCCATGGCCTCCACGCTTTCCACATCCCCCGCCACGTTCTCCCTGAGGGGCGCGTGCTCGTAGAGGGCCCTGAGGAGCCCGTAGTACATCACGTCCTCCGGGTCGTCCTCGCTCATGCGGATCTCCTGGGTGATGATGGGCTTCTCCCGCTCCACGCTCTCCGGGGTGAAGGAGGGGGCGGAGACGAAGCGCAGCAACAGCCGCAGGCTGTCCTCCAGCCCCCCGGCGCAGTCGAAGTGGAAGGCCGTCATGTCCGGGGAGGTAAAGGCGTTGGCGTTGGCCCCCCGCTGGGCCAGCAGGGACATGGCGTCCTGCCCGTCCTCCAGCTCGAAGGTCTTGTGCTCCAGAAAATGCGCCGCCCCGGCGGGGCTTTGGAGCCTCTCCCCGTCCCTTTCATAGAGCCTGTCCGCGCCGCCGTAGTTCACCGCCAAAAACGCCAGGGATTTCCGGTATCCCGGCTTCGGCGCCACCGTCAGGCGCAGGCCGTTTTCCAGCTCCCCCACGTAGGCCGTCTCGCCCAGGCGGGGATAATCACGTTTCGTCAGCATTTTCATCCTCCGCGGTCAGGAAGGTCACGCATTTAAGGCGCGCGGAGGCCGCCACGGCGGCGATCTCCTCCCGCGTCACCAGGGACGCCCTGGCGGCCAGCTCCTCCGGGCGCAGGCCGGCGCCGGCGATGCTCCTGTCGAGATAATACCCCTCCAGCCCCGGCTGCTCGTCCAGGACGGAGGTGACGGCGTTCACCACGGCGCGGCGGGCGCCCTCCAGCTCCCAGTCCTCCAGCTCCCCACGGGCGAGGGCGTCGAGCTGGGCGGCGATCTCACGCTCCGCCGTCCCGGCCATGTCGAAGTCGATGCCGGCGGAGGCGAAAAGCGCCCCCTTCCACCGGTCCGTCACGGACTCGGCGTAATAGCAAAGCCCCAGCTCCTCCCGGACGCGGGTAAAGAGCTTGGAGGTCACGGACCCGCCGAAGGCGGCGTTGAACACCGCCAGCGCGGCCCGGTCCGGGTCCCGCGCGCTCTCCGAAAGCCGCCAGCCCATGCAAAGCCGCCCCTGGGTCACGTCCATCGTCTCCGTGAGCCGCCGGACCTGCCCCTCGGGCACGACCCAGGCGTTCTCGGTGACGGGCATCCGGATCTGGGCGGACCTGGGCAGGGGCGAGAGGGCCTCCCGCGCCAGCGCCGCCACACGCTCCGGGGCTTCCGCGCCGCAGTAGAAGACCTCGATGGGCGCGCAGGCTATGAGCTCCTTATAGTATTTTGTGAGGGTGGCCACGGAGATCTTCTCCGCGTCCGCCGCCGTCCCCAGCTTCGGCACGCCGTAGCGCTCCCCCCGGAACATGGTCCCGGTGAGGCGCAGGGAGGCGTAGGAGCGCTTGTCGTTGATCTCGGCGGCGATGTCGTCCAAAAGATTCCGGCGCTCGGACTCCACATAGTCGCCGCGAAGCCGCCCGCCCTTTGTGGCCGGCGAGAGCAGCAGCTCCCCCACCAGCGCCGTCACGGCCCCCAGGGTGTCGGGCCGCCCCGGCAGAAACGCCCCGTCAGGGAAATCGGCGCAGAAGCCCAGCGCCGCGATCTCTCCCCGCTTGCGGATGGCCGGCTCGATCCGCGCCCCGTACATATCGTCCAGCGCCCCGGCAATGGACTCCATATCGGGAAGCCGCGAGGTCCCCCGCCGCAGGACGTAGGGCAGCACGGCGTTCATCGCCGCCATCCGCTTCCCGTGCTCCGCCAGCGCCGTCACGGACAGGCACCCGGTCTTGAACCTCTCCGCCCGCACCGCCGTAAGCCACACGCCCCGCATAAGCTCCTTCCTCATCACCTCATCCAGCCCCACCACCCCCTTTGGCGTAAATTTATGTTATTATACCACATTTTTCACCCCCATGCAATCCCCTTTTGGAGAGGAAA
>CANQSD010000161.1 GCA_947626385.1 uncultured Oscillospiraceae bacterium | reverse complement strand
TATTATAACGCCTCCCCGCCGCCCTGTCAAGTGGGGCGGCTTTATTTATTCCCGGAAAATCCCCGGCGTGCCGCCTCCAGAAGGGCCTCGCGCTCGTTGGGAAGCTCACCGGCGGTGACGCGCAGGGCCAGCGCACGCAGAGTCTCGCCGATTTGGGGCCCCTTCAGTCCCAGGGCGCGGAGTTCACGGCCGCTGAGGGCCAGGTCCGGCGGCCGGACGAAACGCCCGGAGTGCGCCTCCTGTTCGGCCAGGGCGTAAAAGCCCCCGGCCCCGGCGGCCAGAAGCACCGCCGGCGTGGGACAGGCGCTCAGCGCCAGCCGGACCGAGAGGCTGTCGCCCTCCAGCGCCGGCGCGGCCTCCACGTCCCGCGTGAGCGCCGCCGGACACCGCAGGGCCCGCGTGAGCGCCGCCGGCTCGCCCTCGGCGCACAGGAGCGCGAAAACGCCAAGGCGCAGCTCTTCGGGGACCTCCCTCAGCCGCTCCCAGGGGATGTCCGCCCCCTTTCGCACCGGGAAGGCGTCCAGAAGGCCGTCGTCGACGAGCTCTCTGACGACCTCGGGTTTCGGAGTGGCCAGCGTCCTTTGGAGCTCCTCCCGCACCCGTTCGGCGGAGAGCTTCGCGGCCAGCGGGGCCAGCTCCCGTAGGGCCGCCAGGGTCTCCGGCTCCATGGTAAACCCCAGCTGGGCGGTGAAGCGCACCGCCCGGAGCATCCGCAGGGCGTCCTCCTGAAAACGTTTCCAGGGGTCGCCCACCCCCCGCAGGGCCCTCCGGCGCAGGTCCTCCAATCCCCCTGTGACGTCGGTGAGGACGCCCCGCCGGTCCATGGCCAGGGCGTTCACCGTGAAATCCCGCCGGAGAAGGTCCTCCTCCAGGGAGTGGGAAAAGCCCACGCTCTCCGGCCGCCGGCTGTCCAGATACGCCCCGTCGGCCCGGAAGGTGGTGACCTCCACGCCCCCGGCCTCGGTCAGCACCGTCACGGTGCCGTATTTGGCCCCCGTGGGGACGGTGCGCGGGAAGAGGGCCATGATCTCGGAGGGCACGGCGTCGGTGGTCACGTCCCAGTCGTGGGGCGCAAGGCCCAGGAGCGCGTCCCGGACGCACCCGCCCACCGCGCAGGCGCGGTGTCCCGCGTCCTCCAGCGTCGTAAGGATCTCGGCCACATGGGGCGGAAGATGGGGGAAAACGGGCATTTTGTCGCCTCCCGACGAATAAATTATAACAAATCCGGCAAAAAGCAGTTGTAATCTCAGCCGATTGGTATTATAATATTTTGGCGTGTGAATTTCAAGCCGTTTCAAATTAATTGCGTTTCGGAGCTTTTATGGACAGAATTTCTGAGCTTAAAAACTTCATCGAGAGCCGTCAGCGCTGTCACCTCATCGGCATTGGCGGGGTGTCCATGTCGCCGCTGGCCAAGGTCCTGCACATGGGCGGCGTCCCCGTCACGGGGTCCGACATCACCGAGAGCGACGCCGTCCGGGACCTGCGGGCCCAGGGCATCCCGGTGTCCATCGGCCACAGGAGCGAGAACGTGCTGGGCGCGGCGTACATCATCCGCACCGCCGCCGCCAGGGACGACAACCCCGAGGTGGAGTACGCCAGGGACAACGGCATCCCCATCTTTGAGCGGGCGGAGGCGTGGGGCGTCCTCATGCGGCGCTACAAAAACGCCCTGTGCATCTCCGGCACCCACGGGAAGACGACCACCACCTCCATGTGCACCCACATCCTCATGGCCGCCGACGCCGACCCCACCGTGATGATCGGCGGGACGCTGGCGCTCCTCCATGCCGGCTACCGGGTGGGCCACGGGGACACCATCGTGCTGGAGTCCTGCGAATACTATAACTCCTTTCTGAGCTTCTCCCCCACTATCGCCGTTATTCTGGACATCGAGGCCGACCACCTGGACTTCTTCAAGGATCTGGAGGACGTGAAAAAGTCCTTCCGGGCCTTCGCCAATCTGGTCCCGGTGCCGGAGGGCGTGGTCATCGCCAACATCGACGACGAGAACACCATGGACGCCATCGACGGCATCCGCCGCCGGGTGGTGACCTTCGGCTTCTCCCCCCGGGCAGACATCCGGGCCAAGAACCTGACCATGGCGGGGGGGCTTTCCGAGTTCGACGTGGTCTACAAGATGAAGACCTACTGCCATGTGAAGCTGAGCATTCCCGGCCTTCACAACGTGAAAAACGCCCTGGTTGCCGCCGCGGCGGCCATCGAGCTGGGCATCCCCGGTGAGGCCGTGGCCAGGGGCCTGGAGGCCTTCCACGGCGCGGCGCGGCGCTTTGAGTACAAGGGCCAGGTCAACGGGGCCAAGGTCTACGACGACTACGCCCACCACCCCGGCGAGCTCCACGCCCTGCTGGACGCCGTCCACGACATCACCGACGGCCGGGTGCTCCTGGCCTTCCAGCCCCACACCTACTCCCGTACTAAGGCGCTCTTTAACGAGTTCGCGGAGCAGCTCAAGCGGGCCGACAAGGTGTACCTCACGGAGATCTACGCCGCCCGGGAAACCAACACCATCGGCATCTCCTCCGCCGACCTGGCCGCCGCCATCCCCGGCTCCACCTTCTGCCCCACCCTTCCGGAGCTGGCCGACCGCCTCAAACAGGAGGCCCGCCCCGGCGACACCGTCCTCACCGTCGGCGCCGGCAACATCTACACCATCTGCGACAAGCTGGTTGAAAAAGCGTAAGCTTCCTGCCGGAAAAGGCGTCAGCCCTTTCCGGCATTGCTTTTTCCCCCTCATCTATGGTATAATCTCGCTATCATAACAGGGAGGGATCGCGGTGAAGGACGGGCGGGGATTTTTGAAGGTCAGGGTCACGGAGAAGGGGGAGCGCTGGGCGTCCTCCGGGCATCCGTGGACCTACGCCTCCGACGTAGCGGAGGAGCCGGCGGAGGCCGCCAACGGGGACCTGGTAGACGTAGTGGGACCTCGGGACAAGTACCTGGGCACCGGGTTTCTCAGCCGAGAAAGCAAGCTTCGGGTGCGCCTCGTCTCCCGCAACGCCAACGACGCCTTCGACGCCGCCTTCTGGGAGCGGCGCGTCCGCTACGCCTGGGGCTACCGGAAAACGGTGATGGGCCCGGATATCGGCGCCTGCCGGGTGATCTTCGGGGAGGCCGACGGCTTTCCCGGCCTTACGGTGGACCGCTTCGGGCCGCTGTTGGCGGCGCAGACCATGTCGGTGGGGATGGAGCGGCTGAAGGGCCTCCTCTTTCCCATCCTCATCAAGGTCCTCCGGGAGGACGGCCAGCGCGTCGACGGCATCTATGAGCGCAACGACCTCCCCGGCCGGGCGCTGGAGGGCCTGCCCGCCTATAAGGGCTGGTTCGACCTCCCCGGCGAGGCCCGGCCGGAGAGCGCCGTGACGGAGATCCGCGAAAACGGCATCCTCTACGCCGTGGACGTGGAAAACGGCCAGAAGACCGGCTTTTTCCTGGACCAGAAGTATAACCGCGCCGCCGTGGGGCGGCTTTCCCAGGGCCTGCGGGTGCTGGACTGCTTCACCCACACCGGCTCCTTCGCCCTCAACGCCGCCAAGGGCGGGGCCGCGCGCATCACCGCCGTGGACGTATCCGAGGCGGCGGTGGACATGGCCAAGCGCAACGCCGAACGCAACGGCCTTGCCGATAAAATAGACTTCCTCCGCGCCGACGTCTTCGAGCTTTTGCCCACGTTGAAGCGGGACTACGATCTCATCATCCTGGACCCGCCGGCCTTCACCAAGTCCCGCGCCACCGCCGGCAGCGCCTACCGGGGCTACAAGGAGATCAACTACCGCGCCATGGCCCTCCTGCCTCGCGGCGGCTACCTATGCACCGCCTCCTGCTCCCACTTCATGCCCATGGCGCGCTTCGAGGAAATGCTCCGTTCCTCCGCCCGCGACGCCGGCCGGGAGCTGCGCGAGGTAGAGGTCCGCAAGCAGTCCCCCGACCACCCCATCCTCTGGAACGTCCCGGAGACGGAGTAT
>CANQSD010000160.1 GCA_947626385.1 uncultured Oscillospiraceae bacterium | reverse complement strand
GCCACCCGTGAGGACATGGTCGTCATGTTCTGGAAGCACGCCGGGTCCAAGGAGTCCACCTACTCCCTGTCCGCCTTCGCCGACGCCGGCGAGGTCAAAAACGCCGCCGCCTGGGCATGGGCGGTAGAGAACGGCCTCATCCTCGGCACCGACCTGGGCCTGGAGCCCAACGCGACCCTGCCCAAGAGCAATCTGGCTCAGCTCGCTGTCCGCTACATGGAATTTCTCGAAAAATAATCCCACTCATTGCCGGCTGAACGCACAAGTCAATAAACGGGCCTCCCCAAAAAGGGGAGGCCCGTGCTTTTTAAACGCTGTCCGTCTCTCACACTAGCCTGTTTGTCCCGTCCACGTCGCCGGCGATGGAGTCGCGCCAGGTGCTGGGCTTGGTGCGGATGGAGATGTTCTGGCGGTAGACGCCCCGGGGCGGGGTGAGGGGGTTGTCGCGGAAGATGAAGTTCTGCTGGTCGTTGTCCACGGACACACAGCCGCTGACGTGGAGGGGGCCGGGGTTGAAGTTGTCGGAGAAGCCGGCCATGAAGTTGCCGAAGGCCACGCAGTTCTCCACCGT
This sequence comes from uncultured Oscillospiraceae bacterium, assembly GCA_947626385.1. Lineage (GTDB taxonomy): Bacteria > Bacillota > Clostridia > Oscillospirales > Oscillospiraceae > RUG626. Next base: position 3,456 of record CANQSD010000160.1, on the reverse strand, counting down.
GTGCCCCACAGGCATCCCCTCGCCGCCCAGCTTAAAGCCGTTGCCGCCGCCTCCGCCCAGAATGACGTGCTCCGGGTCCTCCGGGTCCACCCAGATGCCGTTCTGGTACGCCACGCAGTTGCGCAGGACCACCGGGGCGTTGGGGCCCTTCTCCACCTTGTTGTAGAGGTCGAACCCGTCGTCGATGTTGCCGTGGGAGACGCACCCCTCGAAGACGTTCCCCGGTCCCACGCCCAGCTTGGGGGCGAAGCCGTCGGCGTTCATGTTCCTGGGGTCCCGGTTGCCGTAGGAGACGCAGTCCTTGATAAGGTTATAGCAGGGCCAGGCGAACTGGAACCCGTCCGGGACGCCCTTGCCCAGCACCAGCCCCGTCTCGTCGCAGTGGTGGAACTCGCACTTCTCGATGACGTTGAAGCTCCCCATGAGGTCCGAGCGCTTGCCGGTGAACTCGATGCCGTAGATGTGCCAGAAATTGGCGGTGCTGGTGAGGCACGCCCCGCGGAAGACCGCCTTGGCCCCGGTTGCGGGCTTGAGGGTCTTCAGCTTGTCCAGGGCCCCGGAGTCGTCCGGGGTGAGGAGGAGGGAGGCCGTATATTCGCCGTCCAGAAGGAGGATGGTCCCGCCGGGGGCCAGCCGCCGGACGGCCTCCGCCACGCTCACGGGCTCCTGCTCGGACCCGGTCCCGTCCTCGCGCCCGTCAGGGGCGGCGTAGATGAGGTCCGTGGGCCGGTCCGTGGGCCGGAGGGTGACGGTGAAGGTCTCCGTGATGGACCCGGAGGGGTAGTCGTAGACGCACTCCAGCGGGTTCTCCCCCGGCAGAAGCGTCAGCTCCATGTTGGCCGGGTGCCGGTCGGTGAGCTCCACCGTCCCCAGATTCTCCCCCCGGCGGCTGACATAGACGTACCCCGTCTTGTTGCCGTGGAGGGTGAGGGTGTAGTCAGCCACGCTGGAGGACGTGCCGGACCGCAGGAAGAGGGTGGGGCGCACGTTGTTGTTGTGGGGCCGCCAGAGCTCCGGCTCCGCCGCCGGCTTTTCATAGGGCGTGACGGTGAGCTCGATGTCGGAGAAGGTGGCCTCCGCGTTGCGGGAGGCGAAGAAGCCCACAGTCATCTCGCCCTTTTCCAGCTGCGTCAGCAGATTCGGGGTGCATCCGGCGGGGTAGACCCGCTCCGACATGGTCCCGTCGGGCCTCTCGGCCCGGGCGAAGAAGCCCCGCTTGTCCCGGCCCAGCTCCAGAAGGACGCCCTCGGACCCGGTGACGATGTGCCGCGCCCCCTCTATGGGCAGCTCCTCCAGCTTCACGCCCACCAGGTCGTGGAGGCTGGCCACGCCCCGGCGGCAGACCACCGCCGGCGGGTTGTCGTCCCGGTTCCCGCCCAAAACGCCCACGAAGACCATGTTGGACGCGGCGGGCAGCTCCTGAAAGCTGGGGTCAAAGGGGTCCCGGCGGGGAAGCCCCAGGGCGTCACGGGCCATGATGCCGAAGCCGCATTGCTGGGGCGTGTCCTTGGTGCCCAGACGCCCGTAGTTTTCCGCCTTCACCCGCGCCCGGAGGACGAAGCACTCCTTCTCCGGGTCCAGACGCGTAAAGTGGAACGTCAGGCCGTCGTGGCCGCCGGCGATCTTGCCGCCCCGGCTCTCCACCGTGACGGACCCGTCGGCGTTGACGCGGGACTCGTTACAGCCCACCTTGTGCTGCCAGTCCGGCAGGACCAGGGTGGAGGTCATGTTGATGTCTGTGGATTGGCCGAAGGCCCGGCTCTCCCAAAGACGCTCGTTCATCGTGGGACCCTCCTTATAAAGTAATGTCAGCCCGGGATTTTCCAAAGCGCTGTCCCGGAAAACGCTTAAAACACGCTGCGCGTACCCCTGCGCCCCCTCGGCCCCCAGGAGGGTGACCGTGACGCCCGAACGCTCGGTGAGCAGGTCGTGGAGGGCGTCCAGATTGCGCCCATAGGTGTCCGGCAGGTCCAGCGCGGTCTTCAGATACTCCTGCGCCGGCCCGCGCTCCACAAGATACCGGCAGTCGACGGTAAACTCCCGCATGGCCGTCACCACCTGACGTCCCCGTCCTCGGTGACGGTGACGGGGGAGAAGCTTTCATAGTGGTCGGCGGTGTAGTAGTAAAGCCCGTCGCTGGAGAAGACAAGCCGCCTCGACCCCCGTGAGCCGTAGCCCAGGGTGTCGATGTCGCACTCCGTCCAGGTCCGGCCCTCGGCGTCGGGCAGGAGCCCCTCGTAGTTGCCGAACCTGTCCCCGCCGATGGCGGCGCCCTCCAGATATTCCTCTACAGAGCCGCCCTCCCAGCCGAGAGACCGGGCCTCCGTCTTCGTGATGTAGTTCCCCGGCAGACGCCCGTAGGCCTCCAGGTACAGTACCACGTTTTTCACATCATAATAGGACCCGTCCCGGTCCGGCGCGGGGAGACTGCCCTGCGTGGCCTCGGACCCGGTGGCCTCCGGCGGCGCGCTCTCGGGCTTGCTGTCCTCCGGTCGGATGTCCTCCTGACGGCTCGCCTTGGGGTCGCTCTCCCCGGTCCCTGCGGGCGTCCCTATGCCGAACACGCAGGCCCCCAGCACCAGTACCAGCGCCAGCACCACCGCCGCGCATCGTATCACACGCGATTTCATAGCCTTCCCTCCCTATCTTACTGTCCATAATAGACCAAAAATTACCCCCGGTCAAGTAAAAACCTGCCCATTGACAATTTGCCCCGCCGCTGGTACAATAGGGAAACGAAAATTTCCGAAAAAACAGGAGGAACCCCCTATGATGTGCAGAAAATGCGGCCAGAGCATCCCCAAGGGCGCGGACAAATGCCCCAACTGCGGCGCGCCCGCCCGCGCCGACCGTCCGGAGCGCAGGAACGTCTCCCGGGCGGCCAACGTGAAGCTGGCGGCCAAGATCCCCTTCGCCCTCATCCTCCTGGCGCTTTTGCACATTGCCCAGATCGTCATGTGGTTCGTCCCGTCCATGCGCATGGACACCGAAGGGGCCCTCACGGGGAACCTCTCCCTTTTTAAGATGTTCCGCGTCTTCGCCACCGGCGGCTCCACCGGCGGAACGCTCCTCATTTTGCTGATGGTCGCGGTGCTCCTGGTGACACTGTGCGCCCTGTACCTGGCCGTCGCCCCCCTCTTCCAGGGCGGCCGGGGCCGTCGGATGCGCCTTATCACCTCCAAGGTCGCCTGCCTCTCCCACGCCGCCGTCCTGGGCGCCATTTTCGGCATGTACGCCTCCATCGGCGCCGACCAGGGCTACGCCCCCCGCCTCCTCGCCGGCGGCATCGCCCAGTTCGCCCTCACCGTCCTTATCTTCGCCCTCACCATGTTCATCTCCTACGCCAGCAAGCAGAAAAAGGTGGACAGGTAAGTATGAAACCCCACCAGCGGCAGGCCGATCGACCTGCCGCTGAGTTTTTATAAACCTCCCCTTTGGGGAGGCGGCGGCGGAAAA
>CANQSD010000159.1 GCA_947626385.1 uncultured Oscillospiraceae bacterium | reverse complement strand
GGGCAGTAGGCGTCCCGCTGGATGATCAGCCGGGCTGTCCCGCAGCCCTCCCAGCCCATGAATTTGAAGAACGCGAAGAGCGACTGGAGGATCGTGTTGACGCTCCCGGGCTTGTAGCCCTTTTCCATGAGCTCCCGCTTAAAGCCGCTCGTTTCCTCCCCGGAGACCTCCCGGCCGCCGAGGTACGCGGCGAAGGCCGCCACGTCATGCACATACCGCCAGACCGTATGCCGGCTGCGCTCCTTCGCCAGAAGTCCCGCCCGGAACCGCTCCACCGCCTCCGGCAAAATCATTCTCGCTTCCATTTGTTCCTCCTTATAAAGTGTAGGTTTATTCTGCCCCAAAAGGGTGCAGTCAATCTATCACTCCAAAGCGCGGAACAGTCAAGAAAAATCCGGCCTAATACTAATATCTATTTAAAAGGAGACACCGAGCGGCGAGGATTTTTCGCGTCAGGCAAGGAAGACGCCGCAGGGAATACCCATTGGTATTTCCAAGGCGGCTGACGCCGCATGGCGCGAAAAAGACCGTCGCGAATGTCTTATTTTAATTAGATATTAGTATAAACACCAGGAAAGGCAGCCCAAAAGGGCTGCCTCAGTCTGTCAAAAAAACAGGTACGCCGAAGCGTACCTGTTTTTGGTTTTATTTGTTTTGCGAACCTTTTCCGGCTCACATCTCCTTGATCGCGGCCTGGGCGGCGGCGAGGCGGGCGATGGGGACGCGGAAGGGGGAGCAGCTGACGTAGTCGAGGCCGATGGTGTGGCAGAACTCCACGCTGGTGGGGTCGCCGCCGTGCTCGCCGCAGATGCCCACGTGGAGCTTGGGATTCACGGGACGGCCCAGCTCGATGGCCATCTTCATGAGCTTGCCCACGCCCACCTGGTCCAGCTTGGCGAAGGGGTCATTCTCGAAAATCTTGGCGTCGTAGTAAGCGCCCAGGAACTTGCCGGCGTCGTCACGGCTGAAGCCGTAGGTCATCTGGGTGAGGTCGTTGGTGCCGAAGCAGAAGAAGTCGGCCTCGCGGGCGATGTCGTCGGCGGTGAGGGCGGCGCGGGGGATCTCGATCATGGTGCCCACCTGATATTTAAGGGCAACGCCGGCCTTGGCGATCTCCTCGTCGGCGGTCTTGACCACGAAGTCCTTGACGTACTTGAGCTCCTTGACCTCGCCCACCAGCGGGATCATGATCTCGGGCTCCACGTTCCAGTCGGGGTGCTTGGCCTGGACGTTGATGGCGGCGCGGATGACGGCACGGGTCTGCATCACGGCGATCTCGGGATAGGTGACGGCCAGACGGCAGCCGCGGTGGCCCATCATGGGGTTGAACTCGTGGAGGGAGGCGATGAGGGCCTTGATGGTCTCCACGCTCTTGCCCTGGGCCTTCGCCAGAAGCTCGATGTCGGCCTCCTCGGTGGGGACGAACTCGTGGAGCGGGGGATCGAGGAACCGGATGCAGACCGGGGTGCCCTCCAGAGCCTCGTAGAGGCCCTCGAAGTCGGACTGCTGCATGGGCAGGATCTTGGCCAGGGCGGCCTCGCGCTCGGCCACCGTCTCGGCGCAGATCATCTCGCGGAAGGCGTCGATGCGGCCCTCGCCGAAGAACATATGCTCGGTGCGGCAAAGGCCGATGCCCTCGGCGCCCAGCTCACGGGCCTTGCGGGCGTCCGCGGGGGTGTCGGCGTTGGTGCGGACCTTGAGCTTACGGTACTTGTCGGCCCAGCCCATGATCCGTCCGAAGTAGCCGGAGATGGTGGCGTCCACGGTGGGGATGAGCCCGTCGTAGATGTTGCCGGTGGAGCCGTCGATGGAGATGAAGTCGCCCTCGTGATAGGTCTTGCCGGCCAGGGTGAACTTCTTGTTCTGCTCGTCCATGTTGATCTCGCCGCAGCCGGAGACGCAGCACTTGCCCATGCCGCGGGCCACAACGGCCGCGTGGGAGGTCATGCCGCCGCGCACGGTGAGGATGCCCTGGGCGGCCTTCATGCCCTCGATGTCCTCGGGAGAGGTCTCGAGACGGACGAGGACGACCTTCTCGCCGCGGGACTTCCACTCCTTGGCGTCCTCGGCGGAGAAGACGATCTTGCCGCAGGCGGCGCCGGGGGAGGCGCCAAGGCCCTTACCGATGGCCTCGGCCTTCTTGAGGGCGGCGGGGTCAAACTGGGGATGGAGAAGGGTGTCGAGGTTGCGGGGGTCGATCATGGCGACAGCCTTCTTCTCGTCGATCATGCCCTCGTCCACCAGGTCGCAGGCGATCTTCAGGGCGGCGGGGGCGGTACGCTTGCCGTTGCGGCACTGGAGCATGTAGAGCTTGCCGTTCTCCACGGTGAACTCCATGTCCTGCATGTCGCGGTAGTGGTTCTCCAGGGTGTCGCAGACCTTCACGAAGTCGGCATACGCCTCGGGGAACTGCTCGGCCATCTGGGAGATGGGCATGGGGGTGCGCACGCCGGCGACCACGTCCTCGCCCTGGGCGTTGACCAGGAACTCGCCCATCAGCTTCTTCTCGCCGGTGGCGGGGTCACGGGTGAAGGCCACGCCGGTACCGGAGTTGTTGTTCAGGTTGCCGAACACCATGGGCATGACGTTGACGGCGGTGCCCCAGCTGTAGGGGATGTCGTTATCCCGGCGATAGACGTTGGCGCGGGGGTTGTCCCAGCTGCGGAACACCGCGCGGATGGCCTCGTAAAGCTGGACCTGGGGGTCGGAGGGGAAGTCCTGGCCCAGCTGCTTCTTGTACTCGGCCTTGAACTCCTCGGCCAGCTCCTTGAGGTCGGCGGCGGTGAGCTCCACGTCGTACTTGACGCCCTTGCGCTCCTTCATCTCGTCGATGAGCTGCTCGAAGTACTTCTTGCCCACCTCCATGACCACGTCGGAGAACATCTGGATGAAGCGGCGGTAGGAGTCGTAGACGAACCGCTCGAACTTGGGGTCGGGGTTGCCGGCGATCATGGCGGCGACCACGTCGTCGTTGAGGCCGAGGTTCAGGATGGTGTCCATCATGCCGGGCATGGAGGCGCGGGCGCCGGAGCGGACGGAGACGAGCAGGGGGTTCTTGAGGTCCCCGAACTTCTTGCCGTTCATCTCCTCCATCTTCTTGACGTACTCATTGACCTCAGCCATGATCTCGTCGTTAATGGTGCGGCCGTCCTCGTAGTACTGGGTGCAGGCCTCGGTGGTGATGGTGAAGCCCTGGGGCACAGGCAGACCGATGTTGGTCATCTCGGCCAGGTTCGCGCCCTTGCCGCCCAGGAGCTCACGCATATTGGCGTTGCCTTCGGAGAACAGGTAGACATACTTTTTAGCCATTTGTGTGATCCTTCCTCGTATAAAAATTTTAAGATTTTTTTGTCTCGCAAAAAACCGGTAATATTATATCAGCGCGCCCACAATATTTCAAGTCGTATGCAGGAAAAATTTCAGGATTTTTTGGTCTGGCGGAAAAGGCCTGCGGCCTTTCCCGCCAAGGGGAAACGTGCGGGACCCCCGGCGTGAATTCTGCGGAATTCACGCCGGGGGTCCCTGCTGTCACGCTGCGCGCGCCCTCGTCGTCGCTGATGCCGCTTTGCTTCGGGCTCCCTTAGGTCGCCCTCAGGCCTGGCATCGCTCCTCCTCCCCCCAGCGGGCTTTGCCCGCCGGGGACCCCTGAGGAAATACTTGCGTGACAAAAGGTATTTTTTCCGACGTACATGCCGCCGGAAAAAATGCTCGAGTTGAGTTTTTGCAACCCTGTAGGGGCCGCCTCTCTTGGCGGCCCGCCCCCGGGGTTTGGGCGGGGGCGGGGCATAGTCATGCGATGGTGCTGCCGATGATGCGCCGCAGGACGGCGGCGTGGGCGCGTTCCCGGCGGGCCAGGCGCTGGTAGAGGCGCCGCAGGGCGCAGTCGGGAAGGGCCTGGGCCTCCCGGTCGTAGGCGTCGGCGTTCATAAGCTCCGCGGCGTAGGCATCCCGCAGGGCCCGGAGGAGGTAGAGAACATCCTGGCGGGCGTGGGGCACGGCCACGGTGTCGCCGGTGAGGATCAGGTACTCGGTCTGGAGGGCCTTTTCCGTGTC
>CANQSD010000158.1 GCA_947626385.1 uncultured Oscillospiraceae bacterium | reverse complement strand
CGCTTATCGGCTGTATCTTGTTAAAGATCTCAAACAGAAGTTTTGCAACTTCTAAGCACCGCTGCAATCAGCGAAGCTTTGTATTCTAGCACAATATTTTGTGCTTAGCGCATATTACGCTTTCTCTTCACCTTTGCAAGGGGAAGAGAAAGCGCCCAGCACAAGTATTACTGGACGCTTTGCTATAAGAGCCTGACGATGACCTACTTTCACACGGGAACCCGCACTATCATCGGCGCTGACCTGTTTCACTGTCCTGTTCGGGATGGGAAGGAGTGGTTCCAGGTCGCTATGGTCATCAGGCATAAACTTTTGCTGCACTGGCCTTGGCTTGTTTGCTTGGGGCCTGCACATAAATTCATAGAGTCGTTTTTGTGTATCAGCGTTTTTGTTTTTCTAAATTCGATTGCGCTTAGGACAAATTCTTCTTTGCCTTCATTGGGCATAAATGTCTTTGCTTTGCTTGATTTTTCATCAAAGTTATAGGGTCAAGCCGCACGGGCAATTAGTACTGGTTAGCTCAATGCATTGCTGCACTTGCACACCCAGCCTATCAACGTCGTGGTCTACAACGACCCTTTAGGGGAGTCAAGCTCCCGGCAGATCTCATCTTGAAACGAGTTTCGCGCTTAGATGCTTTCAGCGCTTATCTCTTCCACACTTAGCTACCCTGCAATGCCACTGGCGTGACAACAGGTACACCAGAGGTGTGTCCACTCCGGTCCTCTCGTACTAGGAGCAGGCTTCCTCAAATCTGCAGCGCCCACGGAAGATAGGGACCAAACTGTCTCACGACGTTTTAAACCCAGCTCACGTACCTCTTTAAATGGCGAACAGCCATACCCTTGGGACCGGCTACAGCCCCAGGATGAGATGAGCCGACATCGAGGTGCCAAACACCGCCGTCGATATGAACTCTTGGGCGGTATCAGCCTGTTATCCCCAGAGTACCTTTTATCCGTTGAGCGATGGCCCTTCCATACAGAACCACCGGATCACTATGTCCTGCTTTCGCATCTGCTCGACTTGTCAGTCTCGCAGTTAAGCACGCTTATGCCATTGCACTATCGTCACGATGTCCGACCGTAACTAGCGTACCTTCGAACTCCTCCGTTACACTTTGGGAGGAGACCGCCCCAGTCAAACTGCCTACCATGCACTGTCCCCGATCCCGATAAGGGACCTAGGTTAGAACCTCAAACGCACCAGGGTGGTATTTCAACGTCGGCTCCACCAGAACTAGCGTCCTGGCTTCAAAGCCTCCCACCTATCCTACACAGATCCGTTCAAAGTCCAATACAAAGCTACAGTAAAGGTTCATGGGGTCTTTCCGTCTTTCCGCGGGTAGATTGCATCATCACAAACATTTCAACTTCGCTGAGTCTGCGGAGGAGACAGCGTGGCCATCGTTACGCCATTCGTGCAGGTCGGAACTTACCCGACAAGGAATTTCGCTACCTTAGGACCGTTATAGTTACGGCCGCCGTTTACTGGGACTTCGATCAAGAGCTTGCACCCCATCATTTAATCTTCCAGCACCGGGCAGGCGTCACACCCTATACGTCCACTTTCGTGTTTGCAGAGTGCTGTGTTTTTATTAAACAGTCGCAGCCACCGATTTATTGCAACCGCTTTGGGCTCCCTTTGTACAAGTTCACCTACTTGCGGCATACCTTCTCCCGAAGTTACGGTATCAATTTGCCGAGTTCCTTCTCCGCAGTTCTCTCAAGCGCCTTAGAATACTCATCTCGCGCACCAGTGTCGGTTTGCGGTACGGTCACTCAATAGCTGAAGCTTAGTGGCTTTTCCTGGAAGCAGGGTATCACTCACTTCAGGTGCATGCACCCTCGTTATCACTCCTCACCTAAGCTCGGCGGATTTGCCTACCGAGCACGGCTACAAGCTTGAACTGCCTATTCCAACAGACAGCTGAGCTAACCTTCTTCGTCCCCACATCGCACTATTGAGCGGTACAGGAATATTGACCTGTTTCCCATCAGCTACGCATCTCTGCCTCGCCTTAGGGGCCGACTCACCCTACGCCGATGAACGTTGCGTAGGAAACCTTGCGCTTACGGCGAGGGGGCTTTTCACCCCCTTTAACGCTACTCATGTCAGCATTCGCACTTCTGATACCTCCAGCATCCGTCTCCAGACACCTTCACAGGCTTACAGAACGCTCTCCTACCACGTGCAATAAATTGCACATCCGCAGCTTCGGTAACTGGCTTAGCCCCGTTACATCTTCCGCGCAGGACGACTCGATCAGTGAGCTATTACGCTTTCTTTAAATGATGGCTGCTTCTAAGCCAACCTCCTGACTGTCTAAGCCTTCCCACTTCGTTTCCCACTTAGCCCGTTTTAGGGACCTTAGCTGGCGGTCTGGGTTGTTTCCCTCTTGAGTCCGGACGTTAGCACCCGGTGCTCTGTCTCCCAAGCTGTACTCTGCGGTATTCGGAGTTTGCCTTGGTTTGGTAAGTCGCCATGACCCCCTAGCCAAAACAGTGCTCTACCCCCGCAGGTAATACTTGAGGCACTACCTAAATAGTTTTCGGAGAGAACCAGCTATTTCCAAGTTTGTTTAGCCTTTCACCCCTAACCACAGCTCATCCGCTGATTTTGCAACATCAGTCGGTTCGGACCTCCAGTACCTGTTACGGCACCTTCATCCTGGCCATGGTTAGATCACTTGGTTTCGGGTCTACACCCAGCGACTAATTCGCCCTATTCGGACTCGATTTCTCTACGCCTTCCCTACTCGGTTAAGCTTGCCACTGAATGTAAGTCGCTGACCCATTATACAAAAGGTACGCAGTCACCCCTTTCGAGGCTCCTACTTTTTGTAAGCATACGGTTTCAGGATCTATTTCACTCCCCTCCCGGGGTTCTTTTCGCCTTTCCCTCACGGTACTGGTTCACTATCGGTCGATGATGAGTATTTAGCCTTGGAGGATGGTCCCCCCATATTCAGACAGGGTTTCTCGTGCCCCGCCCTACTTGTCTCTAGCTTAGTACCACCAATTAATTTTCACATACGGGGCTATCACCCACTATGGCCGGCTTTTCCACACCGTTTTGTTAATTAACTGACTATCTCTAGAAGGCTCTTCCCATTTCGCTCGCCACTACTTTGGGAATCTCGGTTGATGTCTTTTCCTCTGGGTACTTAGATGTTTCAGTTCTCCAGGTTCGCTTCCATACCCTATGTATTCAGGTATGGATACCCTTGCGGGTGGGTTTCCCCATTCAGAGATCTCCGGATCAAAGCTTATTTGCCAGCTCCCCGAAGCTTTTCGCAGGCTATCACGTCTTTCTTCGCCTATCATCGCCAAGGCATCCACCATATGCTCTTAGTCACTTGACCCTATAACTTTGATTTCTCATAGTTTAAAAAACTATAAGAATTCATCGCCAAAGTCAAAGACTGGTAAGGTCTTGCACCTTACGCGTTATGCCGTAATGCGATTTTGTATCTTCGATATTACTATCTTAAGAACTACTTTCGTCATTACTGAATTCAAAGTTGAATTCGTTTTGACGCAATCAAATTTACATTGCTGTGGCACGGTCACTTTTTACAGTGTTTCCACAGCAACGCTGATTTCGACTCTATGAATTTTTAAAGAACAGCCTATTGGATAATTCCAATACACAAGCACTCTTTGCAAGAGTGCTTGTGTATTGGTAAGCCAAGTATTCTAACATTGCGCTTTGCGTAGTTTTTGCAAAACTTGGTGTTTACCCGGTGTTTGGTGGAGGATGACGGGATCGAACCGACGACCCCCTGCTTGCAAAGCAGGTGCTCTCCCAGCTGAGCTAATCCCCCGTTGGGTTGATTGCATTGGAAGTTTGGTGGGTCTAGTTGGGCTCGAACCAACGACCCCCGCCTTATCAAGACGGTGCTCTAACCAGCTGAGCTACAGACCCCAACCATCAAACCTTTTTTGGTCTTCGATGGGTCATCCAACAACCGATAAGTGTGGGTATTTAGCAGCAAACAGTTGTTTGCATTTTCCAGAAAGGAGGTGATCCAGCCGCACCTTCCGATACGGCTACCTTGTTACGACTTCACCCCAGTCACGAAC
>CANQSD010000157.1 GCA_947626385.1 uncultured Oscillospiraceae bacterium | reverse complement strand
TAGCCGACGCCGAGGAGGGCGAATTCGTCGGCGAGGGAGAGCTTGGCCTCCACGCTTCGCACGTCCTCGAACCAGACGATGTGCTTTTTTCCGGCGGCGTAGTACTCGAAGTACGGCGACTGGGCCGTGTCGTCGAAGCGGATCTCCGCGCCGTAGCGGGCGGCGCGGAGGACGGCGCCCTGGTTGCCGATGTTCTCCGCGCGGGAGATGCCCTGCTCGTAGGGGAGCGTCCAGTCGTAGCCGTAATTGGGCACGCCCATGAGGATCTTGGCCGCGGGGATCTCGCTGGCGGCGTAGCGCACCACCCGCCGCACCTGGTCCAAGGGCGCCACCGCCATAGGCGGGCCGTAGGTGTAGCCCCATTCATAGGTCATGAGCAGCACCCGGTCCACGATGGAGCCGATGGCGGGGTAGTCGTGGGCCTCGTAGAGAAGGCCCTGCTGGGAGGCGCTGGTCTTGGGCGCCAGGTCCGCGCTGACGGTGAAGCCCCGGGGGCGCATGATCTCCACGGCGCGGCGCAGGAAATTCTGATACCCCTCCGCGTCCTCCGGGGCGATGTACTCGAAGTCCATGTCCACGCCCACGTAACCCTTCTCCTCCATGACCCCGGCGAGGTTCGTGAGCACCGTGGTCTGGAGCTCCTCGTCGGCAAAGAGCCGGGAGGCACGGGCGGTGGAGAAGCCGCCGGACTCGTCGAGGCTGGAGAAGACCAGGATGGGCGCGGTGTTGACCTCATAGGCCCGGGAGATGAGCGCCGTGTCGCCCTCGGCGGGGATGAGCGCCCCCGTCTCCCGGAAGCCGTAGGTAAAGATAGCAAGGTAGGTGAGGTACGGCAGGGCCCTCTGGAGCGTGGCGCGGGCGATGCTGGGGTAGGCGTAGCCCAGGGTGACGATGTCCCGAATTTTGCCGCCCTGGAAGCGCACGGTGAGCTGCTGGCCGGGGCGGATGACGGTATTGCCGATGAGCTCCGGGTTATTTTGCAAAAGCTCCACCACGGTGACGCCGTACCGGCGGGCGATGGACCAGAGCGTGTCCCCCTGCCGCACCGTGTGGACGACGCTGGGGAGCGTCACGATGAGCGCCTGGCCCACTACCAGGACCTGGTCGGCGGCGAGGCCGTTGTCGGTGCGAAGGCGCGATACCGATGTGCCGTACTGCCGGGCGATGGACCAGAGCGTGTCGCCCCGGCGGACGATGTGTATGAGCATATGGATCCCTCCTCGGCCCAGTATACGGCCCGGTTTTCCGTTTGTTCACATTCTTTTTCTTTACCAAGCGGGAAAACCGTGATACAATAGGGGCAATTGTGACAACGGAGGCGCGTCATGAACCGTCCGGCAGTGAAAAAGAGAAAACCAAACAATCTGGCCCTGGCCTTCGCCATCCCGCTCCTGGGGATGCTGATCTTCATGGCCATTCGCACGTTTGAGCCCTTCGGGGACCTCACCATGCTCTACTCCGATATGTACTACCAGTATTTCCCCTTCTTCGTGGCGTTCCGTGGGGCGCTCCGGAAGGGGACGGGGCTTTTATATAACTGGAGCGTGGGGATGGGCGTGGACTATCTGGGCCTCATCTCCTACTACCTGGCCTCCCCCCTCAATCTGCTGTCGGTCCTGGTGCCGGAGGGGTGGCTGCTGGAGTATTTCGCCCTTCTGGTGCCCTTGAAGCTGGGGCTGGCGGGGCTCTTTTTCGCTCTCTTTCTCAAGAAAATTTTTGAGCGCGACGACTTCTCCATCGCCCTCTTCGGGACCTTTTACGCGCTGTGCGCCTGGGCCCTGGGATACCAGTGGAACGTGATGTGGCTGGACACCTTCGCCCTCCTGCCCCTGGTGGCGCTGGGGACGGTGGCGCTTTTACGGGACAAAAAATTTTTCCTCTACACCGTCACGCTCTTTCTGTCCGTCTACGCCAACTATTACATCGGCTTTTTCACCTGCATTTTTGTGTTCCTCTCCTTCTTCTGCTATGAGATCTGCCGCTTTCGGGGGTTCAAGCGGCTGCTTGCGGATTTTGTCCGCATCGGCTTCTTCTCCGTCCTCGCCATCGGCATGACGGCTATCCTGGAGCTGCCCGCGCTGGCGGCTCTCCAGAACACCTACTCCAGCGTCAACAACTTCCCCAAGGAGTTCACCCTGAACATCGCCGACGAGAACACCTGGCGGGGACTGCTCTCCGCCATGCGCACCGTGGCGGGGAACATGGCCGGCGGGGTGGAGACGACCTTCATGGAGGGCCTTCCCAACCTCTACTGCGGCGTGGGGACCGTCATTCTGGCCTTCCTCTTCCTCACCTCCGGGGAGGTAAAGCTCCGGGACAAGGTCTGCTCGGTGCTGCTGCTCCTCTTCTTCATGGTCAGCTTCATCATCCGGAAGCTGGACTACATTTGGCACGGGTTCCACTTCACCAACATGATCCCCTATCGGTTCAGCTTCCTCTTCAGCTTCGTGCTCCTCTATATGGCTTACCGGGCGTACCTTGCGCGGGAGCGGTTCCGGCTTTGGCAGATCGGCGTCTCCGGCCTTCTGGCGCTGTTGATCCTCGCCGCCGGGGAGCACCAGGGGGACCCGGTGTTCGTCGCCTATAATCTGGGATTCTTCATCCTGTACATCGGCGTTCTCCTGGCCTACGTGCTCCTGCAAAGCCCCAGCCGGGGAAAGCCCGAGGCCGTCGAGGCGGACGAAGCGGCTGAGGCTGTGGAGACGGTCGAACCGGCCGGGGAGGCCGGGGACGGGGCCGTGGAGGGACCGGCGGAGGAGCCGGAGGCGGAGTCCGGGCCGGACCCCGAGGCCCTGCGGTTCCTTGAAAGGCGCCGGCGCATCACCTCCGCCGTGCTTCTGGCGGTCATGGGGGTGGAGATCGCCGCGAACATCGCCAACTTCGGCCGCTTTTTCCCCGGCACCGACGTCTCCGCCTACCCCCGGGGCAAGGAGAACACCGTCGCCGCCGTGGCGGCCATGAAGGAGCTGGAGGCGGACACGCCCTTCTACCGCGCGGAGACCTCCCACTCCCAGGCCCTCAACGACGGGGCGCTTCTGGGCTACAACGGCATCTCCACCTTCACAAGCTCCGCCAACGTCCGGGTGACCAACTTCATGCGGGCTTTGGGCTACGGGGCCCAGGACAACTATAACCGCTACTATTTTGAGGAGAGCTCCCCCGTCTCCAACCTGTTTCTGGACCTCAAATACATGATCGAGCGGGAGGGGATCGTCAAGGAAAACGACTACTTCTCCCCGGTGCGGACCTTCGGGAACGTGACGCTCCTTCAAAATAACGCCTATCTCCCCCTGGGCTTTCTGGCGGACAGCGCCCTGGGCGAGGTGGAATTTGACCTCACGGCCGACCCCTTCCTCTTCCAGAACGACCTGCTCACCGCCGCCTCCGGCGTGGAAGCTCCCGTCTGGCATCTCGTCCCCACCTCCGGCCTTACCATCGACGCCACCGGCGGGCCGGAGATCACCCCCTCCCCCGCCAGCCGCTACTGCTACTACACCTGCGACGGCGAAAGCGGCGCGGTCACCTTCACCTACACCGCCAACAGGGCGGGGCTTTTCTGCGTCCATCTGAACCTCTCGGCGCGCAACAGCTTCCGCCTTTACAAAAACGACGTGGAGCTGGCCAACGAGTCGTATTCCCTGCCCCAGATGCTCTCCGTGGCCCAGGTGGAGCCGGGGGACGAGGTCAGGATCCGGATGTCCTGCGGCGCCAATACCCGCGGCTCCATGGTCGTGAAGGCCGCCATTCTGGACAAGGAGGTTTTCGACCGGGCCTACGGCGTCCTGTCCGCCTCCACGCTGGAGCTCATCGACTTCGACACCACGAGCTTTGAGGGCGTTGCCGACTGCGACCGGGACGGCCTTCTCTACATAAGCGTGGCCGATGACGGCAACTGGCGCGCCCAGGTGGACGGGGAGGACACAGATCCCGTGCTGGTGGGCGGCTGCATGATGGCCCTGCCCGTCACCGCGGGCCTGCACACCGTCTCCTTCCGCTACGAAAACGCCGCCTTCTCCCTGGGCTGGAAGATAACCCTCGCCTGCGCCGCCGTCTTCCTCGCCGTCTCTTACCTCGCCTACCGGCCGAAGCTGAAGCTGAAACGGGGGAAGCACCAGA